>CAYLTF010000025.1:0-19932 GCA_964386625.1 uncultured Akkermansia sp. | reverse complement strand
CCATCATGGCCGCGAAACCGCCGCCGCCGAACGGACCGCCACCAAAACGCACAGGGGCCTGGCTGCTGTTGCCACCCGAGCCACTGCTGCTGGGGAACACCCCGGAGAGGGCCGTGGCGACATCCGTCGGGCTGGCATGGGTGAGGTGGAACACGCGGATCTCCGTCTCGGCTTCGGCGCTGGAATCGATGGCCTTGATGATCTCCACCATGTGCCGGATGTTGGCCTGGGTGTCGGTCATCACGATGGAATTGCCGGCCGAGTTGGCCACGAAGGTCGCCTGCGGCGAGATGAAGGAGGCCAGGTCCTTGGCCAGCTGATCGGCCTCGACATACCGGATCGGGATGATCTGCGTCACGATCTCGTCGTTCTTCGGGATCATCCGGGGGTCGTTGTTGACCTTCACCGGGATGTCCCGGGTCTTGGCCGTGGCGCGATCGACGATGGTCAGGGTCCTGCCATCCCGGATGGCGGCCAGGCCGTTCTTGTTGAGGACCGAGTTCAGGAGATCGACAGCCTCATCCTGGGTCATCGGCTTGGCGCTGATGACATTGACCGTGCCCTTCACGGGGGCATCCAGCACGATGACGAACCCGGCGGCCTCGCTCAGGTATTCGAGGACCTGCTCCAGCGGGGCGTTCCGGAAATTCATCTGGATACCCGAACCCTGGCCGCCAGAAGGCGCACCCGTGGCCACCCCTCCCGGAGATCCGGCGGTGGTGGCGACCGAAACAGGTGCGTTGGCCTCGGCGGTCTTCGCTTCGAGATTCTTCGCTCCCGGGGTTGTGGCCGGGCCGTCCTGGGCCACCAGGCCTCCGGCCAGGCATCCCACGGCACAGGCGGTGCCCCACGCTCGAGTGATCAAGGTCTTCATTTCATCTCCTGTTCCCGTTTTTTCAAAAGCCGCTTCAAAATCTCATCCGATCCCGGGGGATCTTCGGTGGTGGTCGGGGTGCCCGGGGCGGAACCGCCGCCCGCGGCCGAGCCGCTCAATCCGCTCGATCCGCCAGATCGGGCAAAGCCTTCGCCACCGCCGACGGACACGAGTTGCCAGTTTCCCTCGGAATCCTTCCGCAGGCGTTGACCGACCCGCAGCTGGACTGGTGGTCGGTTGGATTCGGACAAGGTGACCGATTGGGGGGTGATGGCGCTCACGGCGTGCCCCGCGATGACCGCGTTCAACTGGAGCGTCTTCCGGTACTCGGAGGCGTTGCCGTCGAAGAATGCGAAGGTGCCCCGCGCGAAGGTCATCACCCCCACCAGACCCAGCTCCGGCGCATCAGCGGGAACGACCGGCTTGGGCTTGGAGACCGGACGCGATTCACCCCGGACGCGAGGCTGGCGATCCGGATCGAAGATGTTGAGATCGGCAACCCTGCGGGCCAGCGCCTTGGCGTCCAGGGTGGGCGGCGGGTTCGTCTTCGCGGGGGACGACGGACTCGGGGCGTCCGTCGAGGCGGCCGATGCGGGGATCCCTGCGGTGACCAGCCAGGCCCAGACGAGGGCAGTCCTGAGAGAGGGAGGATGCTTCATGGCTTGGCCGGGGTGTTGAGCACGAGGCCGTTGACCTGGAGGCCCAGCGTCAGTTGGCGGCCGGCCGGATCGCGGCTCATCAGCTGGAGGCTGTCGAGCTTGATGGCCAGCGGCCCTTCCTCCAGCCGCTGGAGGAACTGGGTCAGGCTGGAGAGCGAGCCCGAAGTCTCCAGGCGGCACCGGAGCATCTGGTAGGCGGCCTCGTCGCCTTTCCACTGGGGCATGCGGTCCACGATCTGCGCCCCGGACGAACGCGCCCACTCGTCGCAGGCCCGCAAGAGACGCTGTTCGGCCTGGGACGGCTCCTGGGGCAGCGCGTTGGTGCGCAGGTGATCCCAACGGTCGCGCAGGCCGCGCTCCCGCTGGATCAGCGCCCGACCTTCGCTCACCTGCCGGCGGAGAGTGGCGATGCGGGCGGAGCGTTCGGACCACAGTCGGCCCAGCGGGGTGATGAGCACCAGATCGGCGATGTACAGGCCCACGGCGGCGAGGGTCACGATCATCAGGAGGCGTTGACGTTGGGCGGGATTCATCGGGCCGTTCCTCCGTTCCAGACGAAGGTCAGATTGAACTGCATCGGCGAGGCGCCGCGGGATTGATCGTGGTGCACCTTGCTGACCCCGGGCAGGGCGCTCAGACGGGCGGTCATCGCAAGGAAAGCGGGGCTGTCGGTGGCCGTGCCGCTGCAGACGACCTCGCCGGATTCGCGGATCTCGACGACCTTGGCCGTCACGGAACCGTTCTCGGGAAAGGCGCTGGTGAGCGCTTCCAGGATCGCCAAGCCCCGGGCCGACTCGGGAGTCCAAGGGCGGAATTGCCTGAGATCCTGCTGGATGCGCTCCAGTTCTCGGACCTTGCCCGAAAGGCCGGACCACCTCGATTCCAGGAGCGACAACTGCACCTGTTGGACCGCGAAGGCCAAGGCGACCACCGCGGTCACCGCACCGGCGACCGTCCACACGGTGCGTCGCGGACCCTGGGCATGTCGGGCGAGGAACATCCGGATCGCCGAGGGCTTCGGCGGCAGGAATTCGAGGACCGCCGGTCGCGCGGTCAGGACCCGGGCGGCCACGACGGCCGAGACGCCCGAGGCCGTCGCCGGCGGGAGGCCGGGGATCTCGGGGGACCGGACCTCGACACGGAAGCCCGAGACGGCCCACCGAGCCGAGAGCGCACCGGCCAACGATTCGGCCAAGGCCCTCGGGCCGAAGATCAGGACCTTGCGGATGGCACCGTTCCAGGGCTCCGGCAGCTGGCCCAGGGTGATCCTGAGTTCACGGGCCACGCCTTCGGCATGGAGGGCGGGTTGACCCGAGGCGTCTTCGGCGACCCCCTCGAAGGAGCGCAAAGCGAGGATGCCGCCACCGGCGCTCACCTGGAGGGTCACCGGGCCGGGTCCGGAACCCAGGTGGAGCGCCACCACCCCGTCGGCGGAGGGATCCCCGGCGGGCTGAAGCTCGCACAGGGTGGAGGAGATGCTGACCAGCTTGAGCCTTGCGGCGCTTGCCCAGCGCTCCAGCGAAGCCAATCGAGCCTGGGAAAGCGCTGCCAGGGTGACCCATTGGGTCGCCTCGCCCCGGGAGCAGCGTGAATCGGCGATCTGGAGGGTCGCGGAATCGGCGTGGAAACCCTTCTCGGCCTCGAGCAGCAGCAGGCTCTGGGCATCGTCCTCGGGCAGGACCGGAATCTCGGTCTGCGTCACGAGCAGGCTCGAGACCGGCACGACCAGCGCGCAACACCGTTCACGGATCCCGGCCTGATCGAGTTGGGCTCGCAATTCGCGCGCGATCGTCTCCGGGTCGCCGGAATCGATGTCGACAGACAATTCGGCCTCGAACCCGGCCGCTTTCTGCAACCCGGACGGGGTGCGGCGCAGGAGGCTGCCCTCGATGCGGCGACCTTCCCAGGCGAGCCCCAGCACCGCCTGGGGAGCCTTGCGCAGGCGGGAACCCGATTTGAGGAGATTCATCATGGGGTGTTCTGGGCCATCGTCACCGGACCGACCTGCTGGCCGTTCTGCTGAAGGAGCTGCTGGCGGACACGGTCCCCCAATGCCCAGCCCAATCGGCTGAGGTCCTGACGGTGGATGATCTTCGGGAATCCATCGCTGATGTCGAAAATGAACTTCACCCTGCGGTAACCGCGCCCAAGGGGGCCGATGGCCACCAGGTCGGCTCCGTATTGGAAGCTCCGCGTCGTAAGGAGATCGCGGCCGGCCAAAGTGGTTACGACCTGATGATCGCGACCGAGGGCCGCCACCATCCAGGCGATGGAGTTGAGGCTCGAAGGATTCTGGTCCCGGTAACGCACCAGCGTCGAGGCGGCCCCCCCGGCGACCTCCTCGGAAAGACCTGCCCCGACGAACAACGCCGTGAGGACGGTGGCATTCGCGCTGTTCAGATTCACCCGACCATAGGTGTAGGTGTTGGTGGTGACGCACAGGTCGGGTGCTATGCGCTCGAAGTCGTCCTGGCTGAGGCCGCTGCTGAGGTAGAACCGGAGCAAACTGGGGAAGTTGGGTGCGGCGGCCCCCGCCCCTCCACCCTGTCCCGGGCCCTGGTTCTGGGTGAACCCGAGGCGGGCCAGGATCTCGCGACTGCGGCCCGTCCCGAAAGCCGAATCCAACAGGCCCTGGATCTGGGCGCGGGTGTTGACGTTGGTCAGGAGGGTCCCATCGGCGTGGAAATTGGGCTCCCGGCTGAAGACGGTGGTGGTGTCGAGCAGTCCCGGGGTCGAGAACAGGGAGCCGGTCAGGCTTTGTTCGCCCGGATCGAGGATGCCGTTCTGGTTGCGATCGTCTCCATAGAGGTGGTCCAGCGTGAGACCCTGGACGAGACGAAGCTCATCGACGGTCTCGAAGGGGCTCCTCTTGGCGTCGTAGCCGAGGCTCGAATACCCCAACTGCAGGGTCCCGTTGGTGCTCCTCCAGTCGACGATGGCCGCGGCGAGCTCCGAGGTCATGCCGGGCAGCATCACGAGGGCGTTGGAGTTGGCGCGGTTGAGGTTCAATCGGGCCGCCTCGTCCTGGAGGTTGAAGACCACCTGGTTGAGTCCCGTTTCCGAGGCGGCCGGATTGCGGCCCAGGATCCAGACCCGCGATTCGCCGACCGGCAGGGCCTCGCAGACGAACTGGGCGTTGGTGGTCATCATCCCGTTGGTGGCAAAATTCGCCAGGGCCCAACCCACGTACCGGGCCGCGCCCTCGATGGCCTGACCTGCCGCCAGGTCGGCCGCCCGGTTGGCCGAAGCCCGCAGCTCGAGGCCCATGGAGGCCGCGAAGTACAGGACCAGCGCCGTGAGCCCGGCCGTGATCCAGAGCACGACGACCAGCACCGAGGCGCGTGTCTCCGGGCCGGAACCGACCCTTGGACACGGGCGCGGATCGGCCGGGAGATCGATGGATCCCCGGGGAATGCCAGAGAAACGGTGGTGTCGGACGGGGCGGGGTTTCATCGGTCAGCCTCCGACGGTGCTGGTGGAATTGGTCCGGCTCTGGGCGCTCATCGGGACCAGCAATTCCACGGGCCCGGAATCGGCGCCCCAGGTGGCTCCGCGCTGGAGCCGGATGCGGACGGCGACGGGCAGATTGGTGGTGACGCCCGAGGTGTCGGTGGTGTCCCACTGGGGCAGCCATTGCGTCCCGTCGAACGATTCCACGTCCATGCGCAGGACATCGCGCAAGAGGAGCTGGTCCTCGACCTCTGGCGTGGACAACGCCAGGAGATTCCGGGTGACCCCACGGTACAGGTCCATCGCCCCGATCCCGCCATCGACCGAATTGCGCAGACCATAGGACACCCGCTGGACCGCACCCCAGGGTTCGGCAGGACGCAGCGATCCGGTGGTCGTGTTGAATTCCAGGGAGACCGGCTGGGAGTCGACCGTGCTGGAGAGGTTGCCGGCGCGGAACGATCCGGACATCAGGCCGTTGGTCTTCGGGGTCATCGCGCCCTGGAGATCGAGGCGCAAGGCATCGATCGCCAGCTCCAGCGGGGCAGCCGACTCGATGGCGTCGGAGACCCGGTCGCGGAGTCGCAGGCTGGTGAAGAGCACCTGGTTGGCGACAATGAGGATGAGCGCCGCCGCACCGATCGAGAGGATCAACTCGATGAGTGTGAAACCGGATCGGGTCCGGCGATCGATGGGAGAGGAGCGGATCATCGGGTGGCGGTCGGGCCCGTGCCTGGCTGGGCATCGACCGGATGGCCCAGGGTGGAGATGCGCACCGAGGATTCCTGGCCCTGGGTGAGGAAACGCACCTCGGCCGTCAGCTGCGGCAGTTGGGTGTTCTGGACCCAGTTTTCGCGGCTCACCGTCCACTGGTAGTCGACGGCACCCTCGACCTGGGTCCCGCTCTGGGCCGAGCTGTTGAGATTCGTGTAGAGGGTCGCCTCGTTGAGCACCCGCTCGGCGATGCGCGCCGCGACCGCCCGACGGACGGACACCGTGCCGGCACGCCCGGCGATGTGCAGCGCCTCGACGACCGCCGGGATGACGATGGCCAGGAACAGCAATGCCGCCAGCGTCTCGGCCAGCGTGTAGCCCTGTTGCCGACGGCAGCGGCCCCCGCGACGGCTATTGGAGTGCAGTCCGGATTTCATAATGGCGGCGGTCGGAACCCTCCACGAGCCAGAGCACGGCCCCGTCGGCGTCCTCGATGCGGATGGCGTTGGGACTGTCCTCGTCGATGGTGCCGTCGGGCAGCAGGCGGATGGAGGGTTCGGTCCGGGCACCGACCGGCCGCTGCGTGTTGGAGAACCCTGGAATGAGGGTCGGGCTGCGGGTGCCGGTCAGGGTCTGGCCGATGAGGCGTTGGGCCCGGTCGAATCCGATCCGGAGATTCCCATCGACGGTGAATTCCTGGGAAAGCGGGTCGCCATCCTGTCCCCGATTCTCGCGTTCGATGCCGTAGCGCCCGGTGGCGGCGTCGAGCCACAGGAGGACCGGAAGGCTCTCGGAGACGGCACGACTCCTCGCGGCATGGGTCACCGCCAGGAAGCGTCGGGCCTCCGAATGCAGGGCCCGGCCGCGGATGAAGCCGGACAGTCGCGGCGAGATCATCGACACGGCGACCACCAACAGAGCCATCACGAGGATCATCTCGATCAGGCTGAAACCTCGACGCCGGGAATCGGCCCGGGACGGGGACCCGGCACGGGGGCTATTTGGCTGTCCAGTTGCCAAAGTCATCCTCGGTTCCCGCCTTGCCGTCCGGCCCGATGGAGGACAGGTCGAAGGAGTTGGCGTTCTGCCGCCCGGGTTGGGCGTACTGGTATTCGTTGCCCCAGGGATCCTGGGGGATCTTGTCGAGGTAGGGACCGCGCCAATTCCTGGCCTGCCGCGGTGCCTGCAGGAGATCGGCCAGGGCCTTGGGGTAGCTGCCGTTGTCGACCTCGTAGGCGTCGAGCGCGGTCTTGATCGAGGCGATGTCGGCCCGGGCGGCCGACTGGCGTGCCTGTTCGCTGCGGCCCATCATCTTGGGCACCACCAGCGCGGCCAGGATGCCGATGATGGTGATCACCAGCAGCATCTCGACGAGGGTGAAGCCGCGATGGCGACGACGGGAGCGACCGGCGACGGATCCGGGCGGACGCAGTGGGGAGAGGTTCAGGTTCATGGAATCGGAGTGGTTCACTTGATGTAGTCTTGCAGCGAGAAAACCGGGAGCAACATGCCGATGAAGATGAAACCGATGAATCCGGCGATCAGGAACAGGAGCAACGGTTCGGCCAGCGCGACGGCGGTCTTGAGGCGACGGTCGAGCTCACTCTCCGTGACGTTGGCGATGCGGATCAATTCGACATCGAGGCGGCCGCTCTCCTCCGCGACCGAGATCATCTCCATCACCGACCCGCTGAAGAGGGTGGGGCATTCCGCCAGACTCTGGCCGAGGCGGCCGCCTTGTTGCACCTGATCGATGGAGCGGGCCACGGCATCGACCAGGATCTGGTTGCCGATGGATCGACGGGCGACATTCAACGCCTGCACCAGTTGGACGTCGGCACCGATGAGGGTCCCGAGCATGCGACAGAAGCGGGCCATGGCGAACCGGGCGCTGAGCGGTCCGACGATCGGCGCCTTCAGGGTCAACCCCTCCCAGAGGCGGCGTCCCGACGGCGACAGGATCCAGGTTCTCAGGAAGAATCCGCCGAGAACCACCGCGACGAGGACCAGCAGGCCGTAGGAACGCAGGAGGTCGCTGGCCCCGATGATGATCCGCGTGATCAGGGGCAGCGCGCCCTTCACGCTGGTGAACACCTTCTGGAATTTCGGGATGAAGAAGACCAGGAGGACCGTCAAGACGACCAGGGCCATGAGCAGCAGCACCGCCGGATAGATCATGGCCGTGAGGACCTTGGACCGGAGCTCCTTTTCGCGGGACTGGAAGTCGGCGATCTGAGCCAGGACGACGTCCAGGAATCCGCCGGCCTCGCCGGCCTCGACCATCGCCGTGTACACCTTCGGGAAGGTGTCCGGGGATCGGGCCATGGCGTTGGCCAGCGACATGCCGTCGACCACCAGGCCGTGGATCTCCTGCCACTTCGCGGCGGCCGCCGGAGACGAGGCCTCCTTGCCGAGGATGGTCAGCGCCCGGCTCAGGGGCACCCCCGCCGCGAGCAGGCTGGAGAGCAACCGGGTGAAATTCTCGAGCTCCTCGGAACTGACCTTCGAACCGCCGAACGAGAACCCGGGCATCCCCTGCGACGAGGCCGCGGTTTCCTTGGACTGCTTGGCCGCCCGGGTCCCTCCGCCACGGGCCTCGCTGACGCTGACCGGTCGAAGTCCCTTGGACTCCAGGTTGCGCAAGGCCTCGGCCCGACTGCCGGCCTCGGTGAGACCGTCGGTCATCCGGCCATCGGCCTGCAATGCTCGGTAGGAGAAGGTCGGCATGGGTCAGGAACGTGGGCGCGGGGAGGCCGGTGCCGCGGGATTCCCGGCCTCGGATCCGGTCTCCTCGGTCGTCGACCCGGCCTCGGCCGCCGCCTGGGGTCTTGGGCTTTCCTTGTCGGTGGTGACACTCAGGACCTCTTCGACGGTGGTGATCCCCTGGGCCACCAGGCGCCAACCATCCTCGGCCAACGTCCTCATGCCGGACGCACGCGCCGCGGCGCGAATCTGGTCGGTCGACGCATTCTCGAGGATCAGGCGCCGGATGTTCTCGTCGGTGTCCATCCACTCGAAGATGGCATGGCGTCCGAAGAAGCCGGTCTGCCGGCATTCACGGCAACCGACCGCCTTGAACAAGGGCACCGCGTCCGCGATCCCCATCCGGGAGCGGAAGGCCTTCGCGTTGGCCGAGGTGTCGGGAACCTTGCAATGGGGGCAGAGGACACGGACCAGGCGCTGGGCGAGGACCGCCTCCAGCGAAGACGCGACGAGGTACGGCTCCACGCCCATGTCGACCAACCGTGTCAGGGCACCGGGGGCGTCGTTGGTGTGCAGGGTCGAGAAGACCAGGTGCCCGGTCAGCGAGGCCTGCACCGCGATCTGAGCGGTCTCGCGGTCGCGGATCTCACCGATGAGCACGACATCGGGATCGTGGCGAAGGATGGAGCGCAGTCCGCGGGCGAAGGTGAGTCCGGCCTTCTCCGAGACCTGGATCTGATTGACACCCTTGAGCTGGTACTCGACCGGATCCTCGATGGTGATGATCTTGCGGACCTCGTCGTTGATCTCGTTCAACGCCGTGTAGAGCGTCGAGGTCTTGCCGCTGCCGGTCGGACCGGTCACCAGCACGATGCCATGCGGCAGGTCAAGCACGCGGCGGAAGCATTCGAGCTCGCGGCTTCCGAGGCCGATCTGGGCGAGGCCCCGCAGGGTCGAGTTCTGCCGAAGCAGACGCATGACCACGGCCTCGCCATGGAGCATGGGGATCACCGACACGCGGATGTCGACCTCGGTGTCCTCGATGCGGACCTTGATGCGCCCGTCCTGCGGCAGGCGCTTCTCCGCGATGTTCAGGTGGCTGAGGATCTTGACCCGCGACACGATCGCCGGCTGGAACTGCTTGAGCTGGGCCGGCAGCGGGATCTCCTGGAGCTCGCCGTCGATGCGGTAGCGGATCCGGAACTCGTGCTCGAAAGGCTCGAGGTGGATGTCGGAGGCCCGGAGTTCGATGGCGTCCTTGAGCACCTGGTTGACGAAGCGGATGATGGAGGCCTCGTCTTCGGCTCCGGCGTCGAGGTTGGAATCCTCGGTGTTCTCGTCGACCACCTGGACCGACTTCTCCTCGTCGAGCGCGCCGATCGTGTCGGCTCCGACCCCGAGATTCTTCTTCATCTCCCGCAGGAGCGCTTCGCGCGGCGACAAGACGACCCGGAGGCGAAGGCCGGTCAGCGACCGGAGCGTGTCGAGCCCTCGGGTGGCGAAGAGACGGCAAGTGGCGATCTCGATCGTGCCGTGGTCGCGCCGCAGCGGCAGCAGCTCCTCCTTCAGGAGGATGCGGGCCGGGAAGAGTGAGAGCACCTCGCGATCAGCCTCGACGGAATCCAGCGGCAGGAATCCGACGCCGTATTCTTGGCCCAGCCATTCCAAGACCTCGCGTTCGGTCGCATCGCCACCGGACTGATCTCGGCCCCCCTGGAGCGACCGGGCACGGGTGAACGCGACCGCGTCGGCCGCGGAGAGTTGCCGTTCGGCGACCATCCGTTCGAGGAGGCCCTGGGTCTGCGATGTGGCTTCAGCCATGGTGCGGGAATTGTCGAGGCGAGGAGGGCGCGTGATCCGATGGGGGCGGTCCGAAAAAGTCTTCCGACCAACCGCTGGAAAGAGACCGGGAGGTGGCGCCGGGGGAATGGGGCGAAGACCCTGGGGATCTCCGGCCATCCTTCGGACACCCCTCCCGGGGTCGCTGGCCTATCGAGGATTATTTGAGGAGACCCATCAGGACCGCGCGGGCCTCCTGCTTGACGGAGAGCAGCTGGCGCAACTCGTCCTGGGCCTTCTCGAGCTGGGCCTCCTTCTGTTTGGCCGAAGCGCGGTAGGTCGCCAGCTTGGCCTTGATGTCCTCGGCCGAGCCTCCGGAGTCGAGGGCCGTCTGAAGCGCCTCGGCCTCCGGGTTCGGTTGGCCGAAACCGCCGCGACCCTGACGGCCGCCCGGACCGCCCGGGCCACCGGGGCCACCGGGACCTCCGCCCGGACCGCCAGGACCACCGAAACCGCCGAAACCACGGCCCAGGCCGGGACGGGCATCGTTGATCTTCTTGATGCGGGCCTCGATCAGGCTCCACTCGGCGTCATCCTTCACGCCCAGTTGCTCGCGGTAGCGCTCCATCATCCTCTGGCGCATCTGCTCGGGGTCCCAGTTGCCGCGGCCTTGACGACCGCCGGGGCCGCCCTGACCGCCAGGCGCGCCCTGGGGCGGCGCATCGTTCTGGGCCAGGAGCGACCCGGTGGAGGTGGAAAGGATCAGGCCACAGACGGCCAGCAAGGAAGCGAGAGAGGAACGGTTCATGGCTATCGATGTTGAATTGGTGAGCACCCGACATGCGCTCTGACCGCCGACCTGGGCCGGCGGTTACGGTTGACGCGAAACCGTCCACCGCAAGACCGTCCTGCCAGCGCCCCGGTTTCGGGGTCTTCGCGCCCCTCTCCCCATGCCCCACATCCACGAGAAGATCGATTTCACCGTCGCCGTGTTCATCGTCCATGAAGGCCGGGTCCTGGTCGTCCTCCACCGCAAACTCGGCAAATGGCTGCCGATCGGCGGACACATTGAATTGGATGAGGACCCGGAGCAGGCGGCGTTGCGAGAGGCCCGCGAGGAGAGCGGTCTGGAGGTCGAACTCCTGGGGGAGCGGCCTCCGACCACCGAAACGGGCACGCGGGCCCTGATCGCTCCGCGCTTCCTGGACATCCACCGGATCCACGCCACACACGAGCACATCGGCATGATCTACTTCGCCAGACCGCTCGGTGGTTCGGTGACCCTGGCCGCCGAGGAGCACCACGCCATCCGGTGGTGCTCGCCGGAGGACCTGGAGCGGCTCGATCCTCCGATGAGCGGAGCGGTGAAATGGTATTGTCTCAAGGCCGTCGAGGAAGTCTCGAAGGCCTGATCAGTCGCGCAGGATCTCGCGCAGGATCGGCTGGAGGGTCGCCCTGATCGGCGGCCGTGGATCCGCGGAACCTCAGGATTGTGGCAACGTCTCGAGGAGCACTTCGATCGCATGATCCACCGCGGCACCCGCCGGCGGGAGGGCCCCGGAATCGAAGTCCTGGAAGATCCACAGGTTGGTGCGGGTGCCGGCGCGGGGATGAAGAATCCGCGGCTCGAGCACTGGACCCAGATCCTTGCCTGGCGGGACGCTCAACACCACCGGATCCATCGGTGGCGTCGCCGGCAGGCTCCACTTCAGGCTCAGGCTGTTGGTGGGGGCAGGCCCCTCCACCAGTCGCCACTCGAGGGTGGCATCGCCCCGGACGGACCGACGCCCCAGTTCACGGGGCGCACCGTTTTCCCAGAGCCTCAGGATGACCGTCGTTTCCTGGCCCTCCTTCTGGATCAACTTCAATTCCCGTTGCGCATACAGACCCGGCTCTTGCGGGCCCTCGTACTTCCGGTGCTGTCCGCCGCCTCGGACGACCTCGGGCCGAAAGGTGACCCACGCCTGGAACAACGCGAATGGCAGCGAGGCGATGAGGAGGAGGTGCAGCAGGAGACCGCCACCGAAGACCCACCAACCCCTCCCTCGGCGTGCGAGTCGAACCCGACGAAGCCGGAAGCGCACGAAGGCCCAGGCGACCACGAGCGTGACGGCCATGCCAGCGATCCATCTCGGCAGCAGGAATTCCGGATCTCCGCCTTCGACGCCTCCTCGGCCGAGCACGACGGATCCGAGGGCGCCCCCGACGACCATCAACAAACCCCGGGAACCGACCGTCGCGAAGACCGCCCAGGCCCGGCCTCGCTTCTCAGGTTCTGGACCCTGGAGGTGTCGCAACGCCAGCCCCCCGAAAATGGAGCCCAGGAATCCGACCCAGATGGCGATCACCAGGGCGAGGAACACCGGCCCGATGCCCTCCATCTCAAAGGCGATCAACCGCTGGAACAACCATCCTGGCAGCAGGATGACCGTGATGAACGACGGCAATGCCAAGACCCCTGCGATGCATGCCAACCGGGACCATTTCCGCCGGATCGGTGGAGTGGGCACGGGTTCTGCGACCGGCTCGGATGGGGTTTCGGGCTCGTTGATGGGTTGGAGTACTAGCGCAAGGCTCGCGGCTTGGCGATACCTTGTCGGATTCATCCGGGATGGCCGGTTCCAGTGGCGTGGGTGTTCGGTCTCCGACCCGGGCCTCCGCACCCGGATCCCTGGCCGCGAGCGGTTGCTCAGGGATGGATCGAGGCTCGCAGCCTTGGGCGGAGGAATTCACTTTCAGCAAAGGAGCCGGCCTCCTAGACTGTCCCCGCTGTTGGCCGATGGTGTAATGGCAGCACAGGGGTCTTTGAAGCCCTTAGTCATGGTTCGAATCCATGTCGGCCAACCATGATCGACCCATTCCTGAGTCCTGGCTCCGGCTTGCATCGTTCCAGGATCCATGCCGCCATTCGGGCGCTGTTCTTGGCCTTTCAGGTTTTTCAGATCGGGTCACCGGTCTTCACCGCCGCCTGCGGCACCCCACCCGGCCCGCAGGCCTGAGACCGACAGATCCTCGGAACCCCGGGACCGGAAACTCCGCCCGCATCGGGGCGACAGGCGCGAAAAAACCCGCCGTTGCAGGGCGGGTTGGCGTTCAGGGTAGGAAGGACCCCGATTCTCACGACTCGAAGCCACGACCACAGGCTATGTGGATGGCCCGAGCGACCGAAGTCGGTTACTGGACGGCCTCGATCTTGGTCACCGCCAACTCGCCGGCTTCCTTGTTCAGGGTGCCGGTGACCTTGACCTTCTTGGTCTGGCTGCAGATCTCACCGTGGAAACCCTTGGAGACATCGCCGGTCAGCTTGTAGGTGGCGGTCTTCTCGCCTTCCTTCACTTCCACGACGTTCTGGCACTTGTCAGCCTTCTTGAGGGCGCACTTCAGGCACTTGCCTTCGCCGGTCAGGGTGACTTCCTTGGCGAACGCGGCGGTGGACAGGGCGGCCATGGCCGCGACAGCAAACATCAGTTTCATGGTTTGGAATGATTAGATTTTCGGGGGGAATAGAACGTCATCTCAGCCCCTTGGCAAGCGAGGAATCCGCGGATGGACAATCCGACAAGACCCTCCTTTCCAAAGAGCAGGTCGACCCGGGATGCACCTTCGGCGACAACAAAGCAGGGGCGACCCGCCAACGAGCGGCCTTCATCGAGTCCAGGACCGCGAACCGCGTTGAAGCTCGTGGCTTCGTTGAGTTGAGAAGGTTATCGTTATCGTTTCCATGAATCCCGCGTTTTTCCTATGGAATGCCCTCGTTTCTGAGTCCAACGCATTGTCGCTCGCCCCAAGACTTGCTCCTTTGATATCGTCGACGCGACTTTTCCTCTCTGCGGATCCTCCAATCACGACCATGCGTGAGGGTCTCAAGGCGATCAGGCTTGCCCTCCCCCATCCTCCAGATGGCCTTCCTTCCGTGGGTTTTCCCACGGTTTGAGCTGCTGCAACCGACGACGCAATGGCTGATGTTTCGGCCACTGCCCGGCACCGACGCCCGACACGAAGAGAATCCTGTCCATCCCGGACCGTCCTTTTGCTCGCTCGACGGAGCCTCGAAGGGCCTCGTCGAGGGCTTCGCGAGCCTGGATGAGCCGGGCTAGACGTTCCGGTGTCGGCCCAGGGTCGGAATGTTCAATGAGACCGAGGTCCGACCTCGGTTCCGGCTGTCCTGGGTTCTGAACCGGCACCGGTCGGGAATGAGGCGACACCTTCGGTCGTGCTTGCGGTCGTTTTCGGGCTCCGGTTGGTGTTCAAGTCATTTCAGGTCCATTCCAAGCCGGATTCTCACCCGATTGAGGGGTGCGAACCGCGGTGCGATGCATCGCCCCTTCTCCCATTCGGGTGGTTGCGATAGCCGGTTTCTCGAAAAGGAGCTGCTTCGGACCCTCCAACTCCTCCAGGCAACCGGTGGGGCCGTTCATCCTCTCGTCGCCGAGAATGGGCCCGGGAGACCAGGCGCCCCCCCAGTGACCGCGTCCCTGAGCCTGGGGCGTCCATTTGTTCCACGTGGAACATGGGCTGCGTGCATCCAATGGCCTCGGGATTGATGCCGGAGGACAAATGGATACCCTGTCGGCATGTTCGTGTATCCGAAGCGGTATGACGTGATTGTGGTGGGAGCCGGCCATGCGGGGGTCGAAGCCGCCTTGGCTGCTGCTCGGATGGGTTGCAAAACCCTCCTGCTGACCATCAACCTCGATACCATCGGCCAAATGTCCTGCAATCCGGCGGTCGGTGGATTGGCCAAAGGACACCTTGCTCGAGAGATCGATGCGCTCGGGGGCGAAATGGGGAAAGCCACGGATCTCTGTGGCCTGCAATTCCGGATGCTCAACACCAAGAAAGGCCCGTCGGTTTGGGCTCCTCGCGCCCAGTGTGACAAAAAGGCCTATCAGTTCCGTTTGAAGTGGATTTGCGAACGCCAACCGCTGCTGGACTGCAAGCAGGGCCAAACCGTTCGCTTGTTGCATCGGGATGGAAAAGTGTTGGGGGTGGAAACCGCCTTGGAAGTGCAGTTTTTGGCGGAAACGGTGGTGGTGACCACTGGAACCTTCCTCCGCGGCCTGATGCATATCGGGGCCAACCAACAATCTGGCGGTCGAGCCGGTGAATCCGCTGCGTTGGGTTTGTCGGGATCTCTTGCTGAGGTGGGCCTGCGGTTGGGCCGACTCAAGACCGGTACTCCTCCGAGACTGGTCCGCCAATCGATCGATTTCTCCAAGACCGAGCCCCAACAGGGAGATGAGCCCGTTCCCTGGTTCACCTACTGGAAAGACGACTTGTGGGACGACCCATTGTTCCACGTGGAACACGGCAAGGGATCCTTCAACCCTTCCCCCTACCCTCCGGGATCGATCCTGGCCCGGCATGGTGGTCAGGAACCCTGCTACATCACCCATACGACAGACCGCACCCGGGAGATCATCCTGAAGAACCTCCACAAGTCCCCGATGTATTCTGGGGTGATCGAAGGAGTGGGTCCCAGGTATTGCCCGAGCATCGAGGACAAGTACGTCCGTTTCGCCGACAAGGCCCGGCATCAGATCTTCCTGGAACCCGAAGGCATCGCCACCGATGAAATCTACATCAACGGCTTCTCCACCTGCCTTCCCTTCGAGGTTCAGGTGGAAATGGTCCGTTCCATCGTCGGGTGCGAAGAAGCCGAAATCCTGCGGCCGGCCTATGCGGTGGAGTACGACTTTTCCGACCCGACTCAGCTGCTTGCCAGCCTTGAGACCCGGTGTTGCCAGAACCTGTTCCTAGCCGGGCAAATCAACGGCACCTCCGGTTATGAAGAGGCGGCGGCCCAAGGCATCATGGCCGGCATCAATGCCGCCCGTCGGGTTCAAGGCAAAGAGGCCATCGTCCTCCGGCGGGATCAGGCCTACATCGGAGTCCTCATCGATGACCTGGTCACCAAGGGAACTCAGGAACCCTACCGCATGTTCACCAGCCGGGCGGAATACCGACTGCTGCTGCGGCAAGACAACGCGGACCAACGCCTCAGCCCGATCGGTCGCGAGATCGGGCTCCTGCCTGAACGCCATTTCGCCCGATTTTCCGAGAAACTGCGCTCGATCCAAGAAGAAGTGCAGCGCCTCGAAACCTCGCGCCACGGCCAAGACCTCCTGTCGGATCTGCTGAAACGACCTGAGATCGAATACTCCTCGCTACCCGGTCGACGGACCGATCTCCCCGACGAGGTCGCCCTCCAGGTCCAAATCCTTCTGAAGTATGCCGGGTACATCGACCGCCAAGAAGCCGAGGTGGACCGCCTGCGCCAATGGGAAGACCAAACCATCCCGCCGACCTTGGACTACCAACAGGTTCCCAGCCTGCGAACGGAGGCGCGCACCAAGCTTCAAGCCATCCGCCCCGCATCCTTGGGTCAAGCCGGACGGATCAGTGGGGTCACGCCCGCGGACGTTTCGGTCTTGAGTCTCTTCCTGAAACGACTGATGAGTCCTCCACCCCCGTCGGCTCCGGAGGGAAATGCCTGCTGTTCCGAGGAACACATGGATGCCCCGGGCGCCCACAATCAGTGCTGCGGGGATCTCTGAGGCCTCGAAGGCATCGTCAGAGAACGCGAGCTCCGTCACTTCGGGCTCCGAGGGCTTGCACGGCTCTGGAGACCGACCCGGTCCGCCGGTCGATGGTTTGGGAGATTGCCGTCGGACCCCGGATCCGAGTATCCTCTCCCCGTGGCGAAGTCTTCGCGTCTCCAACAGATCCAGGCCGATGTCGCGGCCACGTTCCGGGATGAGGTTCCAGCCCATTCTGATCCCGCGTCTCTTACCCCGGTCCAGAAGTTCACCCTCTTCTGGGCACTCGTCGTTCGATTCTTCTGGAAGAACCGCTGTCAGGTCCGGGCCTCCGCGTTGGCGTACACCACCCTCATGGCGCTGATTCCCCTGCTGGCGGTTTCTGTCAGCATGCTGGCCCTCTTCAAGATGTCCAATGCCGAGGAATCCATCAACCATTGGATGGCCCAATTGGTGCAACATGTGGCACCGGCCTTGGGCTTGGCGAGCCAACAAGGAGCAGAAGACTCGCGAAAAATCTTGGTCTCGAACCTCGTGGAATTTGTCTCGAATATCCGGTTCGGCACCATCGGTGTCACGGCCATGATCGGCTTGGTCTTCGCGGCGATCTCCTTGATGCGCACCATCGAGGCGGCGTTCAACCACATCTGGGGCGTGACCCGATCCCGTTCCTGGTGGAACAGCATCCTGCTGTATTGGGGAGTCATGACGCTGGGACCGGCCGTCCTCGCCCTGGTCACGACCTCGAGCTATGTGCGGGCCACCTTCGACCAGGTGGAATGGATGCAGCGCCTGCCGTTGTTGGGCGTCCTGAACACCGCCCTGCTCCCCATCGCCACCTTGACGGTCGCTTTTGGCCTCTTCTACCTCCTGATGCCCAATACGCGCGTCGATCCTCGGGCGGCGGCCGTGGGTGCTGCGGTGGCAGCGGGGCTCTGGTGGGGAAACACCCAACTCGGAGCCCTATACAATACCAGGGTAGTTACATACTCAAAAATCTACGGTTTGCTGGGTGTCGTGCCTTTATTCCTGTTTGGACTGTATTTTTCCTGGTTGATCCTCCTCTTCGGGTCCCAGGTCGCGTACGTATTCCAAAACCGCGGGGCCTATCTCCAGGAACGTCAGGCCGACTCCATCCACCAGAACGGCCGGGAATTCGCCGCCCTACGACTGATGACCGCCATCGGGATCTCCTTTCGCCGGGGTGAACGCCCTCCCGCCGCTTCGGCCTTGGCGAATCGGCTGGGCATCCCTCCCAAGCTCGCCGCCTCCCTGCTGCGTTCCCTGGCCACCGCCGGACTCCTCCACGAGACCTCGGGCGTCGATGCGACCTTCGTCCCGGCCAGACCTCTCGACGAGCTCTCTCTGCTCTCGATCCTCCAGGCGGTCCGCACCGCACACGGGCGCGATCTTTCCACGGCGGAGGATTCGAGCCGGATTCCCGTGGCCGAGGCGTTGGATGCCGTTCGCCAAGCCGAGGGGGCGCTGGCCGCCTCCCTGTCGCTGGCCCGCCTGGTCGAGGACTCGCTCCGTTCCGCAGAAAAGACCCGCTTGGCGGCCCCATCCACCCCCTCGGCCGCCTGACCGGCGTGGCGTCGCATCACCGCGGGACCGGTCCGTCGAACGACAGCTCGGTCTTGGTACCTCGGAGGTCATCCACCATGCTGACGCTGCAGGTCCATCGATCTGCCTGCTCGCGGAACTGGGTGATGGAGAACTGCTTCAGGCGGACTTTCCGCGCATCATAGACCTCGGCACTCAAGATCACCCCGAGTTTCTCGTCGATCCAGGACCGCACCGAGGCCGGACCCTCCGGACGCCCCGAGACACTCTCGAGCACTTGGCACCAGCGGCCGTTGCTGAGTTCCCGGCCGCGGATCCTTTGCTCGGGCCAGTGGAGAAATTCCATGCCCAGCTCCCTCAGCAAGAAATCGCTGCCCGCGATGGCCCGATCGCCCGCCACCGCTCCTTCGAGAGCCTGGGGTTTTCCAGCCGGATCCACCCGGGCCTCGAATCGGGGCGGACCCTGCTCCCGGTACCGGATCGTAGAAACCTCGGTTGGCCCATTTCCGCCCACGGCTTCAGCGTGGTATTCCACCGACCATTCGGGATTCCCGGGCCGGGTGATCACCGTGATCGGGACCTGCCGACGGCCCTCGCGGCCCCGGATCCTGAGGACTGCCCGGTTGGTGGATGCGTGCTCCGGAGCGATCGTCCGCAGCCGCTGAGCCCATGCTCGGCCCTCGGTTTCAGACTGGGATGCCGCGTCGGCGGGCATGCTGCGGATGCACAGCACCGCCATGAGCAAGGCAGCCAAGCGCCGGAACCCGGTTCCTAGGACCGCCTGTCTCGTGAAATGCGCCGGATTCAAGGGGTTCGATGAATTCACCGGAAGACCACCTGCGGGCGCTCGCCCCGCCGACCCCGGACGATCAGACCCGGTGCACCCTGCGTGGCAGCGCCGGCACAACCACAGGCCGGGGAGGCGGGTTTCCAACGCCCCCGCCCCCATCGCAGCCCCGGACCGGAGCCACAGCCGAGGGCCTTTCCCCATCGGCTCCAGAGGAATACCGCCGCGGTCAGCGCGACCACGCACAATGCCGCCGGTTTCTGCCAGTCCATGGATGCCAGCATAACCGGGAGGCCCACCGGAGCAATACCCAGCCGTTCCGTGGACGCCGGGTGCCGTCTCGATCGCGGCGACTCGCTCGGCTCAGGCCATCTCCGACGGATCGTCCCTCGGGCTTCCCGACGGTTGACCCCTGGATCTGGCGTGCTTGGCTAATACCCATGCACCCGCGACGCTCCCGCTCCGTGAATCTGAGGCGATGGATGCCCGCGTCCCGGGGAGTCTGGCGCGCTGCTCTGGGGACCCTGCTCGCTTGGGTCGTGGCGGGTTGCTCCGGCAGCGCCCGGTCCCGCCTGGTGACGCCGGCCCCGGAGTTTCCGGCGGTCATCCGCCCCCTGGACGGTAGCGTCGGTACGGTGGTCCAGGTCCACGACCGCCTCCGGTTCGTGGTTCTGGATTATTCCTTCAGCTCGCTGCCCCAGGCGGGATCTTTCCTGGAGGTGTACCGTTCGACCAACCGTGTCGGACGCGTGCGTCTGTCCCGCTGGAACAATCCCACCACCGCCGCCGCCGACTTCGTCGAAGGCAATCCCCAGGTCGGCGACCTCGTTCGTCCCGATTGAGTGGACCACCCGCCGACGCCAC
>CAYLTF010000024.1:18306-34249 GCA_964386625.1 uncultured Akkermansia sp. | reverse complement strand
TTCAAAGCCAAAGGAAGGAGCCACGGTGAGGCTCTGTGGGATCGCTCCTGTGGACAATCGAGTGACAGGTTCAATAAATGTGCCCCTCGAACTCTGCGTGGAGATCACGGGGCGCTTCCCGAGCTGGTTGCGCACTGCGCCCGGCGCCACCCGGGTCGGTCCGGGTCGGTTGGGTTCGGTTGGGTTCGGTTGGGTTTCCGGGGGCTTCGGGCTGGGCTTGGTGAACCCAGAGATGCAAGGTTCGTGGTGATGAAGCGGGCGATGCTGTTGGGAGTATGGTTGCTGTCGGGTTTCGGGGCAGGGACGATCTCGGCTTCAGAGCGGTTGGCCAATCCGTTGCCTGGAGCCCTCCGTTGGATGGTGATCGCGCATCGGGGGGAACATGTCCGCCACCACGAAAACACGCTGGAATCCATCGAGGGGGCGATCCGGGCCGGGGCGGACCTGGTGGAGATGGATGTGCGCCGCTCCAGCGACGGGCAGTACCTGCTGATGCACGATGCCACCGTGGATCGCATGACCGACGGCAAGGGGCGGGTGTCTGAGAAGACTTGGGCGGAACTGACCCTGCTGAAGGTGGCCGACAAGGCACACACCAACTTGCCGCCCTCCCGAATCCCTCGACTTCAGGAGGCCCTGGAGGCATGCCGGGGTCGTATCCAGGTGTACCTCGACTTCAAGGCCGGGGATCCGGCGGAAGTGGTGCGCATCCTCAAGCAGGCAGGCATGGAGTCCCGTGTCTGGGTCTACGATCACCCCGGCGGTGCCGCCCGTTGGCGGAAGGCGCTGCCTGGGGTGAGATTGATCCTGAGTCCACCGGCCGAGGCGCTCCGCGATGAGGAGGCGTTGCGCCAATTCGTGTCCCAGTACCGACCGGAGGTGGTCGACCAGGCCCCATCCCGCGAGTTCGTGGGGTGGTGTCGGGATCTGGGAATCCGCGTCTGGCCAGACATCCAACGCCGGGATGAGCGGCCCGGTTACTGGGAGCGATTCCTGGGGTTGGGGGTCGATGGAGTCCAGACCGATCATCCGGCGGAACTGAAGGCTTGGTTGGGCACGGTGAAGACTCCGTGAGGGGCCATGGAGTGTCCGGGATTTGCCGGATGGACGGGTGTTGTTTGACTTGGGGGCCAGCCTAGGCACCGTTCGGCCCCCGGGCGGGAGGAGTCCAGTGCTGATCGTCCCGCCCTCCGATGCTTCCGGTTGATCGATTTGCCATGATTCAGTCCCTGCGTTCCTCCTTCGCTCCTTGGGTTGCGATTCTCCTCGTGGTCGGCACTGGTGCCGGATGTTCTCCCGGCAAACCCCAGGCACCGGTGACCGGTGGTTCGGCGCCCGCGGTGGTCTCGGTGGCTCCGCCAGAGTCCATTCCATTCACCCCCACCGAGACCCTGAGCGGGCGGATCGAGGCGGTCGAATCGGTGGAGATCCGGCCACGCGTCTCGGGCTACCTGACGGAGGTGCATTTCCAAGCGGGGCAGATGGTCCGCAAGGGCCAGGTGCTCTTCGTGATCGATCCGCGCCCGTTCGCCGCGGCGGTCCAGCGTGCCGAGGCGGAGGTCGAGGCCGCGAAGGTCCGCCTGGCTTCGGCCGAGCGGGAGTCTGCCCGGGCCGAGCAGATGCTCAAGACTCAGGCCATCTCCGTCGAGGGGGCCGACCAGCGGGTCACCCGGCTGGGCGAATCCAAGGCGGCCCTCGCGGCCGCCTTGGCCAACCTGGAGACGGCCCGGCTCAACCTCGACTACAGCCAGATCCGTTCCCCCATCGACGGCCGCATCGGACGCGCACTGGTGACCTTGGGCAACAATGTCTCGGGCGTGGATGGCATGAACACCTTGCTGGCGACCATCGTGTCGGTGGACCCGGTCCACGCCTACGCCGACCTCGACGAGGCGGTCCTCCTGAAGCTCAACCGGTTCCGGGCCGAGAAACGGCTTCCGACGGATGGCCAGGGTCGCGTCCAGGTGGGTCTCGGGTTGGCCGACGAGGAGGGTTTCCCGCATCAGGGGGTGGTCGAATCGTTCGACACCCGTCTGGACCGGGACACGGGCAGCCTGATGTTCCGGGTGCTCCTGCCCAACCCCGACGAACGGTTGGTGCCGGGCTTGTTCGCACGCATCAACATCCCCGTCGGGCCGGCCGGCATTGCGCTCGTGGTGCCCGACTCCGTGATCGGCACCGAGCAGAGCCTGAAGTTCGCCTACACGGTCTCCGCGTCGAACACGGTCGAGAAGCGGTTCGTCACGCTCGGGCCGCTGGTCCAGGGCAAGCGGGTCATCCAGTCGGGCTTGAAGGCCGAGGATCGGGTGATCGTCAACGGCACGCTGCGGGTGCTCTTCCCGGGGCAGCCCGTGCAGCCACAGCCCGTTTCTTCGTCGGCTCCGGCTCCCGGGGGCGCTCACTGATCGTGGCCTGTCCGCCCGAGCAGATCCGATTCCCGCAACGAGCCTCGCTCTGAACCGCCTGTCCACTTCGAGTCCTTCCCACCGGGTCCCATGAGATTCTCCCACTTCTTCATCCAGCGGCCGATCTTCGCCGGTGTCCTCTCGCTGCTGATCTTCCTGGTCGGCCTTGTCTCGATGTACCGGCTGCCCGTCAGCGAGTACCCCGAGGTGGTGCCGCCGCAGGTCGTCGTCCGGGCGGTCTACCCTGGAGCCAACCCCAAGACCATCTCCGAGACGGTGTCGGTGCCGCTGGAGCAGCAGCTCAACGGCGTGGAGAATTCGCTCTACACCTTCTCGCAGGCCACCAGCGACGGAGTGATGACCCTGACGGTGACCTTCAAGCTGGGCACCGACATCGACCAGGCCCAGCAGTTGGTGCAGAACCGCGTCGCCCAGGCTCTGCCCAAGCTGCCGGAAGAAGTCCGCCGGTTGGGGGTGTTGACCCTCAAGTCCACGCCCGATCTCACCATGGTGGTGCACCTCTACTCCCCGGACGGCACCTACGACGACATCTTCGTCCGCAACTACGCGACCCTGCAGGTCAAGGACGTGCTGGCGCGCATCGACGGCGTCGGGCAGGTGCAGCTCTTCGGCTCGGGCGACTACGCCATGCGGGTGTGGCTCGACCCGGAACGCCTGGCCGCGCGGGGCATGACCCCGGGCGATGTGGTCAATGCCATCCGGGAGCAGAACATGCAGGTGGCCGCCGGCGCGGTGGGCCAGCAACCGGTCGGCAGCCCGGTCGCCTTCGAGCTGCAGATCAACGCGCGGGGTCGATTGGTCTCCGTCGAGGACTTCGGGAACATCGTGGTGAAGCGCGGGGCCCATGGGGAGACCCTGCTGCTCAAGGATGTGGCCCGGGTCGAGTTGGGGGCCGGCGAATTCGCCCTCCGGTCCCTGCTGAACAACCGCTCCGCGGTGGCCATCCCGATCTTCCAGCAACCCGGCTCCAACGCCCTGCGGCTCTCGCAGGAGGTCCGGGCCACCATGGAGACCCTGAAGAAGAACTTCCCCCGCGGCCTCGACTACGCCGTGGCCTACGACCCGACGGTCTTCGTGCAGAAGTCCATCGACGCGGTCATCCACACGCTCTTCGAGGCCATCCTGCTGGTGGTGCTCGTGGTGCTGGTCTTCCTGCAGACCTGGCGCGCCTCGATCATCCCGCTGGCCGCGGTGCCGGTGTCGCTGGTGGGCACCTTCGCCGTGATGGCCGCGCTGGGGTTCTCGATCAACGCCTTGTCGCTCTTCGGCCTGGTGCTGGCCATCGGCATCGTGGTCGACGACGCCATCGTGGTGGTCGAGAACGTGGAGCGGAACATCGCCCTGGGCCTCTCGCCGGTCGAGGCCACCCGCCGGGCCATGGACGAGGTGACCGGCCCGATCGTGGCCACGGCGCTGGTGCTGTGCGCGGTGTTCATCCCCACGGCGTTCATCAGCGGGCTGAGCGGCATGTTCTACAAGCAGTTCGCCATCACCATCGCCATCTCGACGGTGATCTCGGCCTTCAATTCGCTGACGCTTTCCCCGGCCCTTTCGGCGCTGCTGCTGCGCGATCATCATGCGCCCAAGGATGGTCTCACCCGGGTGCTGGACCGGTTGCTGGGCTGGTTCTTCGGGCCGTTCAACCGGGCCTTCGATTGGGCCTCGGGCCGGTATTCCAAGGCCGTGGCCCGGGTGATCCGGGTCAGCGCGGTGGCCCTGGTCGTCTATGCGGGCCTCATCTTCCTCACCGGGCGGATCTTCCAGGCGGTGCCGTCGGGCTTCATCCCGTCGCAAGACAAGCAGTTCCTCATCTGCGTCGCCCAGTTGCCCGACGCGGCGTCGCTGGACCGCACCGACGCGGTGATCCGGCGGATGAGCGACCTGGCCATGAAGGTCCCTGGCGTGGCGGCCTCGGTGGCCTTCCCGGGTCTGTCCCCCAACGGGTTCACGGCCAGCCCGAACTCGGGCATCGCCTTCATCACCCTCGACGACTTCGAGAAGCGGCGGGCCCCGGACCTCTCGGCCAACGCCATCATCGGCAAGCTGTACCAGGCCTTCGGCGAGATCCAGGAGGCGCGGATGATCGTGATCAACGCCCCGGCGGTGAACGGCCTGAGCACGGGCGGCGGCTTCAAGATGTTCATCGAGGACCGCGCCAACCTGGGGCCCGAGGCCCTGTACGGCGCGACCTGGGGGACCATCGGCGCGGCCTACGCCACCAACGTGTTGCAGGGCGTCTACTCGACCTACCAGATCAATGTCCCGCAGATCGACCTGGACGTGGATCGGGTGAAGGCCAAGGCCATGGGGGTCTCGTTGGGCGGGCTCTTCGAGACGCTCCAAGTCTATCTGGGATCGTTGTATGTGAACGACTTCAACCAGTTCGGGCGCACCTACCAGGTGGTGGCCCAGGCCGACTCGAGGTTCCGCGCCGGGGCCGACGACATTCGCCGGTTGAAGGTCCGCAACGAGCGCGGGCAAATGGTGCCCATCGGCACCCTGGTTTCGGTGCGCGAGGCCTTCGGCCCGGACCGCGTCATGCGCTACAACGGCTACCCGGCCGCCGAGATCAATGGCGCCCCGGCCCCCGGCTACAGCTCGGGCCAGGCCGAGGCGTTCATCGAGGGCCTGGTGAAGCAGACCCTGCCGCCAGGAATGGCCTACGAATGGACCGAGTTGACCTATCAGCAGCGGATCGCCGGCAACACCGCCATGTACATCTTCCCGCTGTGCATCCTCCTGGTCTTCCTGGTGCTGGCGGCCCAGTACGAAAGTCTCAGTTTGCCGCTGGTCATCATCCTGATCGTGCCCATGACCTTGCTCAGCGCCATGGTGGGTGTGCTGCTCAAGGGGTCCGACAACAACATCTTCACCCAGATCGGGCTCATCGTGCTGGTGGGACTGGCCTGCAAGAACGCCATCCTCATCGTCGAGTTCGCCCGGGAGAAGCAGCGCGAGGGGCTGGATCCTGTCTCGGCCGCCCTCGAGGCCTGCCGGTTGCGCCTGCGGCCGATCCTCATGACGTCCATCGCCTTCATCGCGGGGGTGTATCCGCTGGTGGTCTCCACGGGCGCCGGTTCCGAGATGCGCCAAGCCATGGGGGTCGCGGTGTTCGCCGGGATGATCGGAGTCACGGTCTTCGGGTTGTTCCTCACCCCGGTGTTCTACGTCGAGATCATGAAGCGGGTGCGGCTGTCCGCGACGAAGCAACCTCCGGGTCGCCTTGATGCCCGCCAGCATTGACGGGTGTCTTACGGCGGGGTTTTCGAGGTGCCTCATGCGGTCGAGGGAGGGGGCTCTGAGGTAAAAAGCCTAAAAAATGCAGGTTTTCGGGCTGTTTTTTACCGTTCTAGGATTCCAAGAAAACAGTTGCAAACACCGGGGGGCGGGCGTAGCCACGCACACAATCCCCTCGGAAGTCTCCAGAATGCCCTGACCTTTGGGCGCGATCGCGCCTGGGGTGTCGTTTCATGGCACTGGCCTCGGCCAGGGGTGTCTCCAACACAGAGTTCCCCATGAAAACCCGAAAAACACTGCCGTTTCTGGCGGCCGCCCTGGTGGCCGCCCAGACTTTCGGCCAAGCGCTTCCCGGCAAACCGGAAGACAACGGCGTCAGCCCCATCGGAGAGACGGTGTATGTGAACACCTCCGACACCCTCAACAACGGCAGCACCGAGAGTCTGGGTGTGGCCATCGGCCGCAACGGCAACGTGATCGTCGGTTGGGAGGATGACGGGAGCGATCTCAGCGACCTCGAAGCCGTTTGGACCCTCTTCGATCGCGACAGCAAGCCCATCACTCCGGAGACGACCATCACCTCGGTGGATCCGGCCTTCGCGGGCCAGACACTCACGTCACGGTTCCTGTCCTACTTCCGCAAGGATGGCACCGCGGTCTCCGGACGGACCGGTTGGGGACCCAAGATCAAGTCGAACCTCTTCGGCGACGGACTGGGCATGGGTTCCACCTCCTTCGATCTGGGCCTCGAGGTGGTGGAATTCGCCGGGTACCAGGATGCGGGTGACTGGCCCGCCGTCCAACTGGTGACCGACACCGGCAGTCCGGTGGGCATCGTCAACGGCGTGCCGGTCGAGTACGGGGCGCGTCCCGGCAACATCCGGATCGGTGATTGGGAATTCCTCTCCACGGGCAACGTGGTGGTGATCGGGGAAAGCCGCCAGGGCGACGATCTGGTGAGCCTCTACAAGGGAGACGCCGCGGCCAATCACGTGATCGTCCGGGTCGTGGACAAGACCGGCAAGGAGATCAAGGCCGCCCAGCTTGCGAGCGCCACCGCCGCCAAGAGCGAGATGTGGCATGGTTCCGGGGTCACCAAGGGCGGGTTCGCGGTGCGCTTCTCCGACAACGGCGTGGGCCGGGTCCGACTGTTCGACAACGCAGGCACCCCGATCTCCACCAACATCGACTTGGCGTCGGTCTCCGGCAACCCGATCGCGGGTGCCGGTGGGCGTGGCGACGGCATCGGCTTCCATGGCAACGGCAACGACGCCTATGCCACCGTGGCGATCGGCAAGGATGCGGACGGCAAGAACCATGTCTGGCTGACGGTCCTCAATGCCAACGGCACGCTCCGCTGGAGCAAGACGGTCGCCGACGACATGGAATTGCTGGCACCCGGCCGCTGCGATGTGGGCATCGATTCCCTCGGTCGCGTGGCCGTGGTGTTCGACGATACCGCCGGCACCGGTGGCAATGCGCGGATCATCCTCGGGCGGATCTTCGACCCCGCCGGCAAGGCGCTGGGCAAGACCTTCTATGTCAGCGAGAAGGAGCTCCCGGCGGCCGAGACGCTGGAGTCCAAGAACCCGCGCGTGGCCTTCCGCAACGACTCGATCGCCGTCGTGTGGGAGAGCCGCAACAGCGGGGAGCCCGACAAGCGGGTGGTGGCGCTGCGCCAGTTCGTGATCCCCGTGCGACCCGGCAGCATCGAGTCGGCGGGCCTCAAGCGCATCGTTTCCGACACGCCGGTGATCGTCCCGGCGGCCGATTCGCTGGGCAACTGGGAGCCGTTCGCCTCCGTGGTGGGGACCTCGACCTTCTTGATCGAGGGCAACACGTTCGCCGATGGCAGCAGCACCGAGCAGCGCTATGTGGTGGCCATGCAACCGGCGGCCGGTGGCGCGATGAAGCTGGGAGAGGCGTTTTTCAACGACGCGGGTGTCCCGTTCAAGGGGGCCATCAACGCCTCCCGCCAGAACGGCAACCCGGGTCGCGTCGCGGGTGACCCCCGGCCGGGAGCGGTGAACTTCATCACCGGCGCCGAGGCATCCCCGCACGTGGTCGCCGGATTCAACAGCGACAACCGTTTCAGCGGCGGGTTCGACCGCCTCGGCGACGGCCGCTACGGGACCGTCCAGACCTTCAAGCTCGACCCGGCCACGCTCACCCAGACGGCCCTGAGCAAGGCGCAGGACTCGGCCAACGGTCGCCGCACCTCCGGCACCGCCCCCGGCAATCAGATCTCGCGCTTCGGCGGTGATGTGGCCGCCCTGAGCGACGGGAATTTCGTCTCGGTTGTCGAGGACCGCTCCAACCAACTGCGTCCCGACGGCAACTGCGCCACCGCCACCATCTTCTCGGCCGACGGCAAGGTGGTGAAGGAGTCCTTCAAGGTCGCCGACGGCGATCTTTGGGCCAACGTGGCGGCCTTCAAGGGCGGTTTCGCCGTCCGCGTCGCGGGAAAGTTCTACTTCTACAACAATGCCGGCGAGCTTCAGGGTGATCCGGTCACGCAGGCGACCTCCGGCGAGAACTTCGACGCCGGCCGTGGTGATGGCACGCGCCTGGGTGGTCACATCAACCAGCCCTGGGTGTTCCTCGTGGGCCGGGTCGTGGGTTCCACGGCGGTCCGCGTCGCCATCTGGGACGCCCGCACCCGCACCCTCGCCGCGCTGGCCGATGTCAGCGAGGGCGGCTTCCGTGCCGATGCCGACCGCGCTGTGGTGGCCGCCGACGGTCTGGGTCGATTCACGGTGGCCTGGGTGTCCAAGCCCGACGGTTACGAGGCGCAACAGGTGGCTGCGCGTGTGTTCGAGATGGACGAGGCCACCAAGGCGGTGAAACCGCTCACCCCGAGTTTCCTGCCCTTCGTGAACGCCTCGCCGGTGGGCGGCATCCGCTCGGTCGGCATGACGGTCGCCATGACCACCAAGCAAATCCTTGTCGCCGCCAAGGGCGAGATCAACCTGCAGAACCAGCCTGATCAGGGGGCCAACTCCCCGAAGGAGGTCAATTTCTTCACGGTGATCTCGCATCCGGTCCCCAAGGATGACCCGACGCCGGCCGCGGGTGGATCCAACGCCGCGCCACCGCGTATCTCGGTCGCCCTGTCGAATGGTCAGCTCACCATCACTTCCGATCCGCAGCCGCTGCCGGCCGGATTCGTCTTCGAGGTCGCCCCCAGCCTGAACGGCCCGTGGACCCCTCAGCCGGGAGCCAACACACCGATCAGCCTGCCGCTGGGTGCCGATGGCGCGCGCTTCCTCCGCGCCGTCCAGCGCTGAGCGTGGGCCCTGTTCAACGAAGGGGGGCACGGGGAGCGATCTCCGGCCCCCCTTTTTCATGCACGGGTTTCACCGGGCTGCTGGCCATGTCCCCGCTCCTCGGGCATCCTGGCGCCGATGATTCCCCGCGCACTCTTCGCCGCCGCGGCCCTGGCCTGGGTCGGGACATTGCCGGTCTGTTCCGACACGCTATGGCAGGCCAAGGTCTTCTCATCGGAGGGCTTCACCGCAGGGATCGAAGGCCCTGCCTGCGACCGTTCGGGCGTGGTGTTCTGCGTGGGCTTCGGTGATCCGAGGAACATCGCCCGCGTGACCCCGGATGGACGGGCGGAGCGCTTTGTCGCATTGCCGGAAGGGAGCGCGGGCAACGGGATCCGCTTCGACCGGTCCGGCCGCATGTACGTCGCGGACTACACCGGGCACCAAATCCACCGGATCGATCCAGTCACTCGCCAGCTCGTGCGCTGGGTGCACGAGGAACGCATGAACCAGCCCAACGACCTGGCCATCGCCGACGATGGAACCCTGTACGCCAGCGACCCGAACTGGAAAGACGGCACGGGGCAGGTGTGGCGCATCGATCCCCAGGGCAAGGCGCACCGTGAGGCCGAGGGCATGGGCACCACCAACGGCATCGAGGTCAGCCCGGACGGAACGCGGCTGTACGTCAATGAAAGCCTCCAGCGGCGCATCTGGGTTTTCGACATCGGCCGTGGTGGCGCACTCGGGAAGCGGAGGCTCTTCAAAGAATTCCCGGATCACGGATTCGACGGCATGCGTTGCGATGTCGACGGGAACCTTTATGTGACCCGGCATGGCAAGGGCACCGTGGCCCAGCTGTCTCCCGCCGGTGAGGTGGTGCGCGAGATCGATGTGCTGGGCCCGAACCCCACCAACCTCTGCTTCGGCGGCACCGACGGCTGCACCGTCTTTGTCACCGAGGCGCAGGCCAAACGGTTGGTGAGCTTCCGGGTCGATCGCCCCGGCCGGGAGTGGGCGCGGTGGAAGGGCAACCGATGAGCTTCATCGCGTGCGACTGGGGCACCTCGCGCCTGCGGTTGCGCTGGCGCGGCACCGGCGCGACACGGGAGGTCTCTTCCGACGACGGGGCGGCTCGCCTCGCCGCACGTGGCGGCGACCGGCCCACGGTGTTCCGCGCGGCGCTGGGCGAGGCGTTGGGGCGACTGGACGCGCCCGCAGGCTTGCCGGTGATGGTCTCCGGCATGGCCGGCTCCAGCATCGGTTGGTGCGAGTTGCCCTACGCCCGGCTGCCGTTCCCGTTGGATGGATCCGGGGCGGTCGGACGGTGGGTGACGGCGGACGACGGCAGGAAGGTCCATCTCGTCTCCGGAGTCCGCGACGAGAACGACATGATGCGAGGCGAAGAGACCCAGGCCCTTGGGTGGGCCGAACAGGTCGAGCAGGCGGGGGAGTCGATGCCCCGTCGTGCGACCCTGATCCTGCCCGGCACCCATTCGAAGCACCTGCGGGTCGAATCCTCGGCGATCACGGCGATCTCCACCTTCATGACCGGCGAGTTGTTCGAACTGCTGTGTCGCCACAGTGTGCTGAGGCACTCGGTGGAGCCTGGTACGCTCGATCCGGAGGGCTCGATCATCGATCCGGACGCGTTCTGCTCGGGGGTTTCGGTTTCCGGCCGGACCCGCCTCACCGCCGCGCTCTTCCAGGTGCGGAGTCGGCAGGTCCTTTCCGGGTGCGACGGGGACTCCAATCGTTCCTTTTTGAGCGGGTTGCTCATCGGCGCCGAACTGCGTGCCCTCGAGTCCGATGGCGCCCCGGTCATCGTGGCCGCGGGTCCGGCGTTGCGGAAGGCCTACACGCTCGCCGCCACCGAGTGCGGGTTGGCGCCCCGCTGGAACGCCATCGAGGTCGACGGGTTGGCGGAATTGGGGCAGCGTCGCCTCTGGAGACGGTGGGAATCCGGCGATGGATCGGCACCCGGCCCGGATCCGAGGTCTAGCGCCGCCCCATGAGCACCCCATTCAACGACACGCTGTTCCGCACCCTGCCCATCGTGGGCATCCTCCGGTTCTTTCCCCGGGCCCAGGTCGAGCACCTGGTTCCCGCTGTGATGGCCGGCGGGATCGTGAACCTGGAGGTCACTCTCAACAGTCCGGGAGCCGCGGACCTGATCCGCCTGACCCGGGATCTCATGGGAGACCGCGGCAATGTGGGGGCCGGCACGGTGACCTCGATGGAGGAACTCCGATCGGCCCTGGATGCCGGTGCGAGCTTCATCGTCACTCCGGTGGTCTTGCCCGAGGTCATCCGCGCCTGTGTCGACGCCGGGGTCCCCGTGATGCCCGGAGCCATGACCCCGACCGAGATCTTCACCGCCTGGAAGCTGGGGGCCACGATGGTCAAGGTGTTCCCGGCCGACCAGTTGGGCCCGGGCCACCTGAAGGCCGTGAAGGCCCCGTTTCCGCAGATCCCGCTGATGCCCACCGGTGGGGTCACCGTCGAGACGCTCCCGGCCTTTCATGCGGCCGGGGCCGATGCCTTCGGGGTGGGCGGCCCGCTTTTCGATCCCCGCCAGGTGGCTGCGGGCAACTGGGATTGGTTCCGTCAGCGGGCCGACCGGTTCCGGGCGGCGTTCCTCGAGCGGGCTGACCGCAAAGGCCTTTGACGCCTCCCTTCCTCGTCGTTATTCCTAGGGCATGAACCGCGGGAGAGTATCCAGCATGCTCGGCTTCGCCTGGTTGGCTTGTCTGCCGCTGGCGACTGCCGTGGCGGGGGACAAGGCCCAGACCTCCGGAGCGTTGCGCCCGGACGAGGCGTCCGGGTCGCGGCTCCAGTCGGAGGCCGAGCGGGTGGGTACCATGAACAAGCTGCTGCGCAATCGGCAGTTCGACGTGTTCCGCGCGGGCAACTCCTTGGGCGGGGCCATCGATGTCTCCCTGCCCACCCCTTCGACCCCGATTCCGAACCTCGATCCCAAGGCCCAGCAGCGCCTGATCGACGAATACGATCGCAAGAAGAACTGGTTGGCCGAGCCGGGTGCCGTCCGCCCTCGTGAGGTCGACAAGGTGGATGAAGCCGGGTCGGGCAAGCGGGCCGGTGACGACGATATTCCCAATTTCAGCCGGGAGCGGGGGCGTTCGCGCCGTTCCCGTGATGATACCGCCCAAGACAGCGATTTCGAAAACGGGCGCTCCGATGCCTCGACCCCATCCCGGAAGACCTCGAGGCTCGCCAGTGATGAGGGGCGGCCAGAAGGACGGTCCGCCCGGAATCCCGTGACCTCCCCGGAGCGGCGTGACGCCTCCTCGAGGGAGTCGGCCCCTGATCGCTCCATCGCCGAGATCCTCGCACCCGAGGCCGACCACCGCACTTGGTTCACCCCCAACAAGACCGATGCCTCGGGCGGCACGTTCTCCTTCAAGGGACCCGCCTCGCAAAGCGCCTCGGGAGGCGCAGGTGGTGGTTTCGAGGGGTTTTCCACTCCGGCCGGCCCCGCCGCCGGCTCGGGCTTGGCCAATGCGGCCTCGGCCAACCCTCTGGTGAATCCCGTGGCTCCGCCCAGCGGCTTCGACGGCGATCCCGGCCGCCGTTTCGACCCCACGGTCGCGCCGGGGTCTGCATTCTCGACGCCGGATGCAGGGTTTTTCCCGAAATCGGGTCTGGGAACCTCCCCGTCCGCCTCCGACGGCGGATTCGGAGCCTTCGGCAATGGCGGCGCAGGCCGAGGCCTCGACAACTCGGTGCGGTCGCTCTTCAGCGCTCCGGCTTCATCCGAGGCTTCCTCGGCGCTCCGCTCCGCGCCCTCGTTCACTCCGAGGCCCGCCGTGCTCTCCTTTCCGCAACGCGGTCCTTTCTGAATGAAACCAATGCTGTTCGCGCTCTGGCTTTTGGCCGGAGTGCTGTTGGGTGCCGAGGGCAGGGTCATCAAGGTCCTGCCCCACTTCGTCGATTTCCAGGGCCGTCACGCCTTGTCGCCCAGCCTGTACGAGCGGGATGCCTACCAGGAATTGCTGCGCAATCACCCCGAGAAGCGTGCCGGACTCCAATTTGAAGTGCTCTGGAAGGCGTCGAGGCGGGTTTCAGGGCCGCTGCGCCTGAGGCTGGAGTTGCGCGGAGCCGAATCCGGAGTCATGGAAACCGTGGAATCCGAGGTCCGTCGAGGGTTCTTCGGCCGGCGTTGGTCCCGGCTGATCCTGACTCCCCAGCAGTTCTCCCGCTTGGGCAATGTCACCGCTTGGAAGGCGACTTTGCTTGAAAACAACGTGGAGATTGCTGAGAACCACTCGTTCTTGTGGTGAAACACCGATCAGTGCGGTTCAGGGACTGTCGGTGAATGGCCCGTGCCCGCCTCGTCTCCCTCAGCCGCCGCGAGGCTTTCCCCGGGTGCCTTCCGGGGTTGCGCTCGCCGGACTCGTCGCCAGATCGCCATCCCTGACACGGTCCATGCAGTGACCATCGCATATTCTTCGGGTTCGGGGACCGCAGAAAATGTAACGTTATCGAACCGCCAAGTTCCGGCGGTTGAATAGCTGGAACCGAGCCGGGAAGCCATGTAACGCCCCTCTGACAGCGGGTCGAAATCCGACACGATCCGCACCACCAGCTCAGCCTGACCGGCTGCCGCCGAGGGCAGTGCCACCGACCGTTGGTACCAGGTTTCGCCCGAACCGGTGACCTCGGGAACGATGCGGAACCGGGTGGCCTCCTGGAAGGGTCCTCCGTCGGTCGACCAGAGGACCCGCTCCAGATTCGCCGAAGTGTTGCTGTGCCGGATCTGGAATGAGAGGCCCACCGACGAGTGCCCCTGGGTGGAGAGACTGAATTGAACCCCGGCCGTGCCCGGTGAAGTTCCCTGGGATGGGAATCCCTTGAGGTTCCAAGCGCCCGCAGATTCGCCTTCGAATCCGGTGGCGAATCCCCCGAGGACGCCCCCCACCAACCGGGCCTCGCCTGGTCCGTATTCCGGTGTGAGGGAGGCCGTGTTGAAGTCCCAGCGGCTGATCAACACCTGGCCGTAAAGGTTGGAAAGGCCGGAAAGGAGGATCCATGCGACCCGCGGCAGGGCGGGGATCGAGCGAAGTGGATGAAGCGATGGGGCGATCATGAGGTTTCCCGCAGTCTTCGCCACGAACACCGCCTTCCTTTCACCGCTGCTTCGCTTTGCGGAAAAATCCCAGGGATTAGGCGGCAAAAAGCTCCCTTCGCTCCTGGTGACAATGCGGTAAAAAAGGGGTTGCCGGTACATTGATCGAGGTGTATCGCTGGCGGGTCACCCAAACCCAAGTGGGCTGCGCTGTGGGCCAATGTCTCGAACCTGTGAAGGTCTGGGGACATTTGCCGTCGGCGAGTCCATGCGGGCGAAGAAACGAGTCCTATGAGTCAAAAACACAAAAACCTGCTGCGTTGGATGACGGCAGCCGGGCTGGTCTGCAGCTCGGCCTATGCCGCCACCAATGTGGTCAACTTCAACACCGCCACGGAGCTCCCCTTCAAGGAAGTGGGCGCGGCCGCGGCGGAGTATCGTTCCAGCGGCGGTGCCTCCGGTGGCGCCACTGATGGTTACCTCTCCATCACCGACGCCAAGGGCAGCCAGCGCGCCACCGTGGTGTTCGATGACCTCGACAAGGGTCTGGTCGTCAAGGCCTTCACCTTCGAGTGCGACCTCCGCATCGGCGGCGGCACCTCGCAGCCGGCCGATGGTTTCTCCCTGAACTACGTCCGCGCCGACGATCCCCTGGCCGCCAACGGTTCGCCGTTCGCTGGCACTGCCGGTGAGACCGACCTCCCCGAGGAAGGTTCCCTGACCGGCCTGGGCATCGGCTTCGACACTTGGCAGTCCGGCGACCATCCGGGCGGCATCCGCGACGTCGTGGGCATCAGCATCCGCGTCGAGGGTCAGCTCATCACCCAGCTGCCGGTGCCCCTGCGCCCCGGCAACGTCTGGCCCGGTGGCACCTACGACGAGGCTCCGTTCCGCAACCTCGCCACGACCGACGCCAACTATGCATCCTCGATGCAAACCGGCGCGTTGAACACCACCGACGATCTGAATGGTGACGGCACCGCTGGTAACGATTCCGGCGTGGGTCAGCCGACCTTCGACGATCCGACCTGGGGCCTGTGGGTCAAGAACCTGAAGTGGGAGAAGTTCAAGGCCCAGTTGACCGAAGACGGCAAGGTCAAGATCTTCTGGAAGGGTGTCGAGTTGACCCCGGCCGGCGGTCTGGTCAGTTCCTTCACGCCGTCCCCGGGTCGCCTGGTCTTCGGCGGCCGCACCGGTGGCGCCTGGGAAGTCCACCACGTCGACAACATCCGCCTGGAGACCATCCCGGCGAACGACGTGATCATCGGTGGTGCGGTGGGTAGCCCGATCGGCTTCTCCATCACCACGGTGGACTCCGGCGAGGCCGTGGCCGTGACCTCCGGCCTCTCGGTCAAGCTCAACGGCACCGACATCTCCTCCAAGGTGACGAGCTCCAAGAGCGGCATCACCACCACGATCGCTTACGGCGACGTGGCGGCCCCGCTGGCCGCTGGATCCACCAACGTGGTGGTGATCAGCGTGAAGGACACCCTGGGTCGCACCGTCACAGCAACCCGCGACTTCGTCGTGGGTTCCTACGTGACGATCCCCTCGAATCTCGCCGTCACTGGCGTGGACACCTCGAAGAAGGGTTTCAACGTGCGCACCCACCAGACCGCCCGTCGCGACCAGCCCAACACCATCGCCCGCGCCGAGCAGCAGCTCGCCGGTCTGCGGGGTGACAATGTCGCCGACCTCAGCGGATTCACCGGCGGCGTCTATGCCGAGACCGGTGTCATCAACTACAGCCAACCGACCTCCGGTTCGGATGCCACCCCGGGCCAGAACGGTGCGTTCTCCTCCTCGGCCGCCGCCGTGGAGCGCCAGATCGCCGACAACGCGATCCCGGGCATCCCGAGCGCGTCGGAGTTCCAGTCCAACGGTGACCTGTACACCGACAACATCGCCGCCGAGATCACCACCTACCT
>CAYLTF010000024.1:0-18206 GCA_964386625.1 uncultured Akkermansia sp. | reverse complement strand
AGCCTCGCGCTGCCGGCCTCGGCGGTGAACACCGGCAACAAGGGCTTCCTCGTGAAGACCGTGCAGCAGGAGAACGGTGAGAGCATGGGCAATGACACCTACCGGGGTCAGACCCACATCGCCGGCCTGATCGGCACCAAGAACGTGGCTGATCTGAGCCTCTTCGGCGCCAACGGCTACTACGTCGAGACCGGCGTCATCAACTACAACCAGGACGCCGCCTCCAGCGGTTACTTCCCGGATGATCCGGGCGTCCCGGGCATCCCCGGCACCACCGGCAGCACCGACAACTTCGTGCAGGAAGTCCTGACCGTCCTCGACCTGAAGGCCGGCTTCTACTGCTTCAACGTCAACAGCGACGACGGCTTCCGCCTCGACATCGGCAATCCGGGTGAGGCCTTCACCTTCCCGCTGGTGGTCGGCGAGTTCTCCGGCGGCCGTGGCAACGGCGGCGGCATCGGTTCCGGCACCACCTTCTTCTTCAACGTGGAGAAGGACGGCCTGTATCCGGCCCGCCTCGTCTGGTACGAAGGCGGCGGTGGCGCGAACGTGGAGTTCAGCGCCCGCCAGTTCGACCCCGTCACCGGTGACCTGCTGAGCGGCAACCTCATCAACGCCGACGGTGGCATCAAGGCCTACCAGTATCCGCTGAGCAGCAAGGGCGTGCCCTTCGTGAAGACCTACGCCCCGGCCCAGACCGGCCGCGCCTCGAGCGCCGCCCCGTACCGCGCTGGTACTGATGCCGCGATCACCGCTCAGGTGGTGCAGGGCACCGGCCCGGCCCTCAGCACGGCCAATGTGTCCGTGAAGGTCAACGGCGCTGCCGCGACCCCGACTGTGACCACCGTTGACGGTGTCGCCACCGTCACCGTCGCCGCTCCGGCCGGTGGTTGGGTCGCCGGTTCGACCCACAAGGTCGAGCTGACCGTCATCGACCGTACCGTGACCTGGACCTTCGGTGTGGGCAGCATCCGCACCCCGGTCTTCGCGATCGAGGCCGAGGACTTCGACAACAACGGCGTGGCCCCGGCCGCGACCAGCGTGATGCCCTACCGCGGCGGCGCCCTCGCGGGCCAGCCGGCGACCAACAACAAGGACTACACCCGCGGCAACGACGGCTCCTCGCCGATCTACCGTATCGGTGAAGATCCCCAGGCCCCGATGGACCGCACCGGCGACCGCGACCGCGGCGTGGGTGAGCTCGATGTCAACTACAAGATGGGTTGGATCGGCGACGGCCAGTGGTACCAGTACACCCGCACCTTCCCGGCGGGCGACTACAACGTCTACGCGGGTCTCTCCCACGGTGACGGTGCCGACAGCGCCACGCGCATGAAGGGTCAGTTCGCCACGGTCGCCGGCGGCAACGCCACGGTCGTCGGCAGCTTCGAGTCGCCGTCCACCGGCGGCTGGGGCAACAACGCCCTGGTGCCGATGCGCAACGCCGATGGCAGCCTCGCCTCGGTGAAGCTCAGTGGTCAGCAGACGGTGCGTTTCAACGCCTCCAACGGTGACTACGACTTCCTCCTGTTCACCCCGGCCCTCCCGGGCAACGTGCTGAGCAAGGACGACACCATCGTCCCGAGCTCCAGCAACCATCCGGGTGGCGAGGCCGCCCCGAAGGCGATCGACGGTCAGAGCTCCACGAAGTACCTGAACTTCGACAAGCTCAACACCGGCTTCACCGTGACCCCGAAGGCGGGCGCCTCGGTCATCACCGGCATCTCCATCACGACCGCGAACGACGCTCCTGAGCGCGATCCGGCCACTTGGCAGATCCTCGGTTCCAACGACGGCACGACCTTCGAGGCCATCGCCTCGGGTTCCGTGAACGCCAACCCGGCCCGGTTCCGCACCGAGACCATGGCGTTCTCCAACACCAAGGCCTACACCACCTACAAGGTGGTCTTCCCGACCGTCGTGAACGCCGCCAAGGCGAACTCGATGCAGGTCGCCGAAGTGGCGCTGCACGGCACGGCCGCCGGTGGCGGTGACGCTCCTCGCTTCACCGGCATCAAGGCCAATGCGGACGGCACGATCACCATCACCTGGACCGGTGGCGGCGTTCTGCAGTCGGCCAACTCGCTGAGCGGTCCCTGGACCGACGTGGCGGGTGCCACCAGCCCGCTGACGGTGCCGGCCAACCAGGCCGCCCAGTTCGCCCGCATCCGCAAGTAAGCGGTCGCGTCTGATTCACGGAGGGGCCGAAGTTCGCTTCGGCCCCTCTTTTTTTCGCGTGGGCCCGGGAATCAGATCCGGACGGGCTTCCACCCGGGTCCCATGTCTGTTCGGTCGCGCCCGAAGCGGAGGCGACCGAAACACGGGCGACTGCTCCCGTCCGCAAGCGTCCCGGGCGTTCTTCCGAGAGAGGTCCTGCTCGCCGGATTACCAGCGTTCGCCGAGGAGCCAGCTCGGTTTGCGTTCTTCGCGCTTGAGGCCGTACTTGGCGATGGCCTGCTGGATCATGTTCACCGCCTCGTCGATCGAATCGGTGACCAGGAAGAGTCGGAGATCGCTCTCCGAGATGGTCTTCAGCTGGCGCATCTTCTCGATGTGATCCACCAACTCGTGATGGAACTCTTTGCCGAAGATGATCACTGGGAAATCGTTGATTTTCCCGGTCTGGATGAGGGTCATCGCCTCGAAGAGCTCATCCAGCGTCCCGAAACCTCCGGGTACGATCACGAAGGCGTACGAGTATTTGATCAACAGCGTCTTCCGGACGAAGAAGTAGCGGATGTTGACCCACTTATCGAGGTAGGGGTTGGGATGCTGTTCCATCGGCAGGACGATGTTGCACCCCACCGACCGGCCCCCGACGTCGCGGGCTCCCCGGTTGGCCGCCTCCATCAGGCCGGGGCCCCCGCCCGTCATGATGGTGAAGCCCAGCTTGGCGATCTCGGCCGAAAGCCGACGGGTCAGGTCGTAGTATGGGCTGGATTCCGGGAAGCGTGCCGAACCGAACACGGCCACGCAGGGGCCGGAGAAATGAAGGGCACGGAATCCCCGGATGAACTCCCAGGCGATATCGACCACGAATTTGAGGTTGTCCCAACGGGAACGTGGTCCTTCGAGAAAACGGATTTCGGGTTGAGGCATAGGCATCGTCAGGAGAGTGGTGTATTGGCAGGAAAGGGTACCATGGATTCCCAGGCGCGAAAGTTGGACGCATCGACCCCGGGGGACCGCGGTGCGCCAGGAGGTCGATGGGCCGCATTGCGGGATGACTCGTCACTGTCCACCAAGGCCTCTGGCGCAGGGGCTGTGTTTTTGGGACTCGAGCCGCATCTTGGTCCCGCTCAGCCAAGGGGCCAACGCGGGCCCTGAGTCCGGCAAGTTTGGCGGTGCCGAGGCGAATGATTGGCGTAGGTTGACGGCGTGAGCAGGAACCCGACCGCAACCTTCGGAGCCCAACCCATCGCCCACCGCACCGTGCAGGAATGGGTGGAGGCCACCGCAGCCCTCACGCAACCGGATTCCATCTTCTGGTGTGATGGATCCGAGGCCGAGAAGGAGTTCCTCTACGCCGAGGCGGTCCGCCAGGGGGTCCTGATCCCGCTCAATCAGGACAAGTTGCCCGGATGCTATTACCACCGGTCCAATCCCAACGACGTGGCCCGGGTGGAGCATTGCACCTTCATCTGCACCGAGTTGGCCGAGGACGCCGGGCCCACCAACCACTGGGCCGACCCGACCGCCATGCGGGCCAAGTTGCTCGGGCTGGCGGCCGGCAGCATGAAGGGGCGCACGCTGTACGTGATCCCCTACCTGATGGGCCCTCCGGGTTCGCCGTTGGCGCAGGTGGGCATCGAGTTGACCGACTCCATCTACGTGGTGCTCAACATGCGCATCATGACCCGCATGGGACGGGTCGCGGTCGAGCATCTCGGGCAATCCAATCATTTCAACCGGGGCCTCCATTGCCTGCTCGATGGGCATCCCGACCGGCGCTTCATCTGCCATTTCCCGGAGGCCAACGAGATCATCTCGGTGGGCTCGGGCTATGGCGGCAACGTGCTGCTGGGGAAGAAGTGCCTGGCCCTGCGCATCGGTTCCTACCTGGGCCGGCGGCAGGGCTGGATGGCCGAGCACATGCTGGTCCTCGCCGTCGAATCCCCGGAAGGGCAACGGCGCTATGTCGCGGCGGCGTTCCCGAGCGCCTGCGGCAAGACCAACTTCGCCATGATGATCCCGCCGGAGCGATTCCAGGGTTGGAAGATCTGGACGGTGGGCGACGACATCGCCTGGATGCGTCCGGGACCGGATGGCCGACTGTGGGCCATCAATCCCGAGGCGGGCTACTTCGGGGTCGCCCCGGGCACCAACGCCAAGACCAATCCCAACGCGATGGCCACCATCGCCCGCGACACGATCTACACCAACGTGGCGCTCAAGCCCGACGGCACGGTGTGGTGGGAAGGGCATGACGACCCGCCGCCGGCGGAGTGTCTCGATTGGAGGGGGAATCCCTGGACGCCGGCATCACCCGAAAAGGCCGCCCATCCGAATTCGCGGTTCACCGCCCCGGCCTCGAACAACCCGGCCCTGGCCCCGGAGGCTCTGGATCCTCAGGGAGTGCCGATCTCGGCCATCATCTTCGGGGGGCGGCGGGCCAGTGTCGTGCCGCTGGTCTTCGAGGCGTTCCACTGGAGCCATGGGGTGTTCCTCGGCGCGACCATGGGCAGCGAGATGACGGCGGCGGCGGCGGGCACGGTGGGTCAGGTCCGGCGCGACCCGATGGCGATGCTGCCCTTCTGCGGTTACAACATGGGTCGTTATTTCCGCCACTGGCTCGACATGCGCAAGAAACTGTCGGAACCGCCGCGGATCTTCCACGTGAACTGGTTCCGCAAGGATGAAGCGGGCCGGTTCCTCTGGCCGGGCTTCGGGGAGAACATGCGGGTGCTGAAGTGGATCCTCGATCGGTGCGATGGTCGGGCCGGTGCCGTGGAGACCGCCCTGGGTTGGGTGCCCCGGTTCGAGGATTTCGACACCGAGGGTCTGCCCGGATTCACCCGCGAGCAGTTCAACCAACTGCAACGGATGGATACCGAGGAGTGGCGTCGAGACCTGCTCTCGACCGACGAGTTGTTCATGAAGCTCTACACCCACCTCCCCAAGGAGATGGTCTTCCAGGAACAACTCCTTGTCGCCCGCCTATGAAGCGTCGGCGCGGCGGCCCCGCACACCGACGAAACCGCCGGTGCCCGCGGGATCGGGATCCACGAGCAAAAGCCTGTTGCACCGAGGAGGGTGGCCCCGATACTTGCGCCACTTGATCCGATGATTGAATGGCACATCCAGTCCCGGGCCCACGCCTGCCAGCGGTCCGGGCGGCAGTTCCAGGACGGTGAGACCTACCACACGCTCCTCCTGGACACCAAGGCCGGCTTCGAGCGGATGGACCTCTGTGTCGAGGCGTTCAAGGAGGCGGCCTCGGAACTGCTGGCGAAGTCCAACCTGGTCTCCCACTGGAAGGGCGTCTACGAGGCCCCGCCGCCGGTCCCACCCGACGCCATCCGCAAGGATGACGCGGAGTCTCTCCTGCGGAAGCTCCTGGAGCGGCGCGACGAGCGCCACGCGGCCGCGGCCTACATCCTGGCGGTCATGCTGGAGCGCAAACGCATCCTGCGCGTCAAGGGGCAGTCCCGCGACCACGGGCGTAGGGTCTTCATCTACGAGCATCCGAAATCGGGCGACCTCTTCAGCATCGCCGATCCCGACCTCCAGTTGAATCAACTCGAGGCCGTGCAGTCCGATGTGGCCCACCTCCTGGAGCATGGGCTCCCGGACGAGAACCCCGTGGCCGATCCCGCGCCTGTCGCGGTGGTGGAGCCCACCGAAGAACCCTTCAACCCGCCGAGTGAGATTCCGTCGTTGGCTCCGGCCTGATCCCCCTGCGGCCCTCCGGGAATACCCGTGAAGGGCTGTCCCCGTGTCATCCCATGTCTGATCTCGACGACCTCCAAACGGCACTGGGCCACCGGTTCAAGGAACCGTCGCTCCTCACCTTGGCCCTGACCCATCCGTCCGTGGCCCATGAAGACGGCGGAGGGCAGAACCACAACCAACGGTTGGAGTTCCTGGGCGATGCCGTCATCCAGTTGGCCGTCACTTCCGAGCTCTACCATCGGTTTCCGGGCCTGGGCGAGGGGGCGCTCACCCAGGCGCGGGCGCAGTTGGTCAACCGGACCTCCCTGGCCGGCCAAGCGCGCCGACTCGAGTTGGGGCGCCACGTGATCCTCAGCCGGGGCGAGGATTCCAGCGGTGGACGCACCCGCAGTTCCACCCTGGCCGACGCCTTCGAGGCGATCATCGGCGCCGTGTACGTCGACGCCGGGTTCGAAGCCGCCCGTCAACGCCTGATGGACCTGTTCCGGGAGGGTGGAGCCGAGATGGAGGAGTTGCCCAACCTCGACAACCCCAAGGGCGATCTCCAGGAGTTCCTGCAGGCGACCTCCCCGGAGGCTCCCCGGTACGAGTTGATCGAGACCGAGGGGCCCGACCACAACCGGACTTTCCGGTGCGCCGTGTTGCACGGGGGAGTCGAACTGGCCCGGGGTGTCGGTCGGAGCAAGAAGGCTGCGGAAAGCCACGCGGCCCTCTTGGCGCTCCAGAGACTCAAGGCCGGCAAGCCGGCGACGGCGCCCCAGGGCCCGAGACCCACGGTTTGAGCGGGTCTCGGGCGAGATCCTGGGCCTGCGTTCCTCAGCGTGTGGTGGCCGGTGCACCGGGCGCGGCGGCCCCGGTGGCGGCGGTGATCTCGGCGAGTCGCTTGGCCAATGTCGCCTCCTGGATCTTCTTCGCCAGTTCAGGCTTCTCGGCCAGGGTCTTGCGGGTGGCGTCCTTGCCCTGGCCGATGAGCTCTCCCTGGAACTGGATCCAGGCTCCCTTCTTCTCGACGATGCCCGCTTCGAGGGCGACATCGAGCAGGGAACCCTCCTTGTCGATGCCGTGGTTGAAGAGGATGTCGAACTCGGCCTCGGCGAACGGCGGGGCGACCTTGTTCTTCACGATCTTCACCTTCACGTGGTTGCCGATGGCGGCGCCTGAGCCGTCCTTGATGGCCTCCTTGCGTCGGATGTCGATGCGGACGCTGGCGTAGAACTTCAACGCCTTGCCGCCCGGGGTGGTCTCGGGGCTGCCGAACATCACGCCGACCTTCTCGCGCATCTGGTTGGTGAAGAGGCAGGTGGTCTTGGCCTTGTTGAGGATGGCCGTCAGCTTGCGCAACGCCTGGCTCATGAGTCGGGCCTGCATGCCCATGGTCGCCATGCCCATCTCGCCCTCGAGCTCGGCCTTGGGCACCAGGGCGGCGACCGAATCGACGACGATGATGTCGAGCGCACCGGACCGGGCCAGCGTCTCGCAGATGGTGAGAGCCTCTTCGCCGGAGTCGGGCTGCGAGACCAGGAGTTCATCGACATTGACCCCGAGTTTCTTGGCGTAGGCGGGGTCGAGCGCGTGTTCGGCATCGATGAACGCCGCCATGCCGCCGGCCTTCTGGGCGTTGGCGATCAGATGGAGCATCAGCGTGGTCTTGCCGGAGGATTCCGGGCCGTAGATCTCGATGACCCGGCCGCGGGGAACGCCGCCCACCCCGAGCGCGAGGTCGATGGCCAGTGCGCCGGTCGGGATCACCTCGATCGGCCGTGCCACCTGGGCCCCCAGGCGCATGATGGCCCCTTCGCCGTAGGCCTTGGTGATGGTGGCGATGGCGGAATCGAGTTCCCGCAGCTTGGCCGCGGAGATCTTCGGGGCCTCTGGGGCCGCCTTGGCGTCGGCAGCCTTGGTCTCGGTGGTGGTGGCGGTGGGTTTCTTTTCCGGGGTTTTTTCAGCCATAAGGAGGTCGGTTGGAGTCGTTCGAAACTGGGTCGGGAATGGGTCAGGAATGCGTCAGTGCCAGGTCGGTGTCCGGGCGGATCTGCCAGCGGGCGGCCAGAGTCTCGAGCTCTGGATCGAGTTCCCACTGGTCGGGCAAAGGGGATCCCACATGGCTGCGGCTCGAGCCCTTCAGGGCCATGCAGCCGGTGTTGTCGCCGATCCGGGCGATCTCCGCCAACTCCTCTGGGTTGAGCCGGACGGCCTTGAGGGCTGCCAGTTCATCGACCTTGGAGGCGATCGGGCGAGCCCCTTCGCCGACCTCCTGGATGAGGGTCGGGATCACATTGTGGACGCCGGGCTGGTGCAGGTTCCAGTTGCAGGCCAGTTGCAGCGGGGTCAGGCCGTGGCGCTGGGCGATGGGGCGCAGGGCCTCGAGCTTCCGGACGGCCGCATCGACCCAGCCGGCGGGACGGAACGACCGGTGATCGGCTTGGCCGAAACGGTGTCCGGGGCGGACGTCGTCATGGAAGATGCCACCGTAATCGACCACACGGGTGATGAGTTGGACCTGGTGGCGGACGGCCGCCGGCAGCACGAGACGGCCTGGCCAGGGTTCCAGCGGGCCCAGGATGATCATCGCCCAGTCGATCAGGGGGCCGAAGCGTTCGAAGCAACGGATGAGGTCCAGGGTGAAGCCGTTGGCGGGCCCCGGAGCCACGCCGAGCGAGCGGGTCAGGCCGGCGTCGCGCAAGGCCTGGAGGCCATTCCAGACCCGATCGCTGGTGTATCCCGTGAGGTCGGGGTTGTGCAGCAGCACCAGGTCGAAGTGGTCGGTCTGGCAGCGCTCGAGGGATTTCTCCGTGGCCATGCGGAGGTAGGAGGCGTAGTCGGCCGGCAGGCGCAGACCCGGTTGCGTGAAACGCGGAAACCCTTTGGCGCCATCACGCCGCGCCGAATAGAAATCATGTCCGATGCAACCCACGAGGCAGTAACTGTCGCGCGGCACCCCGGACAACGCCTGTCCTAGGAGGCTGTCGGCCTGGCCCGATCCGTAGACGTCGGCCGTCAGGAAGGTTCGGATGCCCTGTTCCCACGCCCGTCGCACCGTGGCGATCCACTGTGCATCATCCAGCGGTTGGCCGTAGTTCATGAATCGGCCCCCGTTCCAGGTGCCGAACGCGGTGGGTGTGACGTTCATGGGCCGAGAGTTTCGGGTCTTCCGGAGCGGGGGGCCATTGAATTCTGGAGTCGGAGGACGGCGATGGTGCTCGGGGCGATGCGCAAGCCCCGGCGCTCGGAACGAAGGACGGCGGCGGGTGATGGCGCGCGTGCGGTGGCAGGGCTTCATCGGGGATGGGCGGTCGGGGGTTCAGGGGGTCCACACGAGGGCATCGGTGTCGCTCGGAGTGCGGGCTTCCGGTTTGGCCGGACCCGCCCGGGTCGGCGAGATTCGACGGACACCGCCATCGAGGAAGAGGATGTTGGCCGCTCCCCGGTGCAGGGTGCGGTGCAGATTGCCCGGTCCGGCGACGGCGGCGCGCTGGCCGTTGTCGAAGAGCCAGACGGTTCGGGTCGGGGTCGGGATCGACTCCATCCGGGTCTTCCTTGAATCCCGCCCGCTGCCATTGACCTGGCGATTGAGAGCGAAGTGGAAGAGCAGGTGACCGTTGCTGCGGCGCGGATTGGAAGGGCAGAACCACGGGCGAAGGCCGAGCGCGGCGTGTGCATTGGTTCTCCAAGGTCCTTCCTCGTGGTACGGGGGGATTCCGATCAAGGGAGGCAGGTCGGCGTACCAGGCATGCCGGGTCGAGATGCCATTCGGTGCGCCGTCGGCTGGCAACCAACCGCCCGAGTCGACTTCGTAGAGGTGGGTGGCCAGTCCCCATTGTTTCAGGTGACCGAGACAGGTCGTGGAGCGTGATGAGTCCCGCGTGCTGGCCAGAGCGGGCAACAGCAGTGCGGCGAGGGTGGCGATCGTCGCCAAGACGGTCAGCAATTCGAGCAGGGTGAAGGCCTCTCGACCGGGAGGGATCCGAAGCGGGTTTCTGGCAGCGACATGCATGGCTTAGGACCCAAGATTCGGAGGCCTCGATCCGGGTTTTTCATCCGGTTCCGAGAAATCGCTCCACGGGCGGGGCCTCCTTGGAGCCTGTCCCTTGGAGGGTGAGGTGCGCGGCCGAGCGTTGACTTTCTGAAACCGATGGCGACCTAATCGGTCATCCCCCTGTAACAAGCTCCACCCAGGAAAACCATGCCCTTCCTCCGTGCAAATGCCTCCCAGGCATCCCTGTTCCGACGGGTCTCCCGCTGGATCCGTTCCGGTGCCGCCGCCGCAACCGTCGCCGCGCTGGCGACGCTGAGCCCGACCCTTCAGGCCAAGGTGTTGGACCATTTCGACGACAACACCAAGACCGGGTGGACCGACTTCACCTTCGTGCCGGGGTTTGGTCTGCCGACCGAGTCGGGTGGGCGGTTCCAGTTCGCCCAACCTCCGGCCGGTCAATCGATCTTCAGCGCCAGCCAGAAGACTTCCGAGCGCTTCGAGCTCAAGGAAGGCCGAAGCATCGAGTACCGGGTGGACGTGATCCAAGGCGGTGGCAAGGACTCGTTCGCCATCCTGGCATTCATTCCGACGGCCAATTCCCCGGGCACGCTTGGGGGATACGGCCTGGCCAAGTCGACCACCGACATCCTGGTCACCAAGGGCATCAACAAGTACTTCGTCGCCGACGACGGCCCCGCGGCCAACCTCAAGCAGGACAACATCACGCTGGTGCTGAACCTGAGGGCGAAGAACGGCAGCGTGATCGTGAACGCCAAGGTCCTCGACAAGGATGCCAACAATGCGGTGATCTGGCAGAAGACGGTGGTGGATTCCGCCGCGGCCGATGTGTTGGTGGCCGGCAAGGACGACCCGGCGGCCCCTTACATCACGTCGGGCTATTTCACGCTCTACCTTTACCAGGACTTCGACGCGGGAGCACCCGAGAGCCCCTACAAGGCGGTGTACGACAACGCCGAGGTGTTCGTGACCGACGAAGCGGTGCTGGACGATTTCAACGACAACACGAAGTCCAGCTGGACCGACTTCACCTTTGTCCCGGGCTTCGGCCTGCCGACCGAGGCGGGTGGCCAGTTTCAATTCACCCAACCTCCGGCCGGCCAATCGATCTTCAGCGCCAGCCAGAAGACCTCGCGGGTCTTCTCCTTGGCCGAGGGCGAGCGCGTTTCCTTCAGCGCCGATGTGGTCAAGGGCGGGGCCAAGGATTCGTTCGCCATCCTGGCGTTCATCCCCACGGCCAATTCCCCGGGCACGCTTGGCGGATACGGCCTGGCCAAGTCGACCACCGACATCCTGATCACCAAGGGCATCAACAAGTACTTCGCGGCGGATGACGGGCCGGCCGCCAACCTCAAGCAGGACAACATCACGCTGAACCTCGAGCTGACGGTCCGTGGCGGCAGCGTGACCATCCAGGCCAGGGTGCTCGACAAGGACGCCAACAACGCGGTGATCTGGGAGAAGACCGTGGTGGATTCCGCCGCCGCCGATGTGCTGGTCGCCGGCAAGGACGACCCGGCGGCCCCTTACATCACGTCGGGCTATTTCACGCTCTATCTGTACCAGGACTTCGACAAGGGCGCGCCGGAAAGCCCCTATCAGGCGATCTACGACAACGCCATCGTGGCCGCGGCTCCGGTCGAGGCCAACGTCGCCCCGATCTTGTCGGACTTCACGCCGGGCAAGTTCTCCAACTTCCTGCCGGCCTCCACGGTGGTCTCTTTCAAGGTCGCCGACGACGCCGGCCTCAATGACGAGGGAATCGCCCTTGTGCTCAACGGCACCCGCTACACCAAGGCCAACGGTCTGACGCTGAGCGGCACCGGCAACACCCGCACGGCGAGCTATTCGAAGCTGGAGGCCAACAAGAACTACAACGCGGTCCTCGAGGCGACCGACGCCGGCGGCCTCACCACCCAGGAACGCCTCGACTTCGACACCTTCACCTCGAGCGTGCTGGTGATCGAATCCGAGGACTACAATTTCGGGGGAGCCTTCATCGACAACCCGCTGCCGATCGCGGAGGGGGGTGGGCCGCAGCCCGATGCCTACGCCAATCAGGCCGGTGTGCAGGACATCGATTTCAACGACACCCGCACGGCTGCCCGCAGCCAGGATGCGCCGTGGCGCAATCAGGATCCGGTGCGCATGGAGCGCACCCTGGACCTCGTGCGAGCCAAGTATGCTGCGGCCGGCGGGACGGCGGCGGAGGTCTATGACTACGCCATCGGCGACATCGATGCCGGAGAGTGGCTCAATTACACCCGGACCGTGCCGCCCGGTGCCTACGAGATCCACCTGCGGCAGTCTCTCATCAACATGGAGGCCGGCGAGAGTGTGCTTGAGCAGGTGACCTCCGATCCGGGCCGACCCAACCAGACCGTGAAGACGTTGGGTTCCTTCCTGGGCACCCTCAGCGGCTTCAACTTCCGCAACACCCCGCTCACGGACGGCTCGGGCAACAAGACCGTGGTGCGACTCAACGGGGTGACCACGCTGCGCCTGCGCCAGGTGACGCCGGACACCGAGAGCAAGCAGCGCCGGCAGAACTACCTGGCCCTCGTGCCGGTGGCCGATGCCGGCACCCAGCGGGCGGCGGTGACGTCGCTCACTCCCGCCAACAACTCGGTGGCCGACACGGTCGTGCCGAAGGTCGAGGCGGTCATCCAGAACCGAGACACCCGGGTCGCAGCCGCGAGCGTGAAGCTCTCGATCAATGGCGTGGGCGTCGCCGCCACCGTGACTCCTACCGACACCGGTGCGCGGGTCTTCTACACGATGGACAAGCTGCCGGCGGTGGGTGCGGTGCAGACCGCCCGTTTGGTCTATTCTGACACCGAGGGTGTGGGGTTGACGAACGACTGGAGCTTCGCATTCCGCTACCTCTCGCTCGATCCGGCCGCCCGCATGGGCGCGCCCGGACCCCAGCGCGGCATCCGGGTGCAGGTGGTCCAGGCCCCCGTCGATGCCGGCCTCCTCGAGAACAGTCTCGCCCGGGCCGAGGCCCAGCTGGCGACCGGGTCGACGATCCCGAGGGCCTACGAGACCAATGTGATCGCATCGGTGATCAACTACTCTCAGGACGGATTCGCCGGTGGATCCGTGGGTTCGTTCGAGGGTGACGAAGGCATCCCGGGTCAGACCGACGAGGGGGGCACTGACAATTGGGCCATGGCTGCGGTCACGTACCTCGACCTTCCTGCCGGAGTGGTGCGCTTCGGGGTGCAGTCCGATGATGGATACAAGCTGGCCTCGGGCCTGGGGCTGGATGCCTCGACCCCGGCCTTGTCGTTCCTCAACGGAGTCGCCAACGACACCTTCGATGTGGTCGTGCCGCAGGCCGGTGTCTACGGATTCCGGCTGGTCTGGTTCGAGCGCGGCGGTGGTGCCTTTGTCGAGTGGTTCACGGTCGACCCGGTCACCGGCAACCGCACGCTGATCAACGCCGACGGGGGCATCAAGGCCTACACCAGCGCGCAGGCGCCTGCGCCCAGCGTTCAGCTGGTGGGCGCTCCCAGCCCCGACGGTGCCTATTCGGCGGTGGCGGGTGCGGTGGTCGATACGGTGACCAAGACCATCACGGTGAGGCGCCCCACCGACACCCGGTTCTTCCGCGTCTCGGGGGGATCCGCGACCACGCTCTCCGGCATCCAGCTGGTGGGTGAGAATCTGGTGATCAGCTACCGCTGAGTCCTGCGGCGAGGGATCGATTCAGGGCCGGTGCCGCCGAGAAGGCGGGCCGGCCCTTTCTCTTTCACGCCCTGTCCGAAACCGGCTTCGGCCCGGCAAGATCGGGTCGGGCCTCGTCCTGCGGCTCGGATCATGGTGCCCCGGTCCGCAGGGCGGCTGCGCTCGCATCCGTCCGATCCGGAGTGAACGAAGGGCCAAGGGTTGCCCGGAGTCGTTGGTGGTCGGCGTCGGCCTCGCCGTTGAAGAACACGGGGGACTCCTCAGAGATTGCCGCCGCTCCAGCCGAATTTCTCCCGGAGGGTCGCGAAAAAGCTGCTGCCCTCGGGTCGTAGGAGTCGCACCACCTGCCGGCTCCGCCGGATGAGGACCCGGTCTCCGGTCTCGAGCTGCGTCTGCTGTTGACCATCCGCGGCCAACGTGGCCTCGAGGCGTCGGCTGATCAGGGTCACCTGGACCACCGAGTCGAGGCTCATCACGACCGGCCGGATCGACAACGTGTGCGGACAGATCGGTGTCAAGGTCAGCACGTCGGCGTCAGGGCTCACGATGGCTCCGCCTGCCGCCAGCGAATAGGCCGTGGAACCGGTGGGTGAACTGGCGATGAGGCCGTCGCAACGGTATCGCGTCAGCAGTTCGCCGTTCACCGCGACCTCGAGCTCGATCAATCGGGATGCCAGGCCCCGGCTCAACACGAAGTCGTTCAGCGCGGTTTGTGTCGAGGATGATCCATCGCGGTGGATGACCGCCTCGAGCAGCGCGCGGTTCTCGATGCGGAATCTCCCGGCGATCACCGTGCGCAAGGCCTCGGCCAACTCGGCCTCTTGGACGGCTGCGAGGAATCCGAGGTGGCCGGCGTTGATGCCCAGGATCGGAACTCCCGAACCGGCCGTCTCGCGAGCCACGCGGAGCATGGTTCCGTCGCCGCCGAAGACCAGCAGCAGGTCGCATCGCGAGGCCAGCGAGCCGGGGTCCGGCGATGTTTCGACCGTCTTGATCCCGGCGAACCGCGCGGTCGTGGAGTCGCAGAACACCTGTCGGTCCATCCGCCGGAGCTGCGAGAGCGCCTTCTTGATGACCGCGATGCTGCGGGGTTTCTCCGGATTGGCGATCAGGCCGATCCGGCGGAGGGCGTCGGCGGTCTTCTTCACGCGACTCGTTCCAGGTGGGCCAGAAACTCCTTGTTTCCGGCCGGTCCCAGCAAGGGGGATTCCGTGACGCCACGCCAGGCCAAGGCGGGCAGTTCGTCGGTGACGAACGATTCCAGCGATGCGATCACGCGTGCGTGGATCTGGGGGTCGGTGATCACGCCTGCCCCCCGATCGACCTCTTCCTTGCCGGCCTCGAACTGGGGTTTGATCAGGGCGACGATGCGGCCGCCCACCCGGAGCAGACGCGGCAGGGGAGGCAGGATCAGACGGAGGCTGATGAAGGAGCAGTCGGCCACGGCGATGTCGAACGGTGGCGCCTCTCCCAAGTGATCAGGCGTGAGGCTGCGAGCGTTGGTCCGCTCGAGGACGACGACCCGGGGATCTTGTCGGAGCTTCCATGACAGTTGCCCGTGCCCGACGTCCACGGCATGCACGGAGCTTGCGCCATGCTGGAGCAGGCAGTCGGTGAACCCCCCGGTGCTGGCTCCCAGGTCGATGCACCGGGCACCTGTGACCGCGAGGCTGAAATGGTGGAGCGCGTGTTCCAGTTTGTGACCGCCCCTCGAAACGTACCGGTCGCCGGAGAGCAATTCGATCGCATCGCCAACACGGACCCAGTCGCTGGGCTTCTGGGCCGGGTGCCCGTTGATCCGGACCTGTCCGGCCATGATGGAACGTTGGGCCTGCGAGCGTGATTCGCAGAGACCGCGGTCTACCAGCGCTTGATCGATGCGGGACTTCAACAGTCGGGCCATCCTGCGACGCCCTCGCCTTGGAGGCAAAGCCCGAACGCATCGTCGGTATGATCGGGATGCGGGCCATCGGTCCCGGCCTGGGTCGTATGGAACACTCGAAATGGTCTGCCGCCCGTCAATGTTCCCGTCCTGAGGCTTCCATCCCACCCGCATCCAAGGTTCGAACGGAAGACGTGGAGGCATCGAGGGTTCGCCAGGACCATGCGGAAGAAGCCTGGACCCGCGGTCAGCCAGCGGGCTGGGCTTGGCATTCCGTCCTCGGGTTCCACGGGTCCTGGGGCTTTCATCGCATCGATGCCATCGATGAAAGGCGCGATGAGGTCATCCTTCGTGTTCGTCGGCTTTCCTCGAAGAATGACCCGCCCCGCGGCCCACCGACTCCTCGCCGACCTTTGCCGAAAAGAAGGACTAATACCGCGGGGATCGAATTGCCTCGCCGGTGGCCGGTGGGTATCCTCGGCCCATGTCCGAGATCGCCAGCTATGTGGCCCATGGAGCCGCCCAGGTCACTCCCTCCACCTTGGAGAAGGTCCTTCGGAGCCTGCCCATGTGGAAGGTCGAGTTCGCCCAGATCAACGCGCCTCATTTCCCGCACCTGGTCAACCAGCTCGAATTCTTGGCGGATGTGGTCGAGGACGTCGCCGAGGGGGTCTACAAAGACCTGCCTTACAGCGCCTTGGCCGCGGCGGTGTTCGCGATCACCTACGCGCACAAGAAGACCGACCTGATCCCGGACCACACGCCGATCATGGGGCATGCCGACGACTCCAGCGTGGCGCGCGCGGTTTTGATCCTGCACGAAAAGGCGTTGGCGCGTTACGCTGAGGCCACGGGGCTGGATTGGGAGACGATCACCAGCAAGCCTTGATCGGCGAAGTGTCTCCGGGGGGGGCGTGGGCGCCCGGTTCAAATTGCTGGAGTGAGCGAGAGTCCTGCCGTCCTTCAACCGCTGTCCCTTGGCGAGGTTTCCGTCCTCACGAGGTGAGGTGGCGCCTCCAGTGGTCCGGTTCCCTTGTCGACGATTGATGGTGTCCAGCGTGACAAGGGCAGGGCGACAGGGGGGCGACAGGGGGGCCCGATGGTCCCTCAGCGGATGCGCCGATCAGGTGGTCCGGCAACCGAGGGTCAACAAGACATTGGCCCACAGGGCGCGATCGCCTGTTTGCACCGTCAACACGTGGTCAGGAGACTCGACGTGACGGTAGAAATCCCATTTCAGGATCGGGTCCAGTGCCAGATTCGATCCGGCGTTCCTGAGCACCTCCCGAAACTCCTGCCAAACAGGGGGTTCGCCGAGGGCCGCATAGGGGTCGTCGGACGGGATGCCCATGACTTGGACATGGTCCACAGGGGCCGCCGAAAGGATCGCCTGAAGCACCTGGGATACCGACACCACCCCGGGGGACAGATTTAGGCAAATCAATGAAGCGTTGGGTCCCTTCTTGGTGGATGCCGGGTAATTCCCGTCCGCGATCAGAATCTTGGAGTGGTGTCCTGCCTTCCCGAGGATTGCGTTGATTTCCGGGTGGATCAGTTGGTGCTTCAACATAGCGATGGGTGAATCCGGGTGACGAAGGCTGCCGAGGTTCGATGAATCCGTTGCAAAACTGTTCGGGGCATCGACCGGATGGCATCATCGGCCAAACGCGGCCCTGAAGCTCTCGAGTGTCTTCGAGGCCGCCGTCTGGGAATCGGGCCAGGGGAACACTTCACCTGAGACGTAGCCTTTGTAGCCTCCATCGATCAATGCCTGTGCGATTGGTTCGATGGGGGTGTGGCCGAATCCGATAGCGCGTCGATTCGAATCGGCAAAATGCACGTGGCCGATTCGGGGGCCAGCCGAGCGGATCGATTCCGCCGGATTCGTCTCCTCGATGTTCATGTGGAACAGGTCTGCGAGCAATTTCACGTTGCGCGTGTTCAGAGTATCGAGGAAGGCCGAAGCCTCTGAAAGCGTGTTGAACAAATTGGTTTCGTAACGGTTCAGGGGTTCGTAAAGCAATGGAACACCGTGAGCGTGGGCACGGGGCCCCAATTGATCGAGTTCAGACCGGAGCCAATCCAGCGCCTGGTTGCGGGTCACCCCATCACCGTGGCGCCCCTGCATCGAACCGATAATCGCGGGTGCACCGAATCCGCCGGCGAGGTCGATGATTGCTCCGATGAAATCACGGGCCGTTGCCCTCACCGTTGCATCTGGATCGGTCAACCGGAGTCTGCGCGTCAACCAACCTGCCCCTGTGCCCATTGCAGCGAGGTGGATCGAGTGCTTTTGCAACAACCCCCGCAGCGTGAAAGCATTCAGGTCGTCGGCGTGTGTCGGGAAAATTTCGACACCATCGAATCCTGTTTTTGCGGCCGAGTGGATGCCTGCCTCCAGGCTCTCATGGTAAACGAATGGCCCGCCGCGAGACTCTGGGACGAGCGACACCGTAATTGCCGAACGGATCATCGATTACAATCGGGTTGGCGAGTCATCGGCGACTGGCCCACAGACAAACGAATTGCCTGCCGGACTAGAGGGAAGAAAATGGTGCGCGCTGCAGGGTTCGAACCTGCGACCCCTTCCGTGTGAAGGAAGTGCTCTACCGCTGAGCTAAGCACGCACTTGAAGCGCCAAGATGAAAGCCCCGGACCCACCATGCTCTCAAGCAAAACCTCAAAAAAAATAAAGTGACAGGTTCAAAGTAATTGACTGGCAGCGGGTTGGTTTTATGGTCGGTGCAT
>CAYLTF010000023.1:0-35198 GCA_964386625.1 uncultured Akkermansia sp. | reverse complement strand
CCTGAGCGTGACGTACAACGCGGCCTCGGGGGCTTTGGCCGGCACCAACGCCGCGGCCATCGACTGGTCTTCGGTGATCACCAGCGGCACGAGCCCGATCCGGATTCTGACCACGACTTCTTCCCTGACGGTCAGCGGCCTGATTCGCCTGAACCTCGGTGGGTATGTGTTGACCAGCGGCGGGTTCGTTCTGAACCGCAGCACGGCCACCATTGCCGGGGCTACCGCCGACCTCCTGACGATCGATTTGACCGGGGTGAACCTGTTCGTGGGCGTGGGGGCTGGATTCTCCGGAGACACCTCCACCTTGGTGACCAGCAACGCCACCGGGTTCCTGGCGACCTCGGCGAATCTGAGTGTGGCCTTGGCCAAGAGCACGCTGGCCAATGACACCCGCCGCTGGACGGGCATCGCGGCCGGCGCGGCCTCGATGTCGGTGGTGGGCCTGCCGACGGAATTCACGGTGGAGGTGAAGGACCTGAGCGTGGCGTTCAACACGGCCTCGGGTGCTTTGGCTGGCAACAACGCCTCGGCCATCGACTGGTCGTCGGTGATCACCACCGAGACGAGTCCGATCCGGACCTTGACCTCGGATTCGGCCCTGACGGTGAGTGGTTTGGTGCGCCTGAATCTGGGCGGGTATGTGCTGGCAGCCGGTCGTTTCACGTTGGGCAAGAGCAGCCAAGCGAATGCCACGCTGGGCTCCAACGGCTCCGTTTCGTTCGACTTGCTGACGATCGAATTGAGCGGCGTGAATTTGTTTGTGGGCGTCGGGGCTGCGTTCTCTGGAGACACCGCAACCTTGGTGACGGCCGATGCCACCGGCTTCCTGGCGACCTCAGCCAAACTGAGCGTGGCCATGGCCAAGAGCACGGCCAACAATGATACCCGCCGTTGGACCGGCATCGCGGCCAGCGCGGAGTCCATGTCGGTGGTGGGCTTGCCAGACACCTTCACGGTCGAGGTCCGGGATCTCAGCGTGAAGTACAACAAGGCCTCGGGCGCTCTGGGCGCCGCCACGGCCTCGGCGATCGATTGGACGTCGGTGGTGAGCGTGTCGACCAACCCGATCCGGTCGCTGACAGCGGAGTCGGCTCTGGTGGTCAGCGGCGCGATGCGCTTGAACCTCGGGGGCTATGTGCTCGCCAGCGGTGCCTTCGTGGTGGCCAAGAGCACGGTTTCGGTGGCCGCCACGGCTGGCGAGACGGTCAGTGCTGACCTGCTGACGATCGATTTGACGGGGGTGAATCTCTTCGTGGGCGTGGGAGGGGCGTTCACCGGATCCGCGGCAGCGATCGATGTTGCCAATGCCACCGGGTTCCTGGCGGCGGGGGCCAATTTGAGCGTGGCGTTGGCCAGGAGCACGCAAGCCAGCGATACCCGGCGCTGGACTGGCATCGCAGCGAGCGCCGCCAGCCTATCGGTGGTGGGCTTGCCCAGCACCTACACGGTGGAGGTCAGGGACCTGTCGGTGCAGTACAACGGGGCCTCGGGACTGTCCGACTCGGCTGTCGCGGCCACAGCGATCGCCTGGGCGCCGGTGATCGCTGGGGATGCCGGTCCGCTGGAGGGCCTGACGGGGGGCGTTTCACTCCGGGTCAGCGGTCTGATGCGGTTGAATCTCGGGGGATATGTCATGGCCAGCGGCGGTTTCGTGGTGGCCAAGAGCCACCTGTCGACGGCGAACCTGGGGGACAATGGCGTTCTGGCGATGGACCTTCTGACCCTCGATCTCACCAGCGTGAACCTGTTCATCGGGGTGGGTGGGGCTTTCGCGGGCACGGGTTCGGCGATCACCACCAACGGTGCCACCGGCTTCGTGGCTCAGTCGGCCAACTTGAGTCTGGCGTTGGCGAAGAGCACTGCGACGGGTGACACCCGCCGTTGGACGGGTATCGCGGCCAATGCCGCGAAACTCACCATGGTGGGTCTCGAAGGCGACTTCGATGCCACCGTCCATGACCTCGCGGTGCGCTACAATGCGGCCGATGGCACTTCCACGGGCTTGGTTTCCGGCACGGCAGCGGTGGCTTTGGATTGGAGCGAAGTGATTTCGAACCCCACCCATCCGCTTCAGGCGCTCAATTCCGGAACCTCGCTGGCGGTGAGCGGACGCCTGCTCTTGGGGTTGGGCGGAGTGGTTCAGTTGGCGGGTGCCTTGGATGTGTCCCGATCCAGCGCCGAGGGCGTCACGGATCCCGATGCCAGCGGCGATCTGCTGAAGGGCGATTTGCTGTCGTTGGCCGTGACCGGATTGACCGTGTTCGTCGGTTCTGGTGCGTCGCTCAACCGGACCGCGGGCACTGTCACCTTGCCGGCCAGCAACGACCCGGCTGCGGTCGGCTTCAGCCTGAGCGGCGGCAGTCTCCAATGGGCGCTCTTCACGGCTCGTGCCTCGAAGACCGGCAACGGTGCCTACAGCGATCTCCCGTCGGCTCGGAAGTACACCGGATTGTCGGCCTCTCTCGGCAAGGCGCAGTTGCAGGGGGTCGACTCGGTGAAACTCATCGTCACCCAATTGTCGGTGGAACTGAGCCGGGTGACGGGGGGCACGGCCATCCTCGATTGGACTCAGACGGCGTTGTCGGCCGCCCGGTTGACCCTGACGCCTTCGAGCCCGTCGTTGGCGATCCGGGGCAGCGCCGGATTCAGCATCGCCGAGGTGGTGTACGGCAGCGCAACGGTGAGCCTGAGCAAGACCGCGGTCACGGGCGTGGACAACCCGCTCAGCTCGGAACCCGCCGACACGTTGGCCGGTGACCTGGTCTCGCTGAGCTTGAGCAACGCCCAGTTGTTCGTGGGGACCGGAGCCACGTTGAACACCGATTCGACCCAGTCCGGATTCGGTACCGTGAGCCTGCCGCTCGCGACCGATGCCAATGCGGTGGGCTTCGGCCTCTCCAATGGCTCGCTGAAGGTGGCCGTGTTCACGAGCGGTTCCGGAGTGTCGGCGGTGCGCTACACCGGGGTGAAGGCGACGCTCGGCCTGGCCCGGCTCCAAGGGGTGAGTGCGGTGCAGATGGTGGCGACCGACTTCACGGTCCAGTTGAACCGGGTGTCGGTGGGCGCCGCACTGCTCGACTGGACTCAAGGTCAGACCGATGCCGCATCGGCCGGCAATCCGTTGGCTTCGGCCGGCCTGGCCATCGTGGCCACCGCTCCGGGTCTCCAGATCGGTGGCAGCGTGGGGTTGAGCCTGGCCGAAGTGGTGTATGGTTCGGCCAAGTTCACGGTCTCCCGCGGTTCGGTGAGCGGCGTGGATGATCCGGATGACGGGGCCACCGCCACCTTGAATGGCGACCTGCTGGCCGTGTCGATCACCCAGGGCAATCTCTTCATCGGCACCGGGGCGACTCTGGATCTCGCCACCGGGGTGGCCACCTTGCCACCGACCGACAGCACCACCGCGGTAGGCTTCGGCATCACCAACGCCACGTTGAACCTGGGGGTCTTTGCGGCCCGTCAGCGTGTCGTGTCGGGCACCGCAACGGCACTGACGGGCGGGCCACGCTACACGGGCCTGACCGGTGCGTTCGACCGGGCAGAACTGAGGGGCGTGGATGCCGTGCGGATGGTGGGCACGAACCTGACGTTCAAGCTGAATCGATCCTCGGTCACCAACGGGGCTGTGCTGGACTGGAAGCAGGGCAGGGCGTCGGCCACCGATTCCGGCAACCCGCTGTCCGCGGCGGCCGTGTCGTTGGGGGCCGCGGATCCGACCTTCGAGATCGGTGGCTCGGTGGGGTTGAGCATCGCCGACGTGGTGCTCGGCAATGCCACTGTGAAGGTTGGCCGGTCCCAGGTGTCGGGCGTGACCGTGGCCTCCGAGACCTTGAAGGGAGAATTGCTCTCGGTGGCTGTCACCGGGGCGGAGTTGTTCATCGGAACCGGCGCCACGTTCAACGCGGAGTCGGGCCTGGTGAACCTGCCGTCCGAGACCAGCACCACCGCCGTCGGCTTCCGGGTGAGTGGGGGTTCCTTGAATCTGGGCGTGTTCACGGCCCGAGAGAAATGGGTCTCTGGCGCCTATGTCGCACTGGCCACAGCCAACGTGCGCAAGTACACCGGATTGAAGGGGACCTTGGGGTCGGCCCGTCTCCAGGGCGTGGATGCGGTCAAGATGATCGGCTCGGGGCTCAGCCTTTCACTCAACCGGGTCTCGGCGGGGACCGCGGTCATGGATTGGAAGCAGGGCAACGCACAGGCCACCGACTCCGCCAATCCGCTGGCCGCCGCTGCGGTCGCACTTGGCGCGGCCGACCCGACGTTCCAGATCGGTGGTTCGGTGGGCCTGAGCATCGCCGACGTGGTCTACGCCAGCGCCACGGTGAGTGTTGGTCGTAGCGAGGTCTCCGGGGTGGTGGTGGGGACCGAGACCCTCCAGGGCGACTTGCTCTCGGTGGCCATCACCGACGCCAATCTCTTCATTGGTTCCGGAGCCGCCCTGAACCTCACGACCGGTGTCGTGACGCTACCGTCGGCCGACAGTACCACGGCGGTCGGCTTCAGCGTGGCCAGCGCTTCCATGAAGCTGGGCATCTTCACTGCACGCCAGGCCCTGACCAATGCGACTTACGGTGATCTCGCCACGGTCCGGAAGTACACCGGTCTGACCTCCTCCTTGGGCAAGGCCCAATTGCAGGGCGTTCCGGCGGTGAAGATGATCGGAACGGGCCTGACATTGTCCCTCAATCGGGTGTCGGTTGGAACCCAGGTCTTGGATTGGAAGCAGGGCAGGGATCTGGTGACCGACGCCTCCAACCCGCTCGCCTCGGCGGCCGTCGCCCTGACGGCGGTGGATCCGACCTTCCAGATCGGCGGTGTGGTGGGCCTGAGCATCGGTGATGTGGTCTTCGGTGACGCGGTGATCCAAGTCAGCCGATCGACCGTGACCGGTGTGGACGATCCGGATGATGCGGCTTCCTCCGTCCTGGCGGGCGATCTGATGGTGATCTCCATCACCGAGGCCAACCTCTTCCTCGGCACCGGCGCCAGCCTGGATCTGGATCCGAACAGTGCGTCCTTCGGGTCGGTGACGTTGCCCGCCCCCGACGATGCGTCGGCGGTCGGCTTCCGGGTTGCGGACGCCTCGTTGAACCTGGGCATCTTCACCGCCCGCCAGCGCGCCGCCTCGGCCAGCGCCACCTATCAGGACGTGCCCGTGACCCGCTACACCGGGTTGCAAAGCGAGTTGGGCCAGGCGCAGTTGATGGGTGTCAGCGCCTTCACCCTCATCGCCCGGAATCTGGTGTTCCAGTTGAACTCGACCTCGGTGGTGAATGGCCGCGTCCTGAACTGGGATCAAGACCCGGTGGCCTCGGCCAACATCAGCCTGGGACCGACCGACCCGACGTTCCGCATCGGCGGCAGTGTCGGATTCAGCGTGGCCGATGTGGTCTTCGGCAGCGCGACCCTCAACATGACCCGTCGCACGGTGACCGGCGTGGTGGATCCGGATAACGCAGCCAAGCAACTGTCGGGCGAGTTGCTCGGGTTGAACGTCTCGGCCGCGACGCTCTTCATCGGAACCGGGGCCTCTCTGGATGTCGTTTCGACAAGCGCGACCTACGGGATGGTCACGTTGCCGTCGCTCACGGATCCGTCGGCCGTCGGCTTCCGGGTGGAGAATGGGGCATTGGATCTGGCGGTGTTCACCGCCTCCAAGGAGTCCTCCGACGGCTCGAGCTTCACCAGCCTGGGTACCCCGAAGAAGTTCACGGGTTTCGAGGGCGACCTTGGGGCGGCCCAGTTGCAGGGGGTGGACGCCGTGAAGCTCATCGGGACCGGGCTGTACCTGAAGCTGAACCGGACCTCGGTGACCAATGGCGTGGTGTTGGACTGGACGCAGACCCCGCTCTCGACCTCCAACGTGGCGCTGGGCCCGAATGATCCGACCTTCCAGATCGGGGGCACGGTGGCCTTGAGCATCGCCGATCTCGTGTTCGGACGGGCGACCGTGGATGTGCGCCGGGCCCAGGTGAGCGGGGTGGGCTATCGCACCGCCACCGGAACCACGGAGTTGCTGCAGGGCGAATTGCTCGGCATCGCGATCACCCAGGCGACACTGTTCATCGGTACCGGCGCCTCCCTGAACACCACCAATGGAGCCCTGACGCTGCCCGAGGCCAACGATGCTTCGGCGGTGGGATTCAGTGTGACCGGGGGATCGTTGGATCTGGGCGTGTTCACGGCGCGCAGGCGGTCGACCAATGGCGGGACGTCTTACAGCACGCTGCTCACGCCCCGCCGATACACCGGTTTGGAGGGGGCGCTCGGCACGGCCCGGTTGCAGGGCGTCGATGCGTTCAGACTCACGGGCACGGCATTGTACCTGAAGCTCAACCAGACGAGCGTCGCTGGCGCACCGGTGCTGGACTGGAAGCAAACCGGGTTGACCAACAATGTGCTGGCCAGTGCCGGTGTGGATCTCGGGCCGACCGATCCGACCTTCCAGATCGGTGGCGCGGTCGGCCTGAGCATCGCGGATGTGGTGTTCGGTCGGGCCACGGTGAGTGTGAGCCGTTCGGTTCTCGCGGGCGTGGACGACCCGACCCTGGAAGACTCCGCCGCTGTCCTGAAAGGTGAACTGCTCACGGTGTCGGTCACGGGTGCGACCTTGTTCATCGGCACCGGAGCCACCTTCGACGCGGCTTCGGGAACGGTGACCCTGCCGGCCGGCAACGATGCCAACGCGGTGGGCTTCAGTGTCAGCGGAGGCATCTTCAACCTGGCGGTGTTCACCGCCCGCGAGGCTTCAGCGAATGGATCGAGCTACTCGGCCTTGGGAACCGCCCAGGCTCCGGTCCGCAAGTACACCGGCCTCTCGGGCAGTCTCGGCAAGGCGCAGTTGCAGGGCGTCGACGCGGTCAAGGTCATCGGCACCGGCCTGGTGCTCCAGTTGAATTCGGCCTCGGTGGGAGGCGTTGTCCTGGATTGGACTCAACCGCTGCTCTCGGGCAGCAAGGTCGGCTTGAGCCCGGCTGATCCGGAGTTCCGTATCGGAGGATCGATCGGCCTGAGCATCGCCGATGTCGTGCTCGGCAATGCGACCCTGAACCTGAGCCGCAGCACGGTCGGTGGGGTGACCGTGACCGACTCCGGCGTCGTGAAAACCCTCCGGGGAGACCTGCTGGCCTTCGAGATCACGGAGGCCCAGCTCTTCATCGGCAGCGGCGCCAGTCTGAATGTGGATGAATCCAGCGCCTCGTTTGGTACCGCGACGCTGCCGGGCAGCACCGATCCGGTGGCGGTGGGCTTCAGCGTGAACGGAGGCAGTCTGTCCCTCGGGATCTTCACGGCCCAGGCCGAGTTGACGGGGGACTCCTACACGCCGCTCACCACGACCCGGAAGTACACCGGTCTGCAGGCCAGCCTGGGCAAGGCTCAGATGCAAGGGGTCGACGCCGTGAAGCTCATCAGCACGAATCTGGTCTTCCAGTTGAACAAGACCTCGGTGTCACAGGGCGGCGTGCTCGACTGGACCCAAGCAGCGGTCGCCTCGGCCGGCGTGGTGTTGAAGGCCACCGATCCGACGTTCCGGATCGGCGGCAGCGTGGGCCTGAGCATCGCCGACGTGGTGTTCGGCAGCGCCAATGTCACTCTGAGCCTCACCACGGTTTCGGGGATCGATGACCCCTCGGTCGATGGCACGGTTGCCCGGCTGCGGGGCTCGCTCTTGGCGTTGAACATCACGGGCGCCACCCTCTTCATCGGCAGCGGCGCCTCGCTGAACGAGGATTCGAACAATGTCGATTTCGGCAAGGTGACCTTGCCGGCCAGCAACGATGCCAAGGCGGTGGGCTTCAGCGTGAGCGGCGGTTCGCTCGACTTGGGCATCTTCACCGCCCGTGAGGCCGCGGCCGACGGTCAAACCTACCAGACCCTGGCGACCGCGCGGAAGTACACGGGTCTCGAAGGGGCCTTGGGCAAGGCGCAGTTGCAGGGAGTGGACGTGGTGAAGCTCATCGGTGTGGATCTTTTCTTCCGGTTGAATCGGGTTTCGACCGGGACAGCGGTGTTGGATTGGACACAATCTTTCCAGACCGTGAACCCGCTGGCCGATGCTGCGGTCGACCTGCGGTCCACCGACCCGGTCTTCCAGATCGGCGGTTCGGCTGGATTCAGCATCGCCGATGTCGTGTTCGGCAACGCCACCATCAGTGTGAGCCGGACGCTGGTGACCGGCGTCGACGACCCCGATGTCTCGGGCACTGTGGCCCGCCTGAAGGGCGAGTTGCTCGGCATCCGCATCTCCGGGGCCGACTTGTTCATCGGCAGTGGAGCCACGCTCGATACCAACTCGGCGAGCGCCGGGTTCGGACGTGTCATCTTGCCGGAGCTGAACAGTGCGACGGCGGTCGGGTTCCGGGTGGAGGGCGGAGCGCTGGATCTGGGTATTTTCACCGCCCGTGAAGCCGCCTCCAACGGCACCACCTACAGCACCTTGAGCACCGTCCGGAAGTTCACCGGATTCGAGGGCTCGCTGGGCACGGCCCGACTGCAGGGGGTGGATGTGGTGAAGATCATCGGGACGAACCTCTCGCTCCAGCTGAACCGCACCTCGGTGACCGGCGGCCTTGTGCTCGACTGGAAGCAGACGGGCCTGACCACCAATGCTCTCGCGGGCGCGGGTGTCGACCTCGGGCCGACCGACCCGACCTTCCGTATCGGCGGCACCGTGGGGTTGAGCATCGCCGATGTGGTTCTGGGCAACGCCATCGTTGCGGTGAGCCGTTCGGTCGTCAGCGGCGTGGATGATCCCGACGAGGTCGGCACCGTCGCCCGCTTGCAGGGAGATCTGCTCTCCGTCGCCATCACCGAGGCCGCGCTGTTCATCGGCAGCGGGGCCACCTTGAACGAGGTGGCCGGGTCGACCGGGTACGGAACGGTCCAGTTGCCCGAGAGCAACGATGCGAACGCGGTGGGCTTCAGCGTGAGCGGTGGCAGCCTGCAGTTGGGCATCTTCACGGCCCGGGATCAGGCGATCACGGGCACCACCTACACCCCGTTGACGAGCATCCGCAAATACACCGCCGTCCAGGGCGCGTTGGGCAAGGCCCAGTTGCAGGGGGTGGATGCGGTGAAGCTCATCGGCACGAATCTTTCGTTGCAGATCAACCGTTCGTCGGTGGTTTCAGGAGGGGTGTTGGATTGGCGTCAGGCGTCAGTCTCTGCGGCTGGTTTGTCGCTCAGCCCTGCGGATCCCACTTTCCGCATCGGCGGATCGGTGGGCTTGAGCATCGCCGATCTGGTCTATGGCAGCGCGATCATCAATGTGAGCCGCTCCGTGGTGACCGGCGTGACGGTCACGGAGTCTTCGGGTGTTTCGACGCTCAAGGGCGATTTGTTCGCCATCGCCATCTCCCAGGCCAAGCTGTTCATCGGCAGTGGGGCCAGCCTCAACACGGATGCGGGCAGTGCCGCTTTTGGTTTGGTGACGTTGCCGGCGAGCAACGATCCCAAGGCGGTGGGCTTCAGTGTCGGTGCCGGCACCCTCGATCTCGGGGTGTTCACCGCCCGGGAGTCCCTGGGCGCGGGTGGCTCGTATTCGAGCCTGTCTGAAGTGCGCAAGTACACCGGTGTCCAGGCGTCGCTGGGCAAGGCGCAGCTCCAGGGTGTGGACGCGGTGAAGCTCATCGGCACCAACCTGGTCCTGCAGTTGAACCGCACCTCGGTGGCCAATGGAGCCGTGCTGGATTGGACCCAGAACCCGGTGTCTTCGGCGGCGGTGCGCCTCAAACCCACGGATCCGACCTTCCGCATCGGAGGTGCTGCGGGCCTGAGCATCGCCGATGTCGTGTACGGCAGCGCCGTGGTGGAGATTTCACGCAGTCAGGTCGACGGGGTGACAGTGGCCGAGACGACCGGAGCGGTGACCTACCAGGGAGACCTGCTCAGCATCGCCGTGACCCAGGCGGTCTTGTTCATCGGGAGCGGGGCGACTCTCAACCAGGATTCCACGAGTGCGGCCTTCGGCACGGTGAGCCTCCCGTCCGGCAACGACCCGAAGGCGGTCGGGTTCGGTGTCAGCGGGGGAACGCTCCACCTCGGCATTTTCACCGCGACGGGACGCCTGTCGGGGGCTGCGTATGCGCCGCTCACCTCGAGCCTCAAATACACGGGTCTGCACGGGGCCTTGGGCAAGGCCCAGTTGCAGGGTGTGGATGCGGTGAAACTCATCGGCACCGGGTTGGTGTTCCAGTTGAACCGCACCTCGGTGTCCAACGGGGCGGTCCTGAACTGGAAACAGTCCTCCCTCGGTGCGGCCCAAGTGCAGCTTGAGGCGACGGATCCCACCTTCCGCATCGGTGGTACTGTGGGGTTGGCCATCGCCGATGTGGTGTATGCCCGGGCCACGGTGGACGTGAGCCGCACCCTCGTCTCCGGCATCGATGACCCGGATGTGGCGGGCACTGTGGCCCGGCTCCAAGGCGAGTTGCTGGGCATCTCCATCTCCGGTGCCACGCTCTTCATCGGCAGCGGGGCGACCCTGAACGAGGATTCCACGAGCGGCGAGTTCGGCACCGTCACCCTGCCGGCCAGCAATGATCCGAAGGCGGTGGGTTTCAGTGTCGATGGCGCTTCCCTGAAGCTCGGGATCTTCACGGCCCGCGAGGCTGCCGCCAACGGTTCGACCTACACCACACTGGCCAGCGTCCGCAAATACACCGGTCTTTCAGGCGCCTTGGGCAAGGCCCAGTTGCAGGGGGTCGATGCGGTGAAGCTCATCGGCACCGGTCTGGTCTTCCAGTTGAACCGAAGCTCGGTCACCGGTGGCGGTGTCCTGGATTGGACGCAGTTGGGGCTGTCCGGCGCGGGCGTGACCTTGGGCACCAGCGACCCGACCTTCCGCATCGGTGGCACGGTGGGCTTGAGCATGGCCGATGTGGTGTTCGGCAGTGCCACCGTCAACATCAGCCGCACCCTGGTCAGCGGCGTGGACGACCCGGATTCCGTCGACCCGGTGGTGCAATTGAAGGGGGACCTGCTGTCCATCGCGGTGACCCAGGCCAAGCTGTTCATCGGCAGCGGGGCCAGCCTCAACGAGGACTCGAACAGTGGCGATTTCGGCAAGGTGTCCGAACCCGCTGCCAACGATCCGAAGGCCGTGGGTTTCAGCGTCTCCGGCGGGAGCCTCGATCTCGGCATCTTCACGGCGCGAGAGATCCTGACCAGCGGCACGACGTACACGGCGTTGAGCACGGTCCGCAAATACACGGGCCTCGAGGGCGCGTTGGGCAAGGCCCAGTTGCAGGGCGTCGACGTGGTTCAGATGATCGGTACCAGCCTCGTCTTGCAGTTGAACAAGACCTCGGTCGTCACTGGTTCCGTGCTGGATTGGACTCAGGGTTCCCTCTCGGGTGCGGCGGTGGCGTTGACCCCGAGCGATCCGACCTTCCGGATCGGCGGATCCATCGGACTGAGCATCTCGGACGTGGTCTTCGGCAGTGCGACGCTGACGATGAGCCGCAGCACCGTCAGTGGGATCGACGATCCGGACGCCACCGGTAGCCAAGTCCTCAAGGGCGACTTGCTGACCTTGTCCATCACCGAGGCCAACCTGTTCATCGGGACCGGGGCGACCCTCATCTCCGATCCGGGCAGCCCGGACTTCGGCAAGGTGAGTCTCCCGGCTGAAGACGATCCGTCGGCCGTGGGCTTCAGCGTCAAGAATGCGGCGCTCGACCTCGGATTCCTGGTGGCCCGTGAATTCTCCAACGACGGAGCAGCCTACGCGGCGTTGCCTTCGGTGCGGAAATACACCGGCTTGGAATCGTCGCTTGGCATCTCGCGCCTGCAGGGAGTCGACGCGGTGAAGCTGGTGGTCCTCGACCTTCAGTTCCAATTGAACCGGACCTCGGTTGCCAACGGGGCGGTCTTGGATTGGACCCAGCCGCCGCTGGCGACCGCCGGCGTTGCGTTGACCCCGGCCGACCCGACCTTCCGCATCGGCGGCAAGGTGGGCCTGAGCATCGCCGATGTGGTCTATGGCAGCGCAGTCATCCAGGTGAGCCGGAGCAGCGTGAGCGGAGTGGATGACCCGGATTCGTCTGCGGCCTCGACGCTCCTGAAGGGCGAACTGCTGGTGGTGGCGGTGAGCCAGGCCACGCTGTTCATCGGCAGTGGTGCCGCCCTCGACATGACCACGGGAGTGGTGACCTTGCCGTCGAGCACGGATCCGAAGGCGGTGGGCTTCAGCGTCAGCAATGGCGCACTCGATCTGGGCATTTTCTCGGCCCGCAGTGGGACGACCGACGGTGCGAACTACGCGGTGCTGGGCCAAGTGCGCAAGTACACCGGGTTCGAGGGGTCGCTCGGACGGGCCCAACTGCAGGGTGTCGAGTCGGTGCAATTGATCGGCACCTCGATGGTCCTCCAATTGAACCGGACTTCGGTCAGCGGCGGACGGGTGGTCAACTGGAGCCTGCCGGAGTTGGCGGCCGCCAATGTGGCCTTGGGCGCGAATTCACCGACCTTCCGCATCGGTGGCAGCGCAGGTCTGAGCATCGCCGGCGTGGTCTATGGCAGCGCCACGGTCGATGTGAGCCGGTCGGTGGTGTCGGGAGTGGATGATCCGGACGACGCCGGCACCCGGAGGCTGCAGGGCGATCTCCTGGGCGTGTCCATCAGCAACGCGCGGCTCTTCATCGGCAGCGGTGCCCGATTGGATGTCGACGCGACGAGCGCCACCTTCGGCAATGTCTCCTTGCCAGCCAGCGATGATCCGCGCGCCGTGGGCTTCAGCGTGGACGGCGGTTCGCTGGATCTGGGCATCTTCACGGCCCGTGAGTTCAGCCCGGATGGCGGGACGTACACGGCGTTGACCACCTTCCGCAAGTACACGGGTCTGGAGGGTGCAGTGGGTCGCGGGCAATTGCAGGGGGTGGATGCGGTGAAGATCCTCGGCAAGAATCTGGAGCTGAAACTCAACCAGACCACGGTGGCCGGCGGTCAGGTGCTCGACTGGAGACAGGCGCCGGTGGCCGGCGTGCTGGTCGCCCTCGGGCCGACCGATCCGACCTTCCGCATCGGTGGCAGCGTGGGCCTGAGCATCGCCGATGTGGTCTTCGGCTCGGCCACCATCGATGTGAGCCGCTCCGAGGTCAGCGGGATCCTCGATCCCGACACGGTGCCTGGCGGGGTGCTCAAGGGTGATCTGCTCGGTATCTCCGTGACCGGGGCCGATCTGTTCATCGGCAGTGGCGCCTCGCTGAACACGGATTCGACCAGCCTGGATTTCGGCAAGGTCAGCACTCCGGCCAGCAATGATCCGGCCGCGGTCGGATTCAGTGTCAAAGGCGGAGCCCTCAAGCTCGGCATCTTCACGGCCCGGGAGTCGATGATCCCGACTGCGACGGCCTATGCCCCGCTGATCGATCACCGGAAGTTCACCGCGCTCGACGGCGCCCTCGGCAAGGCTCAACTGCAGGGCATCCAGGCGGTGCAGTTGATCGGCACTGCCTTGCGGTTCCAATTGAACCAGACCTCGGTCAACGCCGCCCGCGTGATGGACTGGACGCAACCGGGGCTTGCCTCGGTGGGTATCCAGTTGACTCCGGCCGATGCGGCTTTCCGTATCGGTGGCAGTGTGGGACTGAGCATCGCCGATGTGGTCTTCGGCAGCGCCACGATGGCGGTCAGCCGCAAGTCCATCTCCGGTGTCCTTGATCCGGAGTCCAATGCCGGCGGCGTCCTGGGCGGAGACCTGTTGGTGATTTCGGTCACCCAAGCCGACCTGTTCATCGGCAACGGGGCCACCCTGGACCTGGATTCGGCCAGCGCCACCTTTGGTCGGGTGGTTCTGCCGCCGAGCGATTCGCCGACGGCGGTGGGCCTGAGCGTGGCCAACGGCAGTCTGAATCTGGCGGTGCTCACCGCGAATTCGGCGGGCGCCGTGCGCAAGTACACCGGGGTGCAGGCTGCGCTCGGCAAGGCCCAGTTGCAGGGCGTGGACTCGCTCAAGCTGATCGGCACCGCGTTGCGGTTGGACATGAACCGCACCTCGGTGGCCGGGGGCAAGGTGCTCGATTGGTCCCAGACGACCTTGGCCGAGGCCGGCATCACGTTGTCCCCGAGCGATGCCACCTTCCGCATCGGCGGCAGCGTCGGCCTGGCCATCGCCGACGTGGTGTTCGGCAGCGCAACGGTGGATTTCAGTCGTTCGATGGTCAGCGGGATCGATGATCCGGATGTCGCCGGGGCCCAGGCGCTGAAGGGCGATCTGCTCACCATCGCGATCACCGAAGCCACCCTCTTCATCGGATCCGGGGCCCGCCTCAACGTCGATTCGACGAAACCCGAGTTCGGGACCGTGACCTTGCCTGCCAGCAACGACCCGACGGCGATCGGGTTCTCGGTGTCCGGTGGCAGCTTGGATCTCGGTGTCTTCACGGCCTCTTCGGTGGCGGCCGACGGAATGGCCTATACGACCTTGCCGGTGGCGCGGAAGTTCACCGGCTTGGAGGGCTCCCTGGGCAAGGCGCAATTGCAGGGGGTGGACGTGGTCAAGATCATCGGCACGGGGCTGGTGTTCCAGTTGAACAAGGTCTCGGCCAGCACCGGGACCGTCCTGGATTGGACCCAGGCGGGCCTCGCCGCGGCCAAGGTGGACCTCACCTCGATGTCTCCCACCTTCCGGATCGGCGGCAGTGTGGGTCTGAGCATCGCCGATGTGGTGCTGGGCAGCGCCACGATCTCGGTCGCCCGCAGTTCTGCGACCGGCCTGAATGTCCCCGGAATGACGGGCTCACAATCCGGCACGTTGCTGTCCTTCGCGGTGGAGCAGGGGAATCTCTACATCGGATCGGGTGCGATGCTGGTGGAAGACGCCACCTCGGAATCCTTCGGCAAGGTTTCGTTGCCGACGAGCAACGATCCGACGGCCGTCGGCTTCGCTGTGTCCAACGCCAGCCTGAAGCTGGGAATCCTCACCGTGGGTGAAGGAGCCGCCACCCGGAAATACACCGGTCTGACAGGAGCCTTCGGTCGCGCCCAGTTGCAAGGGATCGACTCCCTCAAGCTCATTGTCCGCAGCTTCTCGATCGGCATCAACCGCACTTCGGTGACCGGAGGCGATCGATTGGACTGGAACCAGGCATCGCTCGCTTCGGCTGGGCTCGCGCTCACCAATGACTCCCCGACCCTTCAGATCGGTGGTTCGGCGGGCTTCAGCATCGCCGGCGTGGTGTATGGCAGTGCCACGGTGGACTTCAACCAGCGCATGATTTCCGGAGTGGACGACCCGGATGATGCGGGTTCGTTGCGCCTGAAGGGCAACCTGCTGGGCCTGTCGATCCGCAATGCGGAGTTGTACATCGGCAGCGGTGCCGTGTTGAACGAGGATTCGACACTCGAGAACTTCGGGACGGTGACGCCTCCGGCCAGCGACAGCACCACGGCCGTGGGCTTCTCGGTGAGCGGAGGCAGTCTCGATCTCGGCATCTTCACGGCGACCGAAGGGGCCACCGAGGTTGCGGCTTATGATGCGCTCCCGTCGGTGCGCAAGTACACGGGCCTCAGGGGCACGTTGGGCCGGATGCAGTTGCAGGGGGTGACCGATCTTCAGTTGGTGGGCAAGGAACTGGCCTTCCAGATGAACCGCACGTCGGTCGAGTCGGGCAAGGTCCTCGATTGGACCCAAGCCGCCTTGGTGGACACCGGCGTGGGTCTGCAAACCTCGGACCCCACCTTCCGCATCAGCGGCACCGTCGGCTTGGGCATCGCCCAGGTGGTCTATGGCAGTGCCACGGTGGAAGTCACCCGGAGCACACTTTCCACCGTGATGGACCCGTCGATCGGCACCTCGGGGGCCCGGATGACGGGCGAGTTGATGACCCTGCGGATGACGGGGGCGCGTCTCTACCTGGGCACGGGTGGCAGCCTGAACGTCTCGGCCGGCGCCGAGTTCGGGACGGTCACCTTGCCTGCCAGCGACGATCCGGAAGCCATCGGCTTCAGTGTGGACAATGGCGCGATGAACCTCGGGGTCTTCACCACGGGCTCGGGTGCGACGTTGCGGAAGTACATCGGACTGAAGGCCGAACTCGGCAAGGCCCAGCTGCAGGGCGTCGATGCGGTGAAGATCATCGCCACCCGCCTGAGCTTCCAGATGAACCGGACTTCGTCCGTCGACGGGCTGTTGATGGATTGGTCGCAAGCCGCCCTGGCCGGCACGGGCGTGGGCCTGACCCCCGACGATGTGCCTTTCCGGATCGGCGGCACAGTGGGGCTGAGCATCGCCGACGTGGTGATGGGCAGCGCCACCTTGAACATGACCCGGGGATCGGTCTCGGGCGTGGTGATCCCGGGTTCGACCGTGGCCGCCTCGGGGAATCTGCTGACGCTCGCGGTGACCCAAGCCAATCTCTACCTCGGCAACGGCGCGACCTTCGACATCGACTCGAAGAGCGCCACCTTCGGAACGGTCGTCCTGCCGGCCAGCGACGATCCCGCCGCGGTCGGATTCGCCGTCGAGAACGGGTCTTTCAAGATCGCGGTGTTCACCGTGGGCACGGGAACCGCAGCCAAGAAATTCACCGCCATCGATGCCTCCCTGGGCCGGGCTCAATTGCAAGGCGTTCCGGAGGTGAAGATCATCGCGACGAACCTCTCGCTGAAGCTGAACCGCACCTCGGTGGCCAATGGCACGGTGTTGGATTGGACGCAGGCGCCCTTGGCCTTGACCACCATCGCCTTGAAGCCCAGCGATCCGACCTTCGAGATCGGGGGCACGGTGGGTCTGGCGATCGCGGATGTCGTTTTCGGCAGCGCTACCATCAACGTGGCCCGGAGCGCGGCGTCCGGTGTGGATGATCCGGACGATGCCGGTTCGAAGACCTTGCAGGGCAGTCTCTTGGCGGTTTCGATCCGGAATGCGCGGCTCTACATCGGCAGCGGAGCCCGTCTGGAGGATGACTCCACCGTCTCCCAATTCGGCACGGTGGTGTTGCCCGCCTCCGATGATCCGAGGGCCGTGGGCTTCAGTGTGGATGCCGGCAATCTCGACCTGGGGATCTTCACCGCGACCCAGGGATCCTCTGACGGCGTCGATTACAGCCCGTTGGCGACGGCCCGGAAGTACACCGGATTGCAGGCCTCGCTGGGCAAGGCGCAGCTGCAGGGAGTCGATGCCGTCAAGATCCTGGCGACCAACCTGTCGTTGACCCTGACCCGCACCTCGGTGGCCGAGGGCAACCGGTTGGATTGGACCCAGTCCACGTTGAGCAAGGCCGGCCTGACGCTGATCCCGACCAGTCCCACGCTGCAGATCGGCGGCACGGTGGGTCTGGCGATCGCCGACGTGGTGTTCGCCAGCGCCACGCTCAACATGAGCCGCAGCACCGTCGAGGGGGTCGACGATCCGGATGATGGCGGCACCCGGGTGCTGCAAGGCGACTTGCTGGCCATCCAGATTTCCAATGCACGGATCTTCATCGGCAGCGGGGCGAGCCTGAACGAGGTGTCGACCGATTCCGGGTTCGGCACGGTGACGTTGCCGGAGCCCAATGATTCGAACGCCGTGGGCTTTGCCATCGAGGGCGGCAGCCTGCGGTTGGCCATTTTCACCGCCCGTCGCGAGTTGAATGCCGGCACGACCTACACGCTTCTGGCTGCTCCGCGGAAGTATGTGGGTATCGAGGCCGCTCTGGGTCGCGCCCAATTGCAGGGTGTGAACGACCTCCAGATCATCGCCACCAATCTGGTATTCCGGCAGAACAAGACCTCGGTCACCAACGGAATCGCGCTCGACTGGCTACAGACCTCGTTGAGTTACAGCGGGCTGGGCCTGCGGACCGCCGATCAAGGCTTCCTGATCGGGGGCACGGTGGGCATTGGTATCGCCGAGGTCGTGTATGGCAGCGCCACGGTGAGCATCAACCGTAGTCGGGTCACCGGGGTGGTGGACCCCGCCGGCGACGGCACCCAGACCCTGGCCGGGGACCTGCTGTCGGTGCGCGTGTCGGATGCCCGACTGTATATCGGTGACGGAGCCACGCTCGATCTCGATCGAAACAGCGCTGATTTCGGAAAGGTAACCCTGCCGGCTCCGAACGACCCGGATGCCATCGGTTTCGCGGTGGAAGGCGGCACGTTGAATCTTGGCGTCCTCAAGAACACTCAGGGAACCACCAGCCGTCAGTTCATCGGCCTCAGCGCCACCCTGGGTCGGGCCCAGCTCCAGGGCGTGGAGGCGTTCCAGATCATTGGCACCAACCTGTACCTGAAGCTGAACAAGACCTCGGTGGTCGACGGCAAACTGATGGATTGGACCCAGGAGTCGTTGGAAGCCGCGGGTGTGACCACGGGACCTTCGGATGGCAGTCTGCAAATCGGCGGCACGATCGGGATCGGCATCGCGGATGTGGTGTACGGCAGTGCCACCGTGTCGATCGGTCGCAGCACCGTGACCGGAGTGGTGGATCCGGACAATGACAGCGGGACCCGTGTCGGCGGCAGCCTGCTCACCTTCTCGATGTCCGAGGCCAATCTGTACATCGGCACCGGAGCCAGTCTCGACCTCGACACGAACAGCGCCACGTTCGGCAAGGTGACCTTGCCGGAGTCCAACGATCCCACGGCCACCGGTTTCCGGGTCGAGAGTGGTCGACTCGATCTCGGGGTGTTGACGGTTCGGTCGGGCACTCAGGTCCGCAAGTACACCGGACTGCAGGCCAGCCTCGGTGTGGCGCAGCTCCAGGGTGTGGATTCATTGGACATGATCGCGACCCGCCTGGTGTTGCAACAAAGCAAGACCACCGTGGTGAATGGTCGCCTCATGGACTGGTCGCAGGGGGCGCTCGAGGCTGCGAATCTCACGCTGAAGCCGACGGACGCCGCCTTCCTCATCGGAGGCACCGTGGCGTTGGGCATCGGCGAGGTGGTTTATGGCAGCGCGACCATCCAGGTGAGCCGCACGGTGGTGGATCGTGTCACGGATCCGGATGCGCCAGGTCGAGTGCTGCGAGGAGACCTGCTGTCGGTGCGGGTCACCGATGCGCGCTTGTTCATCGGCAGCGGGGCCAGCCTGGATCTGGATCGCACCAGCAAGGATTTTGGCAAGGTGACCCTGCCTGGTTTGGATGATCCGGATGCCGTCGGCTTCCGTGTGGCGGACGGCACCCTGGACTTCGCCGTGCTCACCGCCCGCGAGTCCTCGGCCGATGGCACCAGCTACTCCAAGCTGGCGAGCCTGCGCAAATACACCGCATTCGAGGCGGCGTTGGGTCGTGCCCAGTTCATCGGGATCGATCCGGACACCTTCAATCTGGTGGGCCGCGACCTGGTCCTGCAAATCAACCGGACGACGAGCACCACCGGCCTGCTCATGAACTGGCGTCAGCAGACCCTGGCGGGGGCCGGGGTCGATCTCGGTTCGGACAGTCCGGGTTTCCGCATCGGCGGCTCGGTGGGCATGAGCATCGCGGGCACCTTGTATCTCGACGCCACGGTGCATTTCACCAAGTCCACGGTGGCAGGGGTGGATGATCCGGATGACCTTTCGGTGCGTGTCCTCAAGGGCGACCTGCTGACCGTCCGCATCAGCAACGCCACGGTCTACCTGGGTTCCGGAGCCAGTCTGGATGCGGAGACCGGTCGGGTGACGCTGCCGGCGATCGACGATCCCGATGCCGTCGGGTTCCGGGTCGAGGGCGGTGAGTTGGATCTCGGGGTCTTCACCGCGCGTTTCTCCTCCAACGACGGGCGGACCTACAGCGCGATGGCCACCCGGAAGTACACCGGCATCGAGGCGTCGCTCGGCCTCGCGACCATCCAGGGATTGGATCCGGCTACCTTCTCCATGTCGGTCAGCAACCTGGTGTTCAAGATGAACCGCACCACGGTCGCCAACGGCAAGGTGCTGGATTGGACCCAGCAGCGGGTTTCCCCGGCGCAGGTGGACATCTCGCCGGCCGACCCTGTGCTCCAGATCGGAGGCACCCTCAGTCTAGGCATCGGCGGCGTGGTCCAGGTGAGCGGCAGCTTCGGCTACGCCAAGGAGGTGGATCAGGTCACGAAGCAGACCCGCATCAAGATCGGGGCCACAGGGGTGACCGGGACCGCCGGCAGCGACGAGTACAGCGTCACCGGGGGCACGTTGGGATTGATCCTCTACCGCAACGCCAAGGGGGCGTCGCTGGGCTATGCGTTGGATGGCAAGCTGACCGGCTCGGCCAAGGGCGGGGCCATCAGCGCCGAGGCCACTCTCCGGGTCCGCCGCAACACGACCACCTTCGCGGTCAACGACACGGTGCCGGTGCTCAACCTGAGCGTCCCGGTGGTGTTCGACGCCAGCGAGGTGGCCGTCGCCGGCAAGCCGTTCCAGTCCATCGCCCTGACCGATGCGCTCATCAAGATCGGCGAAATCACCATCCGTGGCAGTTACGAGTCGCGGCCTTCGGGCCCTCGCGGCGAGTCGATCACCATCATCACGGGTGCCAGCCTCTCCTTCGGCGATCCCGCCTTGTTCGAGTTGACGGCGGAGAAGGTGACCTACAAGTCGTACCCGAACCTCGTGACCCTGGACGGCATGGTCTACTCTTCCGGAGCTCAGCAGGTGACCGTGGAGTCCGGCGAGATCCAGTTCGGCGAATCGGTGGCCCTCTTCGGCAGCTTCAACATCACGCGTGGGGCCATCGCGGGCCAGGCCACCGTGACGCGAGTCGCCTTCAGCAACGCCGGTTTCCGGGTGGTCAAGGACGGTCAGACCATGGTGACGATCGCCGGCGAGGGACGATTCCTGTTCCGGGAGGGGCAGGGCAGCGGACCGAAGTTCGCCATGCAGTCGTTCGCGGTGACGAACTTCGAGATCCTACCCGCCCGGCAGACCGAGTTGCCCACCTTCGCCCGGATCGGACCGGTGGATCCGATGGCCAAGGCCGCGACCACCGGCACCGGAGGATTCAACGCCGAGACGGGCGAATTGAATCCCACGCCGGTTCGTACGCCGAAGACCTACACGCTGGGCCCGGTCACGTTGGTGGATCCGACCCTGACGGTCGGCAACTTCTCCTACGACCTCGACAAGACCACCAAGCTTCTGAACCTCTCGATCGACATCACGATCGGGTTCCGGTCGGCGGCGGTGAAGCTGCCAGGCGGTTCCTCGGCGTCGTTCTTGGACGGTGTCGACACCGATGCATTCGGCGTCGCCGGCGTCTTCAAGGTGGAGGTGGGTCTGGATCCGGCCCAGATGTTCAAGCCGGTGACCGGAGGGTTGGGCGACTTCGACCTCAAGGTGGATCAGTTCGAGCTCAACGTGGGCACCTTCCTGCAGGTGAAGGGCGGCGACGTCCGTTACAACTTGGAGCCGAAGGCCAACGAGCAGATGCTCTACTTTGGCAGCCTGTCCGCGACGGTGAAGGCAGGGGGCGTGTCCATCGGCGGCACGATGAAGGACTTCGGTGTCACCGCCGATGGCGGCTTCTACACAGGCAAGACCTTCGCGGTGTCACTGAGCCTGGGCGCGGAGGATCCCTCGAAGCTGAAGCTCCCGTCGTGGCTGCCGCTCAAGAACCTTGCGGTCGGGATCGAGTGGCGTGATTTCAACAACGATCCCACCAATTTCCTCCTGACGCTCGACGCCGAGATCTCCTCCATCCAGGGGCTCTCCGGTCTCCAGTTCAGCGGTGGGGTGAAGGGGCTGAAGATCGACGCGGGATTGCTCAGCAAGGGGCAGTTCCCGATCACGGCGATCGATTCCTTCAATGTCTCGGTGGCCGGCAAGGCGTTTGGCGGAGAGATCGCGGGCCAGTTGGTCGCGGGCATCGTCAAGCTGTCGTCGGACTACAAGGTCATCGCCTCCACCGACACCACGACCGTGGTCTCCAACCGGGTCTTCTATGCGGGCATCCAGGGCAGCCTGACGACCCCTGGCCTGGGCAAGATCGAGGCCCGGATCGGCTTCTCCGAATTCGGTCCGCTGTCGCTCTTCGTGAGCGCTCCGATCCCGATCCTGCTGGATCCGCAGAGCGGTCTCACGATCTCCGATCTCCGGGGCGGCATCGACTTCGGGGCGACCATGGCCGACCCGTCGGTCTACGAGAAGAATTCGGACGGCCAAGTGGTGATGGAAAACGGCGTTCCGAAGGTGGACGTGAAGGAAAGCGCCTACGCGCTGAGGAAGTATGCGGGCGCCAGCAATCCGTCGACGATGACTTCGGCCCAATGGGAAGAGAGTCTGCGTCAGCAGATCGCGACCATCGTCAAGAATGGCGGTGGGACCGGAATCTCCTTCGACGATCTTTCGAAGAACATGGTGATCACGGCCGGAGCCACCCTGTACACGGCCTACGCCTCACGGCAGACCTTCCGCGCCGAGGTGGATCTCAAGATCGACATCACGGGCAAGATCCTGCTGACGGGCAAGGCGATCTTCGCGAACAGCCTCTCGGTCGACGCGTACTTCTATGCCAACCTGACCCAGGTGGCCAAGGGTGAGGGCCGGTTCCTCTTCCTCTTCGACCTCCCGGGCCAACCGGCACGGAGCAAGGGCGGCATCAGCATCTATGGCATGCTGGACTTCGGATTGACGGACGAAGCCGGAGATCGGCTGACCTCCGAGATGCTCGAGTCCCGGTACTACGTCACGAAGACCCAGACGCAGACCTTCACCGCAGGAGCGAACACCACCTCCATTTCGCTTGATTACGCGGTCCTGAAGAACACCACGGCCACGGTGACCGTCGATGGTGCCGCTCTCGCGTCGTCGGCCTACACGGTCTCCGGCAATACGCTGACGCTGAAGACCGCGCCGACCCAAGGGCAGACCGTGCAGGTGAGCTACTCGTACCGGACCCAGTACATGGATCCGACCACGGGCCAGGCTGCGGTGAACCCGGCTTCGACGGTGCCGGCACCCAGTGGGTTCCAGGTGGTCATCGCCGGTGGTGTCCGTGCTGATCTGGCAGACAACACCTTCTGGGTGCAGCTCGACGGCCAAGCGGCGCTGACGTTCACACCGACCGAGTTCCGGCTGGAGGTCTCGGCCAAGCTTGAGGTGGCTTCGATCGGAGTCGTCGGTACGGCTGCCGGCAAGCTGGTGATCAAGCATGGTGACGGGTTCGAAATGTACGGGGCTCTGAGGATCCAGACCGGGGACGGCCTGAAGAAGCTCGAGCAGTACGGCTTGTTCCTGCAGGGAGGCCTCACCCTCACGCTCAATACGACCGGGGTGGACAAGAACATCGACCTTCGGTTGGCGGCCACCAAACAGGCGGAGACCACCGACACCTTCAATCTGACCGCCGGCGATTTCGAGTTGATCCAGTTGACCCACACACCGAAGGCCACGGGCACGTTCTCGGTGACCCAGGATGGAAAAGCGCTGGTGGAGTCGACCGACGGTGGCAAGAGCGGGGACTATGTGCTCGATCGTTACAACGCCACCATCCGGCTGCTGAAACCGATCACGGCCGACACCCAGGTGGAGGTGAAATACGCTTCGCAGGACTACCTCGATGTCCACCAGGTGGCCCGGGCCAAGAGCTTCATGTTCGTCATCTCGGCGGTCGGGTCCTTCAAGGTCGGCGGCAACGAGGTGTTCCGCCTGGCGGCCAGTTTCGCCATCAGCATCGATTCGAACGGGTTCACCCTGATCGCCTCCGGTCGGTTGACCATCGGGCCTCGCAGCGCTCCCCAACTCTCGGCGAGCGTGACCGCCCTGATCTACCTGGGAATGCGGAACGGCCAGTTCGGCTTCGCCGCGAGCTTCGCGGGCAATCTCTCGTCGGGGATCAATGGTCTGAGCCTCGAGGTCGAAGCCCTGATCCAGATCAACACCTTCGGCAACGATGTCGTGTTCACCATTCCCCAGACCAACCCGGCCTTCGAGACACTGAGGGACGAGAAAGGGCAGGTCATGGAGGTGTCGCGCATCGAGGATGTGCCCGCCTTCAACGCGGACGGCAGTCCGAAGTTCGATGTCGATGGCAACCGCCTGACGATCCCTCAGACCGTCCGTACCGTGACCATCAAGGGGGCGGCCCAGAACATCGACGGCACCTACCAACCCGCCGGCTGGTACATCCTGATCCGCGCCTCGGGCAAGCTCACCATCGCGGGAGGCTTCGAGGTCGAGGCCAACCTGTTCTTCCTGATCGCAGACCAGAAGTTCACGTTGAGCATCAACGGCTACATGACCCTGGGTCCGCTCGGCCGGGTTCAAGTCAATGCCTACATCGACATCTCCGAAGAGGGCATGGTCGCGGCGTTCCGTCTCGAAGTGGCGTCCGGTGAGGCCTTGGGCAAGTCCATCGGTCTGGAGATCGACGCGAAGCTCCGCATGGAGTTGAACACCACCTCGCAGGTGAAGACGGTGAAGTTGGACGAGAAGACCACCCTGACCTTGAACCCCGGCGTTTTGGTGCGCGTCGAAGGCAAGATCATCTTCGCCGGCGTCCTCGAGGCCGAAGTGTGGGTCCAGATCTCCTACAACAGCGAGACCAAGGTGTTCCGCATGGAGGGCCGAGCCCGGGCCAACTTGGTGGGCATCGCCAAGGTGGACATCCAGATCGGTGTTGAAATTAGCAGCGAGGGCATCGCCCTGGGCGCCGCCATCGAGGTAGAGGCCAACTTGGTGGAGATCATCAAGGTGAAGGCCAAGGGTCAGCTCTACATCAACACGATGAACCGTGATGTGGATCTGGCGGGTCGGAAGATCCAGGCCAAGTCCGTGTACCTGTCGCTGGAGGGCGAGGCGAGCATCGTCGAGATCCTCAAATTCAACATCAAGATCACCGCGCAGGTGGGTGGCAAGTTCACCCGGCCCGCGAGTTCGGTGCCGTCCCACGTGCCGCTGAGCGTGCAATTGGGTCGCGGTGAGTGGGCCTTCAGTTTCGAAGCCAGCACGACGCTCTTCGGTATCGCCACGGTGAGCCTGGCGGGTTGGGTGCAATCGAACGGTTCCTATGGGATCGACATCCGCGGTTCGATCAAGTTCGGTGGCACGTTCTTCGGCTTCCAGGCTTCGATGTCGGCGCGGCTCTATTACATCTTCGAACTGGAGGAGTTGGGATTCTCCGCGTCCCTGAAGGGCAAGGTCTACCTGATGGGCATCGGCATCGGTCTGGGAGCCGAGGTGTCCTACAACTCGACCGACGGACGTGTCCTCCTGTATGCGGAGGCGGAGTTGGATTTCTTCTTCTTCTCCATCTTCGTCTCCAAGACCTGGAAGATCGGATACATCTCACCGCGTCCGAAGCCCTATTGGCTGGCGACCTCCTCCGATGGACGGATCCTGGTGGATGAAAGCAGCGTGGCCGATGACGGAGGTGTCCTCAACCTGACGATCGAGGATGGCAAGACGCGCGTCTTCGAAGACGATGACACGGATCCGATCTACTCGGTGAATCATGTCAGCACTGAGGCCGACGGGTCCGAAACGGTCCTGGTGATCTACAACGGACGGGTGAAGACCTACAAGGGTGTCCGCCAGATCGTGGTGAACTCCTCGGACAGCCTGGCCTTGGACAACCCGGCCCGGGGACGTGTGGTGAACTCCACCGTGTATGTGGGTGAGGGAGTCACCTCGCAGCTCGTGTTCGATGGCGGCTCAGGCAACGACAGCTTCTACATCGATGGTGGCAGCACGTCCGCCGTGAACCGTCTCAAGGGCGGTTCGGGCGACGATACCATCATCATCGGTGGGGCGCAGGCGGGTCGCCGCTACCGCATCGAGGGCGGGGAAGGAGTCAATCGCCTGGAGGGCGGTTCAGGTGACGACGAGATCATCGGTGGTTCCGGGGTGAACTTCATCATCGGCAATGCGGGTTCCGACGTGATCCGCACCAACGGCGGAGTGAACTACATCCTCGGGGATGAAGGCTCGATGAGTGTGCCCCCGGGCTATTCGTTCGCCCCTCGCATCTCAACCTCGGGGACCGCCGCCGGCAACGACACCATCTACGCCACCACGGGAACCAACTACATCCTCGGTGGTCTGGGCAATGACACCATCCATGCCGGCGGGGCCAACACGGTGGTGGGCGACGAGGGAACCCTCTGGTTCTCCAAGTCGGGCAAGCTGGAGCGGGTCTCGAGCAATCCGTCCCGGAGCGACTTGTTCACGGGCGACGGTTCCCAGAGAACCTGGACGCTTTCGGGCACTCCGTTGACTGCACCGGTCACGGTGACCGTCGGTGGAACCACCCTTGTGGCCTCGGCCTACACCATCACCGGCGGTTCGGTCATCCTGGGCACAGCGGCGGCTTCCGGGGTCCCGATCACCGTCACCTATGCGGTGTCGAATTCCGGGACGGGTGGCCATGATACGATGGTGGCTTCCAGCTCCGTGGTCGCGTCGGCGATGAACCTCATCGGCGGATCTGGCAACGACACGCTGATCGGTGGCAGCAAGACCGATGTGCTCATCGGCGACGACGGCGAGATCGTGTTGAATTCGGCGCAAGGGGTGCTGTCGGTGCAGGCATTGTCCGGTTCCGGCAACGATCTTCTCGTGGGCAACGGGGGCAACGATCGCATGATCGGTGGATCGGGCAACGACACGCTGACCGCTTCGACTGGCAAGGACGTGCTCATTGGCGATTATGGCCGCATCCTCTTTGACGACCTTGGCGGCGTGATCGGTGTCGAGGGTCAGGACGGCAGCGGCGCCGACACCATCACGGGCGTCTCTGGCAACGACTTGATCATCGCCGGTGGCGGCAGCGACACGGTTTCGGCCTCGGGTGACCGGACCGTGGTGATCGGTGATGCCGGCGAGATTCGCTTCGTAGGCTCCGCGATGATGCCTCCGGTGCTCACCGCCATCCAGGCGACCCAGATTCTCTCGAACCGCACGGGTCTCACCGAATTCATGTTGATCCCCTGGAAGGGATCGTGGACCCAGGCGAGGGAGGATGCCCTCGCTCGGGGCGGACACCTCGCCACCATCACCAGCCAAGAGGAATGGGACCGCGCCCGGGCCATGGTGGGGAACGCCAACGTCTGGATCGGTGGTTTCCAGGGCGCCGACAAGACGGAGCCGGCTGGAGGATGGCGTTGGGTCACCGGCGAGGCTTGGGGATTCACGGCCTGGGAAACCGGTGAGCCGAGCAATGGCGGTTCGGGCGAGGACTACCTGATGATCTGGACGACCAAGAAATCAGGGCAACCGCTCTGGAACGACTACTCCAACGGTTCCGGCGATGCCGATTTCTACTTGCTGGAGGTTCCGGTGCCGGCGACCCGCCTGCTGGGAGCGGGTGAACTCTTGCCGGGCAATGCGACCGACAACAACCCCGCCACCGATTACGCAGCGGTGGGATTGGGTGGATCGGGAAGCGGCACCGTCAACGACAACGGGTTCATCGTCACGCTGACCGCCCGGACGGCGGTGAACAGCCTGACCTTGACGGCCTCGCGCACCGGCAACTGGCAGAGCATCCCTGCGACTTATCGCATCTACGGGACCAATGCGGCCAGCGGCGATGGCCATGCCGACATCTGGGAGTTGGTGAGCTCCGGCAACACCGGCTTCACCGGGGCGCCAGGCGAGACCCTCCAGATCGCCTTCGACAACACGAAGGCTTTCAGCCGCTATGCCGTCACCTTCCCGACGACGATGGGGGTCCAGTCGGTGAGCTACAGCCCGCTCACCCGCGGACCCGCGACCGCCTCGGTGGTCCGGATCGCCGAGGTGCACCTGGGCTTCCAGACCCAGGCCCTGGTGTCGGTGAACGGGGTGTTGCAGCCCCAGCCGGTCATCGCCAGCCCGGGGGCCTCGCCGAGCAACGAGACCGTGGAATTGGCGACCGACGGCCGGACCGACACCAAGTACCTGAATTTCAACGGCCCCGGCAGCGGCCTGATCCTCAAGTCGCCCTCGTTGTCGGATCCGATGACCGCGTTGACTCTGACCACCCGGACCAATGATGACATCTGGGAATGGGACCCGAAGGTCGTCTCCATCTACGGATCCGAGGCGGAACAGGGCCCGGATTGGGACGGGGAGTGGGTGTTGATCACCACGGCCGACACCAACCTCGGCGATGGTCGCGGTGTGTCCAGCACGGTGACCTTCAACAACGCGGTTGCGTACCGTCAGTACAAGGTCGTGTTCACCGAAGTGAAGGGAACCTGGAATGGGCAGCAGTACGTCCACGTTTCGGAGATCTCGTTGCAAGGCAGCACCTACACGCTGAGTCAGGTCAAGGCGACAGCCTCGGCCGGAGGTGCGGCGGATGTGCTGACCGTTACCGGTGCCAAGACCGTGATCGTGGGTGGCGAGGGCGCCGACGCCATCCACACGCCGGATTCAGAGACCAAGGCCATCGTTTTGGGCGACATGGGCCAGGCTCGGTTCGACGCCTCGGGGATTCTCACCGGCTTCCAGATCGCCGCCTACAATTCGCCCGACCCCTATCGCATCGATGGCGGCCTGGCGAGCAGCACCCTGCAGTTGCTCGAGGACACCCGTGTCTGGATCGGCCACGACGAAAACGGTGCCATCCTGCGCACCCGCGTGGACTTCGTGGGCAGCGTGAACCTCACGGGTAGCACGCTGTCGCTGCTCTTCCAGGACGGTTTCAACCATGAGACCGATCGCAAGGAAGGGGAGGATGTGCCTCTGTTCAGCGGCATCATCGGCAAGTTCGATGCGGCTTCGGGTCTCTTCCGCAACGGCGATCTGACCTACGACCTTGTGGAGGGCACGGATCCGAACAATCCGGGCAGCAACACCATCCGCCTGCGGACCATCCGCATCCCGGGTGCAGGCGACCGTCAGATCCGTCTCTACATCGAGGCTCTCTCCGGGCAGGACGAGGTCGGCATGGGTTTCACCGACTACTTCTTCCGCGAACCGGCCCGCGTGGGACGTGTCCTGATGAAGCTCGATGGGTTGGCGTACCTCGACGGTGTGTTCGATTTCCGCGAATCCAAGAACACCGCGGACAGCAGCAAGGACACCTGGGCCTTCGTGTCCACCGATGTCGAAGGCGGACTCAGGACCGGTGAAGGCGACAAGATCTTCGTCGGATTCCGCCGTGGAGCGGGAGTCACAGTGACCGGCAGCCCCGGCGCTTCGACGGGGGATCCGGCGGTCAACGCGGTGGATGGTGACTTTGGCACGAAGTACCTCAACACGACTGGTCCGGGGTCCGGCCTCATCCTCTCGATGTCCAAGGCCACCACGACCACCTCGATGACGCTGACCACCCGGGCTGACAGCGACATCTGGGAGTGGGATCCCAGCGCCTACAAGCTGTATGGCGCCAACGGTTCGATGGCCCCCGGCTGGGATTCCACCGCATGGACGATCATCAGCGCCGGTGACACCCTGCTGGGCGATGGCCGCGGCGCCAGCAGCACGGTGACCTTCACCAACGGGTTTGCTTACCAGCATTACAAACTGGTGTTCAGCGAGACCAAGGGAACCCACAACGGCCAGAGGTACGTCCAGATCGCCGACGTGAGCCTGGGCAATACCGTGGTGTCTAAGGCCTCGGTCGAGCTGTTCCGAGACAACCACCGCCGTGTCTTCGGGTCCGGTCAATTCGTCTTCGAGGCGGCCAACAACATTCTCAATCCCCGTGGCGTCATCCAGATCCGTCAGGCGACCAGCGGCTTGGCTTCCGAGGCCACCGAGGTCCGCGGCGTGGTGACCACCATCCAGGTGCCGAATTTCCAGGTGGGTGAGAACCAACTGGGCGGCAATCTGGGCATGGAGATCGGTGGCCTGATCAAGCTGCAGGGTCGCACCTACTTCTACGGGCGGGATGGCGGTGGCCTGGAGGTCGAGGTCGATGGCTCGGTGGGTGGCAGCCGCCTGACCATGAGCGTGCACGGGTTCAGCGCGGGCGTCGCAGGCGCCGATGTCGCCATGGTCGTGACCCCGCAAGGTGGTGTCGCTCTCCAGAGCAACATGGTGGAAAACGGACGGGGCAAGACCGTGCTCGAGTTCCCGACGCTGCTGGGTGTCCGCTTGCTCGACTCGGGCAGCGTCACCGGTGAGACCACGGTGTACTACAACGACACCGGAGCCGCGCAGGACCTCACCCTCAGCCGGCGAGTTGCCGCCCAGACAGCCAAGCCGCTGGTCGTCAAGGTGGCGGTGCAGCCGCCGGACGGATTCCCGGGCCAACCGTTGGCGATGGTCGACCTGCGCAACCTCGACGCCACGATGCTCAATTTCGTGAAGCTGCAGGGCGACTACGTGGTGAAGCGCCGCTCGAACGGCGACTTCCTGATGTCGAGCTCGTCGGCGACGCTGAAGTTGATCACCGGTACCGACGCCTGGGGTGCGGGCATCGTGGGGGCTCGATTCGGCATCCTGGTCGAGAAGACCGGCGGCATCGCGTTCCACGCCTCCGCGGCCCGTGAGGCCGGCAAGACGGCTGAAGAATCCGGCATCTACATCAAGATGCCGGAGGCCATCGGCCGGGTCAGCGTCGACCGGGTCACCATCGACTTCAACACCACTGGTCGCGTGGTGGCGGAGGACATCACCGTGACCAACAGTGCGGGTGTCACGAGCGGGATCAGACTGGATGTGCCGTGGGGCAGCGCGGCGTTGCCCTTCATGCAGCTGGAGATCATCAACCTTGAAGCCTTCATCGGGCCTCCAGGCAACGAGTTCTTCGAGTTGACGGGCGACTTCGCCTTCAGAATGGACCGAGGAATGATCGTCGGCATCGCACGGGACGCGAGTGTCGCCTTCCGGGTGGGGCAGAACGAATTGTCCATCAAGGAGGCCAGCGCTGGTCTCCAGATCAACCCCGATGGTGGCGTGGCCTTCGACGGCGACGGTGCGCCCACATTCCGCTTGTCGGGCATCGCCGAGGCCAAGGCCAACCGTTTGCGGTTTGGTTGGAATTCGACGGGGGCGGCGGTGACTGGAAGCCTGACCGTGGGCGAGGTCAGCGTGCCGATGAACCTCGGGGCCGGAACCCGCAACTCACCGTTCGTCTTGGTGATCGCCGAAGGCTTCTCGGGCCGGTTGGGCGAGTTCCTGAAGATTTCCGGCGACTTCGCCTTCCAGCGGACCGGAACGGCCACCGGCGGCGACATCACCGTGGCGGTGACCGATGCCAACGCCGTCTTCGAGACCCCGGCCTTCCGTGCAGGCGTGGTCCGGGGCGACATGGGCTTGATCGTGCGGGCGTCCGGAGGGGTGGCGCTGTCGATCAGCGGTGAACCGTTCTTCGTCCTTGAGGATGGCTTCGCCCGGATGTTCGGCAGTGGTGGAGAGTTGGCCTTCGCTAAGGACTCCGCTGTTGGCACCATCGTAGCCAGCATTCCCACGCTGCGCGGGGTGGGCTTCGAGTACAACTCCACCGGCGCCGCCGTGGATCAGCAGTTGGTGGGCGGTTTCGCCAAGACGCTGCAATTGCCGGTGGGTACCGAGAGCAATCCGTTCGTCTCGGCCATCGTGACCGGATTGAAGTGGAATCTCGGCGACTTCGCCTCGCTCTCGGGTGACTTCGCCTTCCAGTACCGCAGCAACGGGGATCTGGCCATCGTGGCCGACCGGGCGGCTGCGAGCTTCGCGATCGGGGATTCCATCCGGGGCGGCGTGACCGGGGCCACCGTGGCCTTGCTGATCAAGAACGATGGGACTTACGCGGTCCAGACCACCGGTGGCGCCTCGTCGTTGAGCCTGGGCAGCGGGTTTGCGCGGGTCGGTGTGCAGGCCATGGGCTTCTCGTACAACAACACGGGGGCCGATCTGAACGAGCAGTTCGACATGAGCGCCTACCGGGTCGCCGTCACCGCTCCGCTGGTGGTGCGGAACGAGGTGGCGACCGTGCTGGTGACGGGTCTTGACGCCGCGGTCGGTGGCTTCGTCTCGCTGTCCGGCGATTACGCCCTCCAGAAGAAGACCGGACCGGCTGCCAACGATGATCAGTTGGTCGTGCTTTCACAGAGTGCCGCGGCTCGCCTGACCGTGGGCGAGACACTGCGTGTCGGAGTCCAGGGCGCCACCCTGGCGCTGGTGGTGAATGAAGATCAGACCCTGGTGATCCAGGCGACCGGTTCGCCGGACATCAGCCTGGGCAACGGTTTCGCATCGGTCTCCGCCACCGGGGTGGGCATCTCCTACAACAACACGGGGCGGGATATGGCTCAGACGGTGTCCATCCGGGTCGGTGCGGTCGATGTCAGCGTGCCGGTGGCTGTGGAGAACGGGGTTTCGACGGTGGTGGTCGAGGGGCTCCAGGCCAAGGTGGCCGACTTCGTCACCGTTTCGGGCAGCTTCGCTTTCCAGAGCCGCCCGGCCACCGTGAACGATCCCGCGGCATTCGTGGTGATCACCCGCGATGCCGCCGCGTCGATGACGGTTGGAGACGTGGTGAAGGCCGGGGTGAAGAACGCGACCTTGGCGCTGGTGATCCGAGACGATCAAAAGATCGCATTCCAGGCGACCGGTGCCGCGGATCTCCATCTGGGTTCCGGATTCGCCAGTGTGGCCGCGACGGGAGTGGGTGTGTCCTTCAACAACACCGGGGCCGACATCGATCGGGAAATCACGCTCAAGGTGGGCGATGTGACCGTGGGCGCCCCGCTGGTGGTGAAGAACGGTGTCTCCAGCCTGGTGATCACGGGTCTGGAGGCCACGTTGGCGGGCTTCGTGACGGTGTCTGGCGACTTCGGAGTCAAGTATTCGCCGGGTGCGAAGCCGGGTGAGGAACAGTTGTGGGTGGTCTCGAATGCCGCCGCCGCCTCCCTGCGGGCCGGGCCGGTGGTTCGGGCGGGTGTGAGCCAGGCCAAGGTGGCGCTCCTGGTCCGGGGCGACCAGAAGTTGGCGTTGCAGGCGACGGGTGCGGCCGAACTCCAGTTGGGTGAAGGCTTTGCCTCCGCGTCCGCGACGGGCATCGGGGTCTCGTACAACAACACCGGTACCCATCTCGACACGACGTTAGCGGTGACCGTGGGAACGGTCTCCGCCAGCGCACCGCTGAAGGTGGCCCACGGGGTTTCCACGGTGACCGTGACCGGCCTGCAAGCCTCCATCGCTGGATTCGCCCAGATCGGCGGCGACTTCGGCCTGCAATTGCGCAAGGGGGCCACCGCGGGCCTCGATGAACTGCTGGTGGTGTCGAGCAATGCGTCGGCAGCGCTCTCCGTGGGTACCGCGGTGAAGGCGGGCGTGCGCGAGGCCACCGTCGCTCTGGTGATCCGCGGCGACCAGAAGTTGGCGCTGCAGGCGACCGGCGCGGCCGATTTGAGCCTCGGCGGCGGATTCGCCAGCGTTTCGGTGAACGCCGTCGGGGTTGCGTTCAACAACACCGGCGTAGACATGGCCGGCACCGTGTCGGTCGCCGTCGGTGATGTGGTGGTGACCGCGCCGTTGAATGTCCGCAACGGTCAGTCGGGAGTGGTCCTCACCGGCCTGAAGGCAACCATTGGCGGATTCGTGACGGTATCGGGTGATTTCGGTGTCCAGAAGACGCCGGCCATCGGTGCCACCCCGGAGGAATTGGTGATCGTGGCCCGCAACGCGTCGGCCCGCTTGAGCGCGGGAGAGGCGATCCGGGCGGGAGTCACCGACGCGACGTTGGCGCTCATCATCCGTGCCGACCAGAAGCTGGCGCTGCAGGCGACCGGCGCGGCCGATCTGAGCCTGGGCAGCGGTTTTGCCGAAGTGTCGGTCGCCGGGATCGGAGTGATTTTCAACAACACCGGTGGAGATGTGGCGCGCACGGCGGCTGTCCGTGTCGGTGCCATCGAGGTCAGCGCCCCGATCCAGGTGGCCGCGGGTCAATCGGCGGTGGTATTGACCGGATTCCAGGCCACGGTGGGCGGGTTCGTCAGCATTTCGGGCAACTTCGGAGTCCAGAAGGTGTCGGGCAGCCAGCCTGAACAAGAGGAACTCGTCGTGGTGGCCAACAGTGCCGAGGCGCGGGTGCAGGCGGGTGTGGCGCTGCGGGCCGGGGTGCGCGATGCCCGGTTGGCCATGGTCGTCCGCGGTGATCAGAAGTTGGCGCTGCAGGCCACCGGGGCCGCCGATTTGAACCTGGGTGACGGTTTCGCCTCCGCCTCGGCCACCTCGATTGGCGTGGCCTTCAACAACACGGGTTCCGACATCATGGATCGCACGCTCACGGTGTCGGTCGGTGTTGTGAACGTCAGCGCCCCGTTGAATGTCCGCCATGGTCAAGCCTCGGTGGTGATCCATGGGTTGCAGGCCCAGGTGGCAGGCTTCGTCACGCTTTCGGGTGACTTCGGTGTGGAGCGCCTGCGTGGCGGCACTCCTGCGGCCGATGAATTGCTGATCGTCTCGAGCTCCGCCTCGGCGGGTTTGAATGCCGGGAACGCGGTTCGGGCCGGGGTCGGCAAGGCCACCGTGGCGATGATGATCCGGGGCGATGGCAAGTTGGCCCTCCAGGCCACGGGTTCCGCCGAGTTGAGCCTGGGCGAAGGGTTCGCGTCGGCCTCGGTGGAATCGATCGGCATCGCTTTCAACAACACCGGTGCGGATGTGAATCGCATGGTCTCCGTCACTGTGGGTGACGTGACTGTGTCGGCCCCGTTGAAGGTGACTCGCGGTCAAGCGGCACTGGTGCTCAATGGACTCCAGGCGACGGTCGGTGGCTTCGTGACCGTTGCAGGCAATTTCGGTGTGCAGAAAACCACCGGGGCCACCCCGGCCGAGGATCGACTCCTGGTGGTCTCCAATGCCGCGTCTGCCACGTTGACGGCGGGAACCGCGGTTCGCGCCGGCGTTCGCAATGCGACCTTGGCCCTGATGATCCAGGGTGACCAGAAACTGGCCTTGCAGGCGACCGGCGCGGCCGACCTGAGCTTGGGCGGCGGTTTCGCCAGCGCATCGGTGGCCTCGGTCGGGATCGCCTTCAACAACACGGGGGCGGACATCCTGGATCAAACCGTCACGGTGGATGTCGGTGGCATCCAGGTCAGTGCTCCGCTGAACGTGAAGCACGCTCAGGCGGCCTTGGTGCTCAAGGGCCTTCAGGCCCAGATGGCTGGTTTCGTGACGTTGTCGGGTGACTTCGGCGTCCGGAAGACGGCAGGTGCGACGGTGGCCCAGGACGAGTTGCTCATCGTCTCGGACAAGGCGTCAGCCTCACTGACGGCGGGCACGGTGGTGCGCGCGGGCGTGAGCAACGCGACGGTGGCGTTGATGATCCGGGGCGACCAGAAGCTGGCGCTGCAGGCGACCGGGGCGGCTGACCTGAGCCTGGGCAACGGGTTCGCCAGCGCCAGCGCGACCGCGGTGGGCGTGGCCTTCAACAATACCG
>CAYLTF010000022.1:3313-35272 GCA_964386625.1 uncultured Akkermansia sp. | reverse complement strand
CCTTCACCCTGATCGAATTGCTGGTGGTGATCGCCATCATCGCGATCCTGGCCGGGATGCTCTTGCCGGCCCTGGCCAACGCCAAGCAGAAGGCCCACACGGTCAAGTGCATGAGCAACCAGAGCCAGATCGGCAAGGCGTACTTCATGTACACCGACGACAATCGGGATTCGTACCCGGCCATCAATGATTGGGCCTCGACCGGCGGCAAGAACGGCACCTACGACGTGTTCACCGCGGCGACCAACCGACCGCTCAACATCTATGTCGGGAACGCCTACGAGACCTTTCACTGCCCTTCCGACAAGGGCGATTTCTGGTCGCTGGCGGCCCGGGGCGTGAATTGCACCAACGCCTTCATGCAGTACGGCAACAGCTACCTGACCGAGTTCGGCTTCGACTACTACAAGGTGAAGATGGTCTGCGGTCCCAAGGGCAATACCGCCATCGTGCCGATCAAGGGTTCCGAGGTCGCCCTGCGGCCCTCCACCAAGATCATCCAGGGCGACTGGATCTGGCACGCCAACCGCGACGTGCTCAAGCCGCGCAGCCAATGGCACAACTACAAGGGCAAGAACCGCATGATGATGCTCTTTGGCGATTCACACGCCGAGTTCTTCAAGTTCCTGCCCACAGCGCAGATGGAAGCGCTGGCGAGCCAGAAGCCCGATCCGGATTTCCTGTGGTGGTAAGCGCCCCCTGCTGACCGGAGTCCTACGACGGACCGCTCGGAGATCGGTCAATTTCTTATACAGTCCCAGGACGGAGCGCTGGATCGCAGGCCCTGAGCGGCGGATCTCCAACTCCTTGAGGCGATCGACTCAGCCCAACACCTTCGGGGCAATCGGTCGGCTTCAGGAGTGCAGGATCTCGCGGACCACCCGGGCGGGCTTGCTGTCGGTGAGGCTGAGTTCGCGACCGGCCCTGCGATAGATGAGCCGGTTGTGATCCAGGCCGAACAGGTGCAGCAGGGTCGCATGGAGGTCATGATGCGTGACGATGTCCTTCACCGCATGATGCCCCCATTCATCGGTCTCTCCGTAGGTCATGCCCCCGCGCACTCCCCCGCCCGCCAGCCAATGGGTGAAGCCGTAGGTGTTGTGGTCGCGCCCCACTTTCTCCTTCGGGCCGTCGTTCTGGATGACCGGCAAGCGCCCCATTTCTCCGCCCCAGTGCACCAGAGTGGTGTCGAGAAGGCCCAACGCCTTGAGGTCTTGGATGAGCGCGGCCACCGGTTGATCACTGCGGGAGCAGAGATCGGGCAAGGCCGTGTAGAGGTTGCTGTGCTGATCCCAACTCTGCCCGTTGTTGATGACCTGCACGAAGCGCACGCCCCGCTCCACGAGGCGACGGGCGATGAGGCAGCGGGTGCCGTAGTCGCGGGTTCGCTCCTGGTCGATGCCGTACAGGCGTCGGGTCGCCTCGGACTCTGAACGGATGTCCATCGCCTCCTTGGCTGCGGTCTGCATGCGGGCCGCCAACTGGTAGCTGGCGATGCGGGCGTCGAGATCGCTCTCGCCCGGGTGTTCCGCCCGGTGATCGCGATTGAGCTCGGCCAGGAACTCCAGCTGCCGTTCCTGCGGAAGTCCCCGCAGGTGCGGCGCGGGATCGAGGTTCAGGAGGCGCGGCTCGGTGGGACGGACCACCGTCCCCTGGAAGATCGAGGGCAACCATCCATTGGACCAATTGGCCTCGGCGAGCAGCGGCAAGCCGGAGGGATGGGTCAGGGTGAGGAATGCGGGCAACTCCTGGCTGACGGTGCCGAGGCCGTAGGAAAGCCAACTGCCCAAGGTCGGCGCCCCGGCGGTGATCCGGCCATTGGTCAGCGCGTGGAGCGATTGACCATGGTTGTTCACTCCGGTCCGCATGGAGCGGATCACGCACAACTCGTCGACCACGCGGGCCAGGTGGGGCAGCAGCGACGACAATTCCGTGCCGCACTGGCCATGCTTCTGGAATTCCCAGAGTCCGGGCATGACCTTGGAACTGGCCTGGCCGGCATTGTCGAACTTCAACTCGCCCGGGAACGGCTTGCCCGCCCATTCCTTCAGCAGGGGCTTCGGATCGAAGAGGTCCATCTGGCTGGGACCGCCGATCATCAGGATGGAGATCATCGCCCGCGCCCGCGCCGGATGGTGCCCGGACTTGGGCTTCAGGTCGTGGACACGCTGCTCCAGCTCGGGGCGAGCGGGCGCGCCCAGAAGGCCCTCCTGCTGGAGCAACCAGGCCAGGGCCGTGGATCCCAGACCGAAGGCGCTGCCCGCCTGGAGGAAGTGACGACGGGAGCAGAGGCCCCGCAGCGGTGGATTCAGATCGGGGAGGTCCATGGCTCAGTCGAGGTAGAGGAAACGGTTGGAACCCAGCAGCACCTGGCACAAGGCGGCCAAAGCGCGCTCTTCGTTCGAGACGACGGTGCCCTCCGGCACCTTGGCCTCGGGTTTCGGCGGGGGCGGCAGGGTGGAGACAAGATCCCGGACGAATCGCAGGCTCCGGTCCACCTCGCCGGCCTTCGGGGGCACCGAGAAGAGGAGTCGCCACAGGCGGTCGATACGGGCCCGCTCGTCACCGGGAAGTTCCCGTTGGAGGCGACGAGCCAAATCGAGCGAGCGGTCCAGCACGAATCCGTCATTGAGGAACAGGAGCGACTGCGGGGCCGAGGTGGACACGGGGCGGGCCTCGCAGTTGGGATTGACCACCGGGGCGTCGAAGGTCTCGAGCACGCCGACGGGTGTGCTGCGGCGCACCTTCACGTACAGGCTGCGCCGGAAGTCGGCCGTGCCCCCGGCCTCGACCCCGACAGCATCGCCGTTGCCATCGCGCTTCTGCACCCCGACCACGAATTGGCCCTGGGCGTTGACGGCCACCGGCACCGGAGGTCCGAAGCGAGTGGAGTCCAGTCGCCCGCTCACGGCCAGCAGGCTGTCGCGCACGCTTTCGGCATCCAGGCGGCGGAGTCGGTACCGGCCCAGCAGTCGGTTGTCGGGATCCTTCTTCTGGGCCGCAGGGTTCACGGTGCCCTGGCGGTAGGCGGCGCTGGTCACAATGCTTCGATGCAGCCGCTTGTTCTTCCAACCGTGGTCCATGAAATCAGCGGCCAGCCAATCCAGGAGTTCCGGGTGGCTGGGCCGTTCGCCCAAGGTCCCGAAATCACCCAGCGTCGAGACGAGCCCCATCCCGAAGTGCTGATGCCAGAGGCGATTGACCCATACCCGGGCGGTGAGCGGATTGCGACGGTCGGTGAGCCGGCGGGCGAGCTCGAGGCGCCGACCGGTGGTGCGCGGGGCGGCGCCGGGACGACTCTCGGCCACCTCGGGGATACCGGTGTCGAGCCCGCCCAGGCCCATCACCGAGAGGAGTGCCGGACGCATGGCCTCGCGGGGTTGCATCGGATCGCCTCGGTGGAAGCGCACCGTGGTCACCGGCTCCGCCGACGCCTCGACCAGGGCCTGCACCATGGGATCGGCGGGCTTCAGCGCCCGGTCGGCCGCCGCGCGCTTGCGCACCTCATCGACCTGGTTGGCGCCCTCTCGGTCGACCTCGCCCAGGATGATGTGGTCCTGGAACATGGGGAACTCGCGGAGCAGCTGCAGCTGCTCGGGGGTGCGCTTGGCCGCCGGGGTCCGTCGCGCTCCGATGACCGCCTCGCGTCGGGCCTCGGGCACCAGGAGCAGTTGCTTCTGCACGAACTTCTCGATGAGTTCATCGTGCAACCGGGTCGCTGCCGCATCGTGGGCCTTGGCCGAGGTTTCGATGCACTCGGCCATCGAGCGGTCGGCCGCCGGCATCAAGGAGACCAGGCGCTGGGCGGGATTCTTCCAGCGCTTCCAGTCGAAGGCCGGCTCGAACACGGCCCGCAGGCGGTAGTAATCGGCCTGCGGGATGGGGTCGTACCGGTGGTCATGACACTGGGCGCAGTGGACGGTGAGCCCCAGCAAGGACGACGAAACGATCTGGACGGTGTCGGCGATGACCTGGTTGCGGGCCAACTCGGGCTCAGGCGGACCGTCGCCGGTGGGATCGGGCGCCATGCGCAGGAAACCGGTGGCCACCAGACGATCGAGATCGCGTCCCGCGAGGTCGGGGGACACCGAGGCGAGCAATTCGTCACCGGCCAATTGCTCGGTGACGAATTCGTCGAAGGGACGATCCTCGTTGAAGGCCCGGATCACATAGTCGCGGTAGCGCCAGGCCCAAGGACGCTCGGAGTCGGCCTCGACCCCGCCGTTGGAATCGGCATAACCGGCGACATCGAGCCAATGGCGGGCCCAACGTTCACCATAGGCCGGCGAATCGAGCAACCGGTCCACAAGCCGCTCGTATCCGGCATCGGACGGATCCCGGAGGAACTCCGCGACTTCCTCCGGCGTCGGAGGCAGGCCGGTCAGGTCGAAGGTCACCCGTCGGATCAGTGGTTCCGGTGCCGCCGGCGGGGCGAAGCCGAGGCCCTCCTTTTTCAGCCGGGCCAGCAGGAATGCATCGATCGGAGTCCGGATCGATTTCGCGGCACGGACCCGTGGCGGTTCCGGATGCCCCACCGGCTGGAAGGCCCAGAACGCTCGTTCCTCTTCGGTGATGACCCAACGAGGCACCTCGGCGGGCTCGGGTCTGAGGGTCGGAGCCCCCTGGGCGATCCAGCGCTCGATCAGCGCCACCTGCTCCGTGGTCAGGGGTTTGCCCCCCTTGGGCATCTCGCCCGACTTCACCACCGACAGGAGCGGGCTCTGCGAGGGCTTGCCCGGAACCATCACGGGAGTCGGGCCGGAATCGGACGGGTTCAACAGCAACCGGCGCAGGCGCAGATCCACCCCACCCTTGGGCTTCTCTTCCTCCCCATGGCAGTGGAAGCAATGGGCTTTGAGGATGGGTCGGATATCCCGCTCGAAGACCGGCCGTGCCGGCGGTTTCACCGGGCCCGCGGTCGCAGCCCAGGCCGTCGCCAACAGCACCGCTGCCACCCAGCGCCCCAAGGTCCGCACCCACCCGGAAAGAGGCATCCCTGCGCCCGCACGGCGAACCGGGAACCACATCGCGGAAGGGATCATGTTGGAATTCAACCAGCGACGGGTGAACGAGCGCAAGGGGGCGTATCGACACGAATCCACTCCGATCGACGAACCCGAGGCCATGGCTCCGAGTCCCGGACCGACCGCACCCGAGCTCTTCAGCCCGGTTCCAGCATTGCCGGTGAATGCCGGAGCATTACCCTCGTCCCGAATCCCAATGGCTTCGCACCTCACTCGACCGTTCCGCCGCTGGTCCGCCGCCTGGATGGTGGCCTGGGTGTGTGCCGCCATGGTGTCGGTGCAGGGGGCTCCCGAGACGGCGATCGACTTTTCACGCGAGATTCTTCCCCTGCTTTCCGACCACTGCTTCGCCTGTCACGGCCCCGATGAGCAGGGCCGCAAGGGCGGGCTCCGGTTGGACACGCAGGCCGGGACCCGCGGCGCGGGGAAAAGCGGGCGGATTGCGATCTCGCCGGGCCATCCGGACCAAAGCGAGATCCTGCGGCGCGTGCTGAGCGGCGACCCCGACGAAGTCATGCCGCCACGGGAAACCGGCAAGGCCCTCAAGCCCGAGCAGGTCCGTCTGCTGCGACGCTGGATCGAGGCCGGGGCTCCGTGGGGCCATCACTGGGCCTTCGAACCGATCCGTCGCCAGACGGTCCCGGTCGTTCAAGGAGTCTCGCACCCGATCGACGCCTTCGTGCGGCACGCCTTGGCCCGTGATGGTCTGCGACCCGCGCCCGAGGCGCCGAGGTCGACGCTGCTGCGACGACTGAGCCTCGATCTGACCGGCCTACCCCCGACGCCCGATGAGGCGGAGGCCTTCGTGAGCGACCCCTTCCCGGGGGCCTATGAGCGGCAGGTGGAGCGACTCCTGGCTTCCCCGCGCTTCGGCGAACGGATGGCGTGGGAATGGATGGAGGCCGCGCGGTACGCCGACTCCAACGGTTACCAGGGCGACGGCGAGCGCACCATGTGGCCATGGCGCGACTGGGTCGTCGACGCCTTCAATCGCAATCTGCCCTTCGACCGGTTCACGCTCTGGCAGATCGCCGGGGATCGCCTGCCCGGAGCCACCGAGGAACAGCGCCTGGCCACGGGGTTCCTGCGCAACCACGCGATCAATGGCGAAGGCGGCCGCATCGCCGAGGAGAATCGGATCGACTACCTCTTCGACCAGACCGAGACGGTGGCCACGGTGTGGCTCGGGGCGACTTTCAACTGCACCCGGTGTCACGATCACAAATACGACCCCTACACCCAGAAGGACTACTTCGGACTGTTGGCCTTCTTCAACCAGACCGCCGTCGACGGCAGTGGCGGCAATCCGCAGACGCCGCCCGTGTTGCCCGTGATCACCACGGACCTGAAACCGCGATTGGACGATGCCGAGCAAGGCCTCGCCCATTTCATCCGCGACACGGAGGCGCTGGAGCAGCGGCGTTTCCGGCCGGAACCCGGACAACCCCTCGAACAGACGGCCCCGGCCCTGGATCTTTCCGCCGCCCATCGCGAGCACCTCAAGATCCCCGTCAAGGATCGGGATGAAGGCCGACTCCGGAAGATGGCCGAGCTCTGGCGGGACTTCGATCCGGAGTATGTGAAGGCGCTGGAGCGTCAGCGGGCCTCGCGGATCCATCGCGACAACGTCCGGAACCAGATCCCTCGGGTGATGGTCATGGAGGATCAACCCAAGATGAGGCCCACCCGTCAATTGGTCCGCGGCAGCTACCAGAATCCCGGCCCCGAGGTGCCGCCCGCCCTCCCCGCCCATCTGGCACCGTCCAGGCGGGTGGACCGGCCCGACCGGTTGGAGTTGGCCCAGTGGCTGATCTCGCCGACCAATCCCCTGCCGGCCCGGGTCACGGTCAATCGGTTGTGGCAGCAATTGTTCGGCATCGGTCTGGTGAAGACCGCGGAGGACTTCGGTCTTCAAGGAGAACGCCCGTCGCATCCCGAATTGCTCGATTGGCTCGCCCTCGAATTCATCGAGTCGGGTTGGGATGTGAAGGCCCTGATCCGCACGGTGGTCTCGAGTGCCACCTACCGGCAGTCCTCCAGCACCACTCCCGAGGCCCGTGAACAGGATCCCGAGAACCGTCGCCTCGCCCGCGGGCCTCGATTCCGGATGCCCTCACCGATGATCCGCGACACGGCGCTCGCCGCCGCCGGCCTGCTCACCGAACGGAGGGGCGGTGCCGCGGTCAACCCCTACCAACCCTCGGGCGTCTGGGAAGAGGCGACCTTCGGCAACAAACGCTACACCCAGGACCACGGGGAGGCGCTCTACCGCCGCAGCCTCTATGTGTTCTGGCGGCGCATCATCGGTCCCACCCTGTTCTTCGATGTGGCCAATCGCCAGACCTGCACGGTCAAGACACCGCGCACCAACGTCCCCCTGCACGCCTTGCTCACCCTGAACGACATCGGCTATGTCGAGGCTGCGCGGGTGATGGCCCAGCAGGCGTTGGCGCTCGAGTCGAACGATGCGGATCGGGTCGCACGCCTCTACCGGCAAGTCCTCGGGCGTCGGCCCGCGGACGCCGAGCGGCGAATCCTGCTGGACGGACTCCAACGCCACCGGACCACCTACGCGCGTCAGCCCGAGCTGGCCGCCCAGTGGATCCGGAACGGCGAATCCCCGGTGCCCGCCGGGCTCGACCCCGTGGAACTGGCCGCATGGACCCTCACCGCCAGCACCGTCCTCAACCTCGACGAAGCCTTGACCAAGGAATGAACCCCGTGAACCCCGCCCACGAATGCCTCCTGCGCGAGACCCGTCGGCAATTCCTCGGCCGCGCCGGCACCGGCCTGGGCCTGGCGGCGCTCGGGCACCTGCTGGGGAACGGCCAAGCCAGCGCCGCCGCTGCTGCTTCAACCGCTTCGGGCACGCCTCGGCCGCACCATCGGGCCCGCGCCAAGCATGCCATCTACCTCTTCCAGAACGGCGCGCCCACCCACGTCGACCTGTTCGACTACAAGCCCCAGCTGCTCAAACAACACGGCAAACCCCTGCCCGATTCCTACAGCCAGGGCAAACGCTTCAGCACCATGACGGGCAAGGCCGACGGCAAGCTGATGCTCGCGCCGGTCGAACCCTTTCGTCAGCACGGGCAGAGCGGGGCCTGGGTGAGCGATTTCCTGCCCCACACCGGCCGGATCGCCGATGAACTGTGCTTCGTCAAGAGCCTGCACACCGACGCCGTGAACCACGCCCCGGCCATCTCCCTGATGCTCAGCGGGGCGCAGATCCCGGGGCGCCCCACCCTGGGCGCCTGGCTGACCTACGGGCTGGGCAGCGAATCGGAGAACCTCCCGGCCTTCGCGGTCATGACCTCGGTCAGCAAAGGCACCACCTGCGGCCAGATCTTCTACGATTTCTACTGGGGCTCCGGGTTCCTCCCCTCCCGGTACCAGGGCGTGAAATTCCGCGGCGGCTCCGAGCCGGTGCTGTACCTGAGCAATCCGGCCGGACTGCCCGAGTCGGCCCGCCGCTCCATGCTCGACGACCTGGGCGCCCTGAACCGCCTGAAGCTCGAGTCCCACGGCGACCCGGAGATCGCCACGCGCATCGCCCAGTACGAGATGGCCTTCCGCATGCAGACCAGCGTGCCGGAACTGGCCGACCTGTCGAAGGAGCCCGAGTCGGTCCTGGCGTTGTATGGTCCGAGCGTCCGCGAGCCCGGCACCTTCGCGTACAATTGCCTCATGGCCCGTCGGCTCATCGAGCGTGGTGTCCGCTGTGTCCAGGTCATGCATGCCGGCTGGGACCAGCATCGGAGCCTCACCACCGAGCTGTACACCCAGTGCCGAGACACCGACCAGCCGTCCGCCGGACTGGTCATCGACCTCAAACAACGGGGCCTGCTCGACGACACGCTGGTGATCTGGGGCGGGGAATTCGGGCGCACCCCATTCATCCAGGGAAGCCTCGATGACCGGGAACATTGGGGCCGCGACCACCACCCCTACGCTTTCACCACCTGGATGGCCGGTGGTGGCGTGCGCCCAGGCATCTCGTACGGCGAGACCGACGACCTCGGCATGAATGCCGTGCAGAACCCGGTCCATGTGCACGACTTCCAGGCCACGCTGCTGCACCAACTGGGGATCCACCACGAACGGTTGACCTATCGATTCCAGGGTCGGGATTTCCGCCTCACCGACGTCCACGGCAAGGTGGTGCGCGACATCCTTCAAGACACCTGACGCGGCAGGGAGATCCGACTCCTCCGGTGGCCCTCAGGAGCCGAACGTGATCACCCCCTTGGCCAATCGCCCGGCCAGGAGATCGTCAAAAGCCTCGGCCAGCTGATCGAGCCGGTAGGTCCGCGTCACCAACTCGTCGAGCAGCAGTTGCCCGGAGGCGTGCAACTCGAAGAGGCGCGGGAAATCGCGACTCGGCAGGCACCCGCCGTAGAGCGGCGTCACGTAGGTCTTGTCCCACATGAAGAGGGGCATGGGAACGGTCACCGGATCGTTGATGCCGCTGACCTGCAGGGCCATCCCCCCATCGCGGACAAGCTTCAGCGGCGCGAATGCCAAGCGCGGCACCGAGGTGGCCTCGAAGGCATAGTCGGCACCGGCCCCTCCGCAACGGCGTCGAACCTCCGCCGCGGCCGCATCGAGGTCCCGATCGGCCGGGTCCACCTGGATCACCTCGGTGGCTCCGAACCGTTTCGCCCGCTCCAGGGGCCCCGACTGCAGGTCCAGGGCGATGATGCGCGCGGCGCCGGCGAGGCGGGCTCCCTGGATCACATTCAGGCCGACTCCCCCGCAGCCGATCACCGCCACGGAACTGCCGGGAGCGATGCGCGCCACATTCACCGCAGACCCGAACCCCGTCATCACTCCGCAGCCGACGATGCACGCCGACTCGAAGGAGACCGGGGTCTCCAATCGCGTGACCGCCGCCTGACGCACCAGGGCCAAGCCGCACAGAGTCCCGAGGTTGAAGGAACGATCCACAGGGCTCCCGCGCCAACGGGTGCCCTCGGCATGCGCATGGGCGGCCGAGGGTTCCATGACATGGGCGGGACGGCTGCTCTGGCAATGCACGGCCGAACCCCGATGGCAGGCCGGGCAGGTCCCGCAGGGGATGACCCAATTCAAGACCACCCGATCCCCGGGACGCACCCCGCGGACGTCGGGGCCGACCTCCAGCACCACGCCGGCTCCTTCGTGCCCCATCACCAGCGGGCGCTTCCACCCGAGCGAGGCATGGTCGGTATGGCAGAGACCGGAGGCCCGGATCTCCACCAGGACTTCATCCCCGAGGGGCGAGGCGACCTCGATGGTCTCGATGGAAAACCGGCCTGCGCCGGAGGCGATCGCTGCGGATGTGGTTCGGATCATGGGAAGACAGTGCGGATCGCAGGATGCGCGCGAGCCGTGCGTTCAACGCGATTGCCGAAGCAACCAGTCGAAGAGGGCCGGATCATTGTAGGCCTGGGTCCAGGAATCATGCCCCGCCTCCGGGTAGACGGTGTATTTGACGGCGGCGTTGCCGGCCCGCTTGAAGGCCTCGACCATCCGCTCGCTCTCGGCCGGCACCACGACATTGTCTTTGCCGCCGTGGAACGCCCAGACCCCCAACGTCTTGAGAGCCTCGTGACGCGCGGGCAACAACGTGCGGATGCGTTCACCGCCACCGCAGATCGGGACCACCGCCGCGAACCGTTCCGGGTGCTTGACGGCCAATTCCCAGGTGCCATAGCCCCCCATGCTCAGGCCGGTGACGTAGACCCGACGTCCATCGACCGGCAAGGTGGCCTGAAGCTCATCGAGCAGCGCGATCAACGTGGCGGCATTCCAGACCTGACCCGGAGGGCACTGCGGCGAGGCGAGGATGAACGGAAATTCCTTTCCTGAGGCCACCAGCTTCGGCGGGCCATGCACCGCGACGGCGTTGAGGTTGGTGCCGCGCTCCCCGGCCCCGTGGAGGAACAGCACCAGGGGCCAGCGCTTGGCGGGTTCATCCGCGGCCGGCTTCGGCACATACAGCAGGTAGTCCAGGCGGTGCTCGGTGCGGACCTCTCGACGGAATGCCTGCGCCGTCTGCCGGCCGGGTTCCGGTTGCGGCGACGCAGCGGTGGCGGACAAGGCCCCGACCAGCAGGCCGGTGCTCCAGAGGCGTTTCAACCCTCGATTCATGCCGCAAACGTGCCTTCTCGAGGCTCGCGTCGGCAATCCCGTTCAGGCGCCGTCGAGGTGCTGGCGCGCATTCGCAGGGGCGGAGGCCGAGCCTTGCGACTGGGCCCGCGAATAATAGCGGTACCGGTTCACGCGGTAGACATGGGCCAGGATCTCCGCCACCGCCGTGTACAACTGGATGGGGATGTCGCCATCCACCTTGCCATACTTGAAGAGCATCCGCGCCAGCGGCTTGTTCTCCATCACCGGGATCTGGAGCTTCTCGGCCAGTTCGCGGATCCGCAACGCGTTGAAGTCCTTGGCCATGGCGACAATCCGAGGGGCCGCCATGGTGTCGCGATCATAGCGGAGGGCCACCGCGATGTGGGTCGGGTTGGCGATCACCACGTCGGCGGTCGGAACCTCGTCCAACTGGGCCTTGAACGACTTGCGCCGCATGCGCCGCTTGCGCATCTCGCCCTTCACGTGCGGGTTTCCCTCGCTCTGCTTGGCCTCGTCCTTGACCTCCTCCTTGGTCATCATCAGGTCACGGCCGGTCTTCCAGAGCTGGTAGGCGTAGTCGAGGGCGGCGATGAGGATCAGCGCCAACAGCACCCGACTCCCGATCCGGATGGCCGTCTCCGAGAAGAAGGTGCCCACCCGCGCGATGTCCACCGGCGCATTGAAGATCGGGTCATCGAGCACCGAGCGCACCTGGTTCCACGAGAACAGGCCGATGCCCACCAGCTTGAGCAGGTTGACCGCCGCCGGAAAGAGCGCCTGGGTCGAGAAGATCCGCTGGAATCCGGCCATCGGATTCAGCCTCTCCCAATGGAAACTGATCGGCTCCTTGATCATCCGGAAGCGGCTCTGCACCAGACCCGCGACCACGCCCGCCACGCCCGTGGCGATGACCGGAGGCGCCACGCACCCGACCACGGTCATCGCCGAATCCGAGGCCTTCTCCTGGATGGTGTTGACGTCGATCGTCGTGTCGTGGAGGTGGAAGAACACGGATTGGAACACCCCGGTGATGTCTTGAAGCAACTGCCCGCCGTAAGACTGGAGCGCCCAGACCCCGGCCATGAGGACGAAGGCCGTCTGGATCTCCTGGGACTTGGCGAACTGCCCCTTGCCCAAGGCCTCCGCCAACCGCCTCTCCGTCGGTTGCTCCGTCTTGTCGCCACTGTCTTCGGACATGATCGCTCAGGGGTTGGGGACGACGTGGCCCAGGATCTGCGCGACACGGACGAAATCGTCCGGGATCCGCCTCAGGAAATTGGCCGTATGATCCCCGATGAAGCGCATGCTCAAGGCCAGGACCGACAGGCCGGCGAGGACCCGGACCGGCATGCTCTCGGAGAACACGTTCATCTGGGGCACCGCACGCCCCAGCATGGAGAAAACCCAGGTCACCACGAACGCCACGGCCATGACCGGCGCCGCCACCTGGATGCCCGCCGAAAGGATCCATCCGGTGTGCACCAGGACGTTCCGCATCAAGTCTTCGCTGCCGTGGGCCGCCCCCATCGGAAGCACCGAGTAGGTCCGGATGAAGAACGCCAGCACCCAGTGATGGATGTCCAAGCCGAAGAAGGTCACCGCGCCCAACCAATAGAGCAGCGTCGAGGTGATCGGCGCGGCCGCGTTGGATCCGGGATTGAGGATGGTGGCCATGGTCAGGCCGAGGTCGTTGGCGATGAGGGTGCCCGTGACATCCAGCGCGAAGAAGGTGAAGCGGCAGATGAAGCCGAGCACGGCCCCGGCGGTGATCTCCACGAACAGCACCTGGATGAGCCACCAGAGCGAGTCGACCTTCAGTTCGACCGGCGGGAGGATCGGGGTGGCCAAAGTCGCCAGCAGCACCGCCAGCGCTATCTTCAGCGGACGAGGCACCTGGTTGCCCGAGAACACGGGCATGGTGAGGATCAACCCGCTGGCCCTCACCATCACCAGCAACCAGACCGCGATGGATTGGGTCGGAGTCATCGATCACCCGACCATCTGGGGCATCTGCTCGATCACCGAACGGGTGAACTCGATCATGGTGCGGACCATCCACGGCAGCATCACCACGATGAGGGAGAGCACCGCCAGCGCCTTCGGCACGAAGGAAAGCGTCTGCTCGTGGATGGAGGTGACCGCCTGGAAGACGCTCACCCCGAGGCCGATGATGAGGGCCGTCATCAGGATGGGCGAGGCCAGCGCGACGGAGTTGAGGATCAGCGATTTGATGAGCTCGACGGCGGTTTCAGGATTCATGCGAAGGGTCGGAAAAAGGCGGCAGGCTCCCTAGATGCCGAAGCTCATCAGCAGCGAACGCACGATGAGGGACCATCCGTCCACCAGGACGAACAGCAGGATCTTCAGCGGCAGGGCGATGGTGGCGGGCGGCATCATCATCATGCCCATGCTCATCAAGACCGTGGCCACGACGATGTCGATGAGGATGAAAGGCACGAAGATCAGGAACCCCATCTGGAAGGCGGTGCGCAGCTCGCTGATGATGAAGGCGGGGATGACCACCCGCAGAGGCATGGCCTCGGGGGCGGTCGGCGGGATCTTCGCCAATTCCACGAAGAGCTCGACGTCCTTCGGGCGGGTCTGCCGCAGCATGAACGAACGGATCGGCTTCGAGGCCTCGTCCAAGGCCTGGGACGAGGTGATCCTCTTCTCCATGTAGGGCTGCAGGGCGTTCGTCTGGACCTTGGACCACACCGGTTCCATCACGAAGTATGTCAGGAAGAGCGAGAGACCGATGATGACCTGGTTCGCGGGCGCACCCTGGAGGGTCAGCGCGTTCCGGACAAACGACAGGACGATCACGATGCGGCTGAAACAGGTCATCAACAGGACGATCGACGGAGCCATCGACAGCAGGGTGATGGCGAACAGCACCTGGATGGCGACATCGACATCCTTGGGCTGACCGATGCCGTCCATGCCGATGTTCAATGTCAACGGAGGCAGACCGGGAGCCGCCGCGCCTCCGCCGACCGGGGCCTGCGCCCATGCCATCCAGGGCAGGAACACGACCACCCAAGGCAGCAGCAGGAACAGGGTCCGGACGGTCCGCTGGACACCCTCCTGAGCGCGACCGAGATCGATGCGGGAATTCATGCCGAGGGATTCCGGGCCTTCTCCAGGATGCGTTGGAAGGAGGTCCCACGACCGGCGTCCAAACCGGGGTCGGAGCCCCCCTCAGGGGATCCTGGTTGCGACACGACCGGCTCCGGTTCCAAGGGCGAGAGCAGGCTCAAGCCGGCTGGGGAAACCCCGATCAGGAACCGCTGATGACGATAACCGACCACGCACACGGCCGACCGCTGGCCCAAGTTCTTGGCCTCGACCACGCGGAGACCGCTGATCGGAGCCCGCTGCTGCAGCAGGTGTTGCCAGCGCCGGTAGACCCAGAGGGCTCCGAACAGCACGGCAAACAGCAGGGCCAAGGCTCCCATCATCCGGCCGAGCGACTCGGCGACGCTGCCCGGCTGGGGCGCGGCCAAGGCATTGGTCAGCGAACCCGACAGCGACAGTGTCGCAGGAATGGAATTGGTGGCACCCACGCGTGCCTGCCGCGAAGCAACGCCCATGCCGAGGGAAATCCGCCCGAAATACCCCTGTTTTTTGCGGTTCCAGGCCCGAGACCGGCACCGATTGCCGAACCCGGATGTCCGCCCTGCTCGGCAAAAACCTCCCTTCCGGCTTCGCCGGGCTCAACCGAGGTTCACCGGATCGATGTCGATGATGAGACTCAGGTCGCTCGGCAACGTGAAGGCCTGCTCGATCTTCCCCAACTCGGTCGACAAGCGGCTCATGGACGAGGTCCGCAGCATGATCTGGTGCCGGAAAAAGCTCTCGGCCTTCAACAATGGGGCCGGAGCGGGGCCGGCCACGATGAGGTCCTTCCAGTCCTTCAGGCCGGCATCCAAAGCCTTGCGGAGATGCTCGGCGAAGAGCTTCACCTTGTCCTCATTGCGTCCCTTGACCGTCAGCAGGGCGACCCGGGCCGCCGGCGGGTAGTGCAACTGCTCGCGGAACTCCACCTCTTGTTCATAGAAGCCCAGGAAATCGTGCCGCCGCGCATACTGGATGGCCGGATGGAACGGCGTGAAACTCTGGACGAAGACCTCCCCCTCGACATCCCCCCGCCCCGCCCGGCCGCTGACCTGGGTGAGCAACTGGAAGGTGCGTTCGCCGGCCCGGAAATCGGCCTGATGCAGGCTCAGGTCGGCATGCACGATGCCCACCAGCGTGACATTGGGGAAATGCAGTCCCTTGGCGATCATCTGGGTGCCCACCAGGATGTCGATCTTGCCCGTGCGGAAGTCGGTGAGGATGCGCCGGTAGTCCTCCTTGCGCTTCAGCGTGTCGGAATCCATGCGCTCGATGCGGGCCTGGGGGAACCCTTTGCGGAGGGCGTCTTCGACCCGCTCGGTGCCGATGCCCGCGAAGCGGATGGCGGGGTTGCCGCAACCCGGAGCCGGGCAATGATCGGGCACGGGATCCTCGTGGCCGCAGATGTGGCACAGCAACCGCCGCGAGGCGCGGTGGTAGGTCAGTGAGACCGAGCAGTTGGGGCATCCCGCCACATGGCCGCATTGAGGGCACTGGAGCGAGGTCGAGAAACCCCGGCGATTGAGGAACAGGAGCGTCTGTTCGCGCCGTTCCAGCCGCTGGGTGATGGCTTCGCGCAGTCGCAAGGTGAACACCGGCGGCGCCCCGTTCTTGGACTTGCGGGACTCCTCGCGCAGGTCCACGACCCGCACGATCGGCAGGCGTTTGTCATCCACCCGCTTGGCCATCTCGAGCAGGGTGTACTTGCCGCGCCGGGCGTTGTGGAAGCTCTCGATCGAGGGCGTGGCCGACCCGAGCAGCACCACGGCCCCCTCGCGCTGGCCGCGCACCACCGCCACATCGCGGGCATGGTAGCGGGGCGTCTCCTCCTGCTTGTAGGAGTGCTCGTGCTCCTCATCGACGATGATGAGGCCCAGCGGGTGGACCGGCGCGAAGACCGCCGAGCGCGCCCCGATGACGATCCGCGCCCTGCCCTGGCGGATCTTGTGCCACTCGTCGTGGCGCTCGCCGGCCGAGAGGTGCGAATGCAGCACCGCCACCAGGGTCCGGTGGGGGCCGGACGAGAAGCGGGCCTTGAAGCGCTCCACCGTCTGCGGGGTCAGCGAGATCTCGGGCACCAGCACGATGGCCCCGCGCCCCTGGGCCAGGGCGTGCTGGATGGCCTGCAGGTACACCTCGGTCTTGCCCGAGCCGGTGACGCCGAAGAGCAGGAATGGCTTGGCCGATTCCCCGCGCAGGAGTCCGTCATGGGCCTTGACCAAGGCCTGGAAGGCCACGACCTGCTCCTCGTTGAGCGGCAGCGGCGTGGTGGGGACGATGAGTTCCCGGGCATACGGGTCCCGCTCGTCGATTTTCGGCGCGATGCAGACCAGTCCCTTGTCTTCCAGCTTCCGGACGGTCTCGGCGGTGGTTTCGCCCAACCGCAGCAATTCCTGCAGGGGCAACTCACGCCACTCCTCGATGATGCGCCAGATGGCCTCCTGCCTCGGGGTGAGCTTGGGCATCTCGGCGGGCGGCGTCAGCGCATGCACGTGGAGCCGCTCACGCCATCCGGCGTCTTCCTTGCGCACGGCCTCGGGCAGCACGCTCTTGAGGGCCGTCTCGACCGGGCAGCAGTAGTACGAGGCGATCCACCGGGCCAGTTCCAGCACCTGCGGGGTGACCAGAGTCTGCGCCCCCAGGACGTTCAGGATCGGCTTGAGGCCCGTCTGCGGAGAACTCTCGGCCAACGCCGTGACCACGCCGAGCACCTGCCGATGGCCAAAGGGCACCTTGACCCGGGATCCCACCGCCACCCGGTCGGAGAACTCGTCCGGGATGGCGTAATCGAACTCCTTGCGGAGGGCGATCTCGAGGGTGACGCGCGCGACCACGGGAGGCTTTCCCCGATCATTTGCGGACTTCGCGCCAGTACGGACGGTCGGCCACCAGGAGATAGCCGTTCTCCGGATACCGGTCACCGAAGGCGAACTTCAGCGGGAATCCGGACGGGATGTTCCCCTGGCGCAGCAAGTAGTCCATGTAGAACCGCCCCCACACCGCATCCGGATCGTTGAGCAACTTGGAATGCCACAACTGGTCGCAGGTCAACGGTGTCAGCAACAGAGCGTTGAAGGGCCTCTGGAAGTCGTGGATCTGGTAGAAATCCTCCTTCGCATCTTGGCCCGCCCGGAGGGTCAGCGGCATCGCATCGAGGTGGGCGTACCACGCGACCGCCGCAGGCATGTCGGTCAAGACCAGGGCTCCGGCCGGCATGTAGCCCATCAATTGCCGGATCACGGGCAGATAATACGGCGGGTTGGCCATGACCGGTTGACGGGGCGGCAAGAGCGAGATCGCCAGCGGCATCAGGCAGAGTCCCAGGGGCACCACGGTGGCCGCCCATCGGGCCAATGGATAAGGGAAGTCGAACGAATCGAGTGCCCATCGGAACACGACGGCCGCATAGAGGCCGGCCAGGGGCACGAACCAAGCCAGCAGATTCTCGGAGTTGAGGTAGGGCGACTGTGCCGAAAGGTGGGTCTGGATCAGGGCCTGGGCGGGCACCAAGGCCAACAGCATGGTCAGGAGCAACCATCGGAAACGGTTCATCCGGGCGTCTCCCATGGGGAGCAGAAGACCCACCAGCAGGAACGCCCCGAACCAGTTGCCGAACATCCGCGGCACGTCATTCGAGAGGATGTGATGCGAATTGCTGAGGACCTTGGCCAGCACCTCCGTCAACCGCACCCGGGAGAGATCCGGATTCTGCGTCCGTTCAAGCTGATCCTCGAGATAGGCGGGGGTGCCGGCGAGCGGGGCCAAGGTGGCGATGCCCATCGGCAAACCACTGCGGAGCTGATTGCGGGCCATCCAGGGGGCGGCGATCAGCAGGAACCCCGCCACCAGGCACCCGACTGTCCGAAGTCGAGCCGTGGCCGGCACCCACCACCCGATGCAGAGGCCGACCGGAAGCAACAGGAACCCGAAGGAATACGACACCAGAAATCCCAACCCGACCATGGCACCCAGCGCCGCCGCCCAGGCTCCGTAGCGGAAGGTCACCACGCGGGGAGCACGCCCGTCGTCATCGGGATCGGCCGCCCCGCCGATGCGCAAGGCGAGCAACCCGACCGCTACGCACAACAATCCCAACCACACGGTGGGCAATCCGGAGAACGCGAAATCCCAGTTCAACTTGGACCCGACGAAGATGATCACCGCGACGATGGCGATCGGCAGGTCGAACCATCGCCGACCCGCCTGGAAGAGCAGCAGGGCCAGGGCGAGGAATCCGCAGAAATTCAGACACCCCACCGCGACCTCGGCGGGAGGGCGACGGCGCGCTCCCGATTCGACCCCGTAGACCCACCGCTCCGGCAGCATCTTGAAGAGCACCCCCAGGACGGCGGGATACAACGGCGGATGGGAGATGTCGGGATGGGCCGCCCGGATGAGCTGGCGGGGATCCTGGCCTTGCTCGGTGGCCCGCTTGGACTGCAGATGGAGGCTCAGAGGGCGGATCACCTGGGTCGAGAACCCGCGCCCCTCGGACAGGCCGCGGCCGAGCTGGGCCAGATCCATCGCCTCGCTGGTGCTGAAGTTCCTCACCCCATCGATATGGTAGAGGCCGAAAGTGATGAGCAGCACCAGCATCACGATGAACCGCTGGAGCCACACCCTCCCCTGGCCTTCTTCAAGGCTGTGGATGAGTTCCTGGATGCCTTTGGGCGGTTCGTTGTACTGCATGTGAACGCCCATTGGACAACAACCCCCACGGCTTGAAAAGGGGCGTGACGGGAAGATTGCGGGCACCCTCCGCCATCTTCTCCCGAGGGCCGTGTCAGCGTCCCTCGAACACCTGCCGGATGATGTCCTCGATGGGCACCTCCTCGACGGCGAAATCCTTCACCGGCAGCCGGTCGAGCAGCACCTTGCAGGTGGCGATGACCGATTCGCGCGGCACCTTCAATCGGGCGAGCGCGGGGCTTTGTTCCAGGACTTCGCCCAACTCGGCCAACGATACCCCGACGAACCCGGAAGCCTGCTCGAGGGTGACCGTGATGATCTTGAACCCGGCGAACCGGTCGAGGATCTCGGCCAGACGCCCGTCGAAGAACACCGTGCCCCGGTCGATGATGATCACCCGGTCGCACAGTTCCTGGATGTCGGCCATGTAATGGCTGGTCAGCAGGATGGTCGTCTTGCGGCGCTTGTTGTGCTCCCGGAGGAACTCGCGGACCACCTTCTGGGAAACCACGTCGAGCCCGATGGTGGGTTCATCGAGGAAGAGCACCTTCGGTTCGTGCAGCAACGCGGCGATCAGCTCGCACTTCATCCGCTCGCCCAGGGACAGTTCCCTCACGGCAGTGGAAAGCTTGTCGCGCACCCCGAGCAGTTCGCTCATCTCGTCGACTGTCCGCCGGAAGTCCTCGGGCGAAAGACCGTAGATGCGACCGTTCAGCTCCAGCGAGTCTCGGGCGGGGAGGTCCCACCAGAGCTGGTTCTTCTGGCCCAGCAGCAGGGCGAATTGGCGTCGATAACCGTCGGCCCTCTCCCAGGGCACGTAGCCCAAGACCGAGGCCGATCCCGAGGTCGGATACAGCAGGCCCGCCAACATCTTGAGCGTGGTGGTCTTTCCGGCCCCGTTCGGCCCCAGAAAACCCACGAACTCGCCTTCCTCGACCCGGAAAGAGACATCCTTCACCGCGGACACCGTCTCGTACTCCCGCCGGAACAACCCCTTGAGGGCGCCGGAAAACCCGGGAGCCTTCTTGTAGGTGCGGAACGACCGGGTCAATCCCTGGACTTCGATGAGCGCCACAGGCTGGAGTCTGGACAAAAGCCGCACGGATGGCGACCCGGCAATCGAAGCCCCTTTTTCGCGGAACGCCGGCCTCCACCCCATCGAAGAGGCAGCGGGGTTGACCGGAACTCACCCGGGGCCCCCATCCGGGGCACCGGCCCGTCGGGCGGCGGCCATGCGAACGGGGACGCCCCCTCCTGTCCGTCGTTCACTCGGGATCCCGGAAACGGCCTCGATCGCGGCCGAAACGCAGCCATTTCTCGAACTCGACCACCAGGAAGATCCCGATCGCGACGGCAACGATGCGTGACCAGGCTCCGAGGGAGAGCGGAGCGGTATGGAAGAGTCTGTTCATGGACGGCAGGTAGGTGAAGCCCACCTGGAGAGCCAACATCGCCAGAGCCCCCCGCACTGCCCACGGATTGCCGCGGAACCCGATCCGCAGCAGTCCGTGACGGAGGGAACGGCAGTTGAAGAGGTAGGCGATCTCCGAGACGACGATCACGTTCACCACGGCCGTCCGCGCGGCCTCGATCGTGTTGCCCGGGAGGCTTCTCTCGAAAAAGAACAGCCAATAGGCCCCCAGGGCGACCAGCAGGGTCACCAACCCCGTCCGCATGAGCAATCCGCGGGTGAGCAGCGGACGGGACGGATCACGTGGGGGGCGCTGCATCAGGTCCGGCTCGTTGGGCTCGAAGACCAGCATCAACCCGAGGAACACGGCGGTGCACAGGTTGATCCACAGCAAGTGCACCGGCAGCATGGGCAACGTGAGGCCCAGGACGATGGCGATGAGGAGCACGGCCGCCTCGCTGGCGTTGGTGGGCAGCGTCCAGACGATGAACTTCCGAAGGTTGTCGAACACTCCCCTGCCCTGCTCCACGGCCGCCTGCAGCGTGGCGAAGTTGTCATCGGTGAGGATCATGTCGGCCGCACCCTTGGCGACGTCGGTTCCCGTGATCCCCATGGCGATGCCGATGTCGGCCTGTCGGAGGGCCGGGGCGTCGTTCACGCCGTCGCCGGTCATGGCCACGATGTGCCCGCGGGCCTGGAGGGCGCGCACGAGCCGCAGCTTCTGCTCGGGCGCCACCCGGGCGAACACCGGCGTCTGGTCGGCAACCTCGGGCAGATCGGCGTCCGAGACCTGCTCGAGTTCCCGCCCGGTGAGGCTGCGGACCTCTGTCCCGGGGTCGACCAGGCCGATCTGGACCGCCACGGCACGGGCGGTGACCGCATGGTCGCCGGTGATCATCTTCACGCGGATCCCGGCCTCCCGGCACCGCGCGACGGCACGGATCGCCTCCGGACGCGGCGGATCGATCATGCCCTGGAGCCCGAGGAAGGTGAGCCCATGCCCGACATGCTCATGCTCAAGCCGATCATGGCCGGGATGGGTCGCCCTGCGTGCCATCGCCAGGACACGGAGGCCTTCCCTGGCCATCTCGTCCACGGCCTGCCGGACCTGCGCCCGGTCCAGGGGCATGGCGGTGCCGTCGGGGGCGAGGGCGTCACCGCATCGATCCAGCAACCGCTCGACCGCGCCGACCTTGTAGATCATGCGTCCGCCGGCCGAGTCGTGCAGCGTGGCGCGGAACATGTGCTCGGATTCGAACGGGATCATGTCCACCCGGGGGGACTCGCGATGGAGGGCCTCCCGTAGGAGCCCCGCCTTGGCGGCAGCCACCGCGAGGGAAGCCTCGGTGGGATCTCCCTGGATGACCGGTCGCCCGTCCTCGGTGAGGACCAGGGAGTCGTTGCAAAGCAGGCCGGCCCGGAGGCACTCGACGAGCGCCGGACTCCCCGAAGGATCCACGGGCCGGCCCTCCCGGAGGATCCCGCCGACCGTGGAATACCCCGAGCCCGTGACCTCGAACGACTGGCCGCCGGCGAAGACGCGCCGGACCGTCATCTGGTTCTCGGTGAGGGTTCCCGTCTTGTCGGAACAGATGACCGTCGTGCCCCCGAGAGTCTCGACCGCCGGCAGCTTGCGGATGATGGCCTTGCGGGCGGCCATACGCTTGACGCCGACGGCCAGCACGATGGTCACCGCCGCCGGCAATCCCTCCGGGATGGCGCCGACGGCCAAGGCGACCGAGGCCATGAAGACCTCCACGAGGGGTTCCCCGTGCAGGAGTCCGACACCGAAGGTCAGCACGGTGAGGCCGAGGATGACCCTCAGCAGGAAGTTGCTGAACTGCTCGATCTTCCGCGTCAGCGGGGTCGCCAGGGAGGTGGTCTCGGAGATCAGGCGGGCGATGCGGCCCGTCTCGGTCGCATCGCCCGTCGCCCAGACCAGCCCCTCGGCCGCGCCGCAGGTCACCAGCGTGCCGGCATAGGCCATGTTCTTGCGGTCACCCAGCACGACGTCGCCGTCCAACCGGTCGGAATGCTTGGCCACCGGGACCGATTCGCCGGTGAGCGCCGACTCGTCGACCTGCAGGCTCTTCACCTGGGAAAGTCGGAGGTCGGCCGGAACCCGGTCGCCGGACTGGAGCATCACGACGTCGCCCGGGACGAGCTCCTCCGAGGGCACCCTCCGTTGGATGCCTTCCCGCCGCACGGTGGCCTCCGTCACGACCAGGCTGCTCAGCGCCTCGATGGCCTGCTCCGCCTTGGATTCCTGGATGAACCCGACGATCGCGTTGATCACCACGACCATCGCGATGACGGCCGAATCGACCCAGGCCTCGAGGAATCCGGTCACGCAGGCGGCCAGCAGCAGGATGTAGGTCAGGGGTTGGGCGAGTTGGAGCACGAAGCGCTTCCAAGCCGGGGTTCCAGAACGAGGACGGATCCGGTTCGGACCATGCCGGACGAGACGCCGACGGGCCTCATCCCCGGACAGGCCGCCTCGCGGGTCGGTTTCCAATCGCCGTGCCGCCTCCTCGGTGCCGACCCGGTACCCAGCCTCGTTCATCGCATTTCAAGATCGGACGCACCGATGGTTTGGCAACCGGACGAGGTTGTTCTCGCCCATTCTCAAACCAAGCCGAGGGCCTGTCTGCCGATCCCGGCTCCGGAAACATGGGACTGCGTCGAGGGACGGGCACGCGCGGTTTTGCCTCTGGAAGTCTTCGGGCAGGCAGGCCCATGATCCGCACATGCCCCGTCGGTTCCTTTGCCTTTTCGCCGTCATCGGATGCGCCCTGGGGGCGCAGAACTCCCCGGTGATCAAGCTGCAGTTCCTGGCCGACAAGCCTCCCACGGCCTCGTCACACGCCTCCACCATCGAAGAGACGCCCCAGGGCATGGCGGCCGCATGGTTCGGGGGCACCGCCGAACGGGCGAAGGACGTGGTGATCTGGTTCTCCAGGAAGCCCCAGCACCAGTGGCTTGCGCCGGTCGAGGTGGCCCGGGGCACCGAGGATGCCGGGGCTCCGCAGTACGCCTGCTGGAACCCCGTGCTGTGGCAACAACCCGGAGGCAGCCTGTGGCTCTTCTACAAGGTCGGCCCCAGCCCCGACACCTGGTGGGGACGGGTCCAGGAGTCCAAGGATGGCGGGCGCACCTGGAGCAAGTCGCGCCGCCTGCCCGACGGCCAGGTCGGCCCCGTGCGCAACAAGCCGGTCCTGCTGCCCGACGGGACCCTGCTCTGCGGAGCCAGTTCCGAGGATGCGGGTTGGAGGGTGCACATGGAATGGTCCCAGCCGCCCTTCACCCAATGGCACCGGACCGCTGCGTTGAACACGGCGGACCAGTGGGGAGCGATCCAGCCCACGCTGCTGCTCTGGGAGGACGGTCGCATCCAGAGCCTGGTGCGCACCCGCCAGAAGGTCGTCGCCGAGCACTGGAGCAGCGACCAGGGCCGCACCTGGACCCCCCTCGAAAAGACCACGCTGCCGAACCCCAACAGCGGCATCGATGCGGTCCGCCTGCGCGACGGACGGGCGTTGCTCGTCTACAACCCGTTGGCCGAGAACCGCAGCGTGATCGGCCTGGCCATCTCGTCGGACGGCAAGTCCTGGCAGCATGTCGCCGATCTCGAGAGCACCCAAGAACCCGGCAAGGCCGACCTCGCCCGGAACCCCGGTGAATTGAGCTACCCGGCGGTGGTGCAGGCCCGCGACGGCAAGGTGCACATCACCTACACCTGGAAACGCGAGAAGATCCGCCATGCCGTCGTGGATCCGGCACGGATCCCGAAGTGAGCGGAGCAGAACACCCGGTGGGAGTCCGATCGTTGGATCACTGGTAGGTGCGCCGCAGGTGGCTGGGCAACACGTTCAGCTCTGCCCGGTATTTGGCCACCGTGCGCCGCGCGATCATGATGTTCTTCTCCTTGAGCTTGTTGACCAACTGGTCGTCGGAGAGGGGCTTGGCGGGATTCTCCCCCGCGATGAGCTCGGCCAGGATGTTCTTCACCGAGGTGTTCGACACCGTCTGACCGTCGGCGGTCGCCACACCCGAGGTGAAGAAGAACTTCATCTCGAAGATGCCCTGGGGAGTGCGCATGAACTTTCCGGAGACCGCCCGGCTCACGGTCGTCTCATGCACCCCCACCACCTCGGCCACCATGACCATGGTCATGGGCTTGAGGTGCTCGACCCCCTTGTCCATGAAGTCGCGCTGCCGCTTCACGATCTCGCGACCGATGCTCAGGATGGTGCTCTGGCGCTGGCTGAGGCTCTTGATGAGGAACTTGCCCGCCTTGATCTTCTCCCGCACGTATTCGCGCACCTCGGCCGACGTCTCCGACTGGGCCAGCAGGTCCTTGTAGGCGCTGCTGATCCGCAGTTGGGGCATGAGTTCGTCTTTGCCCACCACGTCGTATTCGACCTTCCGGCGCTTCTCGGCGATGGGAAGAAAGTCGCACAGGAAGATGCGGTTCAGCTCGGCCGCCAGCGACTCGGTCGCTCCGCTCGCCCCCTTTTCCTCCTCGGCCGCCAGAGCCGCGGCGCAGGCCTGCAGTCGCCGGTCGGCAGCGGTGCTGAAGGCGACCTTGCCCAGGAACCGTGGGTAGAGGCGCTCATCGCCCCGGACAATGCGGCTGAGGTCGGCGCAGAGATTCCCCAGGAGGGTCTCGGGAACTTCCTCGCTCCGGCTGAACCGCCATTGCCGCAGATCCTCGCGGGTGTGCATCGAGAGGCGATACCTCAGGTGGGTGATCACCTCGTCGTCGTCGTCGGGATCGCTCAGGATCTCGGCCAACGACGGGGGATCCTCGATGTCGGAGGGCTCGACATCGGGGTTGGGGTCGTCGATCACCCGCCGCACCACCTCCAGCTCGGGAACGACGTACTGCTCGGGGTCTCGGGAGAAATCGGAGCCGGGCCGAGGGTCCAGCCGCGCCAAGCGGGCCGCGGCCTCCTGGGCCTCGGCCGGGGTGATGCCCAGGTGACGCGCGATCTCCGGGAACCGGCGTTTTCCCAGTTCCTCCATGTGGTCGCGGAGGATGAGGTACTCGACCTCATCGGTGCGTCCAGCCCGCTCCATCTGGAGCATCAGGCATTCGCGCAGATCCCGGGCCCCCACGCCGGCAGGCTCGAAGGATTGGACGATAGCCAAGACCTCGAGGATGCGATCGGTCGAAATGCCCGTGGAGAACGTCAACTCTTCCGGCTGGGCCGTCAGATATCCTCGGTCATCGATGTTGCCGACCAGCAACTCGGCGACCTCCCGCTGCTCGGGAGTCAGGTCGGCGAATCGCAGTTGCTCGAGCAGGTGCTCCTGGAGCGATTGCCCCGTGGTGAGCGAATCGAAGAGGTGCTGACGACGCTCCTCGTCTTCCTGGGTCACCCGGTTGACGGTGTTGTTCTGGGCGAAGACCTCCCGCCATTCCTCATCGAGCTTCAGAAGCTTCTGGAGGTCCTCGGAAAAGCGGTCCACCGGCTCGTCATCAGGCTTCTCGACCGCCGGGTCGAACTGGACATCCGGCGGCGGCTCGGCGGGGTCGGCGGCGGCGGCCTCGGCCTCGGCCTTGGATTCGCGCGCTTCGGCGTCGATCTCCATCGTCCCGATCTCCTCCAGGACCGGATTCATCTGGAGCTCCTGCTCCACCATGGCCTTGAGTTCCAGCACCGGGGCCTGCAGCAACGCCAGCGAGTGCTGGAGCTGCGGCGACAGCACCATCTGCTGGGAAAGCCGTTGGCTGAGTTGAAGTCCGGCCGACATCCGGGCCGCAGCCTACTGCAGGAAGCTTGCCAATCAAAGAAGGAACCGCAATGCCAGGGCTGAAACCGCTGTTTTCACGTCGTCATCCGATCAAAAGTGGCGACCTCAAGACGAACAACGCCGACCGCGCTTGAGGATGTTGCTACGCATTTTCTGCATCTGATCGGCCACGCTCGGCCTTGCGCCAAGCGGATTCCCTGCGCTGGACCTCCGCCCGCAGCAACTCCTCGGCCGACCAACCGGCCGCCTGGCAGCGGGCGCTCAGGTCGAACAGCGCCTCGGCCATCGCTTTCCGGTCCCGGGCCTTCGGCTTCGGGGGAACCGGAGCCAATCCGGCCTTGGCGGCCTTCTTCAGGAGTTTCTGGGCTCGCATCAGCGCCGGCAGATGCCTCGGCACACCGTCGAGCGCCGACTTGCGTTCATGCCGGGACCCGGCTTTCTCGGACTTCTTGATGGCTTCCCAATTGGCCCAGACCTGATCGACATCCTTCACGGTCACGGAACCGAAGACATGCGGATGGCGGCGGACGAGCTTGTCCACCAACCGTTGGCAGACGGCATCGAAATCGAACACCCCGCGCTCGCGGGCCAATTGCGCGTGGAACACGACCTGGAGGAGCAGATCCCCCAACTCCTCGGCCATCTCCACATCGTCGTCGGCCTCGATGGCATCGATCAATTCGTAGACTTCCTCCACCGCATGGGACCGCAGCGAACGGTGGTCCTGCTCACGGTCCCAGGGGCAACCGTCCGGGGCGCGGAGCGCGGCCATGACCTCCACCAGTTGACGGATCGGCGCGAGGCGTCGGGAAGGAGCTTGGGGCATGATCTTCGGAGAATGGGTTTCTTGGCGGACCGGGCAACGATGGCGGAATCGCCTCACAACACCACGAGGTCATCGCGATGGATGACCTCGGCTTTCTGCTGGGACCGGCCACGCACCTCGGCGGCCGAGGCTCCGGCCAGTCCACGGGCGAATTCACGTCCCTCGGGATCGCAGATCCGGACCACGTCGCCCGCCTGGAATTCGCCCTCGCATCGGAGGATGCCCGGAGCCAGAAGACTGCGCCCATGGTCCCGCAAGGCCACCACAGCCCCGGCATCCACCGTCAGGGATCCCTCGGCATGGTGGTAGAAGGCGATCCAGCGCTTTCGACTCGAGAGCTTGCCCGAGCCGGCCAGGAAGCGGGTGCCCACCGAATCTCCCCGGACGATCTTCTCCAGGGCGTCATGCCGGTGGCCCGGGGCGATCACCAACGGGATGCCCGACCGCACCACGATCTTCGCAGCCGAGATCTTGGTGGTCATGCCCCCGGTGGCCGTCTCGCTCGAGGTGCCGCCGGCCATGGCCTCGATCCGGGCATCGACCGCCTCCACCGTCTCGAGCAGGCGGGCCTCGGGCTTCCCGAAATGCTCGATGAGGCCGTCGGCCGTGGTGAGGATCACCAGCAGATCGGCCGGCAGGAGGCTGGCCACCAGCGCCGACAACCGGTCGTTGTCACCGAATTTCAGCTCGGTGACCGAGACCGCGTCGTTCTCGTTGATGATGGGCAACACCTTGTGCTTGAGCAGGGTCAGGAGGGTGTTGCGCGCATTCAGGTGCCGCGTGTGATCGGCCAGGTCATCGTGCGTCAGGAGCACCTGGGCGACCGGCTGATCGTAGTGACGGAAGAGCGACTCGTAGAGCGCCATCAGGCGGGACTGTCCCACCGCGGCGCAGGCCTGACGTTCGGCCAGGCTGCCGGGACGTCGATCATATCCGAGGACGCCCATGCCCGCACCGACGGCCCCCGACGTGACCACGACGACCTCGTGCCCTGCCGACCGGAGGCGCGCGATCTGCGCCACAAGTTGGGCGAATTGGACCAGGTCGAGCCGCTTGGAGGCATCGGTGAGCACACCGGTTCCCAGCTTCACAACCACACGACGGACGGATGGAGGCGCAGACGGACGCACGGCGGAGTCTTTGCCGATCCCGGGGTCCCGCTCAATCCGCAACTCGAGGCCCGGACCTCCGGGATCCTCCGGCACGACGGCCATGGCACCCGCAAGGAGATCGCGCTCCGAACCCGATGCGGAGACGAACGGGCATGGCCACCGGGCCGAAGAAGCGCGGGCGACCTCTCGAAGCTGTTGGTGCTTTTGCAAGTCGGCCGTAGTCTTCGCCGGTGCCGCCGTCCGCCGACCGACCCGAAACGCCCGATTCCCCCGCGGGCCTGCAGCAGTTCGTCGTGCCCGACCTGTGGCAGCAGCAGGCGGTCTCGGCGCTGCGGTCGGGCAAGGACGTCGTGATCCACGCCCCCACCGGCGCAGGCAAGACCCTGGTGTTCGAACTGTGGTCGAAGGCGGGCAAGAACCGCGGGCAGGCGATCTACACGGTGCCCACCCGGGCGCTGGCCAACGACAAGCTCGCGGAATGGCGCGCCCGGGGCTGGAATGTCGGCATCGCCACAGGGGATCTGGCCGAGAACCTCGACGCTCCCATCCTCGTCGCCACCCTGGAGACCCAGAAGAACCGGCTCATCCGTGGCGACGGGCCGACCCTGCTGGTGGTCGATGAATACCAGATGCTCGGCGACGAGGACCGGGGCCTGAACTACGAGCTCGCCCTCGCGCTGGCCCCGCCGCAGACCCAACTGCTGCTGCTCAGCGGCTCGGTGGCCAACCCGGAACAGGTGGCCCAGTGGTTGAGGCGGCTCGGCCGGGCGGTCGAAGTGGTCAAGCACACCGTGCGTCCCGTGCCCCTCGACGAGGTCTTCGCCAACGAGCTCAACTGGCGGTTGCCCCCGGAGATCCGAGGCTACTGGCCCCGCCTCTGCGCCAAGGCGCTGGCCGAGGGCCTCGGCCCGGTGCTGCTCTTCGCGCCCCGGCGGGCCCACGCCGAGGAACTCGCCGCCGACCTGGCCAGACAACTGCCCTGCCCGCATCCCTTGCAGTTGACCGAGGCGCAGAAGCGCCTCGTCGGGGAACCGCTGGCCAAGATGCTCAAGTCCCGGGTGGCCTACCATCACAGCGGGCTGAGCTATGCGGTGCGGGCGGGGGTCATCGAGCCCCTCACCAAGGCCGGTCAACTGCGCGTCGTGGTGGCCACCATGGGCCTGGCCGCCGGCATCAATTTCAGCCTCCGCTCGGTGGCCATCACCGCCGCGCAGTACAAGCGGGAGGGCCGCGAGATCCCGCTGCGCGGCGACGAGATCCTCCAGATGTTCGGCCGCGCCGGGCGTCGCGGCCTCGACGAGACGGGCTATGTGCTGGTCAGCGCCAACGAACTGCGGATGCGCGACGGGCATCCCTGCGCCCTGGCCCGCTCGGGCATGGTCGACTGGAGCGCCCTGCTGGGCCTGATGGCCGCGGCGGCCGACGCCGGCAAGTCGCCCTTCGTCGAGGCCGTGCGGGTGCAGGAACGCCTCTTCACCACCAAGCCCATCATCCTGGGTGTCGAAGAATCCCTGAAGCACCCGGACGCCCCCTGCGGCTGGATGACCGACGCCGAGAGGGCGCGCCAGGTCCGCAAGAAGAACCGCGAGATGCTCAACTCGGCCGGAGAATGGGAACCCTACCCGTTCTGGCAGGAACGACCGCTCGGCAAGGTATGGGTCGTCGCCACCCCCTCCGCGATCCCGAAGCCCCCGGATCCCACCTCGGAAACCGAATCCTCCACTGCTCCGGGACCGCACCCATCGTTGCCTCTCAAACCCGCCCTCACCGTCCAGGAGGCCTTGGAAAAGGTGGGGCAAGGGGGATTGACCGCCCTGGAGGAGACGCCCGAAGGCACCCTCTACGGCCGATCGATGATCGTGGCCGATCGACTGGCCGATGGCCGCCTGGTCCTGGCCAAGTGGGTGCGTCGACTGGTCCAATGGCACGGACGAGAGGTCAGCCCCGAGGTGTTCCAGGAGAACCTGCGACCGCTCCTGGAAAAACAGTTGCGGCAGCAACGCCTGCCCGTCGTCCGTTGGGTCGAACACGAGCAGGCCGTCACGGTCCTCGTGAGCCTGGAACTCCAGACGATCAAAGTGCCGGTGGACCGGCATGGGGTGGCCCTGTGGCGCCCCCGGGAGCGCGAGGTGGTCACCGCGGTCTGTGCCCGATGCGCATGGACCGAGGTCTGCCGCGGGCTGTCGGCCGCCCCGGGCACGGCGCTGACGTGGCGTCGCCTGGGCCTGGTCGATGCGCAGGGGGCTCCCACGCGCCGCGGTCGAGTCGTGAGCTTCTTCTCCGGGGGCGACGGATTGGCCATCGCGGCCGCGCTCGAAGACACCGCATACCCGCTGGAGGAACTGGTCTACGATCTGGCCAACCTCGACGCCGGGTTCCGCTTCGCCGCCGACGGCGACCGCTGGGGAGGACGCCTCGCCTACGCCTGCCGCAAGGCCTATGGACCGGCCTCGATCGAGGGATATCTCGAGACCGGGTTGCCGCTCAAATATGGCACCGGCGCCGAGACCGTGGTGCGCCGCATCCACGAAGACCCGGCCTCGAAGGTGCGTTTCGTCAGCGACTTCCTCGGGGCGGGCGACATCGACCGGATGATCATCGAATGGCGCAGCCTCCTGCGGCAGATCGCCCACGCCGCCCCTCTGGATTGGGCCCGTTGGACCGAATTGCAGGCGATGGCCAAGACGATGCTCCATGAGGTGCATTCCCCCACCGAGACCACCCTGCCCCCGCTCGACTACGCCCAGACCAAGCGCATCGACCACCGACTGATCCTCCGCAGATCCTGAGAACCGCCCTCGGCCAGAATCATCGATCCCGACCCGCACCCGACCCGTTCCTTCAACCGGCCTCGACATGATCCCCGTCCCACCGCTTCGCCCCCGGCGCCCCATCGATGGCATCTCCGCCGTGCTGCTGCCCTTCCACGCCGACGGCAGACCGGACCGGGATACGTGGGCCACGCTGGTCGAGCGCACCTGGGCCGCCGGGCTGACCCCCGCCGTCAACATGGACACCGGCTACGCGAACCTGCTCAGCGGACCGGAACGGGCGGAGTTCCTCGCCGAGGCCGGCCGGATGGCCCGGGGCCGACGCTTCGTCGCCGGCACCTACGTCGAGGGCCTCGACGGAGACCCGGCCGGGCTCTACATGCGGGAAGCCGCCGCCATCGGGGCTGCTGGCGGCACGCCGATCCTGTTCCCGTGCTCCGCCGTCCAGCATTGGGACCGGGCGCGCACCGTCGCGCTGTTCAGGGCCGTGGGAAGCGTCGTGCCCCGCTTCCTCGGCTTCGAGCTCGGGACGATGTTCGTGCCCTTCGGACGGATCTGGGATCTCGACACCTTCCGCGCACTGCTCGAGGTGCCTCAACTGATCGGGGCCAAGCACAGTTCCCTGAGCCGGGACCTGGAGTGGCAACGCTTGGCGGTGCGGGACGCGGTCCGACCGGAGTTCCGCGTCTACACCGGCAACGACCTGGCCATCGACCTGATCCAATGGGGCAGCGATTACCTGCTGGGCCTCTCGGCCTTCCACGTCGAGGCCTTCGCGGCACGCGATCGGGCCTGGGCGGCGGGCGACGGCCGTTTCTTCGAGCTCAACGACTGGCTGCAGTACCTCGGCATGATCGCCTTCCGCGACCCGGTCCCCGCCTACAAGCACACCTGCGCGCAGTTCCTCAAGCTGCGGGGAGTCATCCCCTGCGATGCTCCGCATCCGCGCGGTCGGCGACGTCCCGACTCCGATCTCACGATCCTCTCCGGCATCTCCGAGCGACTGGACAGCCTCGTCGCCCAAGCCGAGGCCGCCGCGTCGGTGCCACCCGTGGGCGACAATCCTTCGCCGATCCGATAAGGTCGCCTCGTGCCGGACATCGTCCTGTCCACCCTCAACGCGAAGTACCTCCACGCCTCC
>CAYLTF010000022.1:0-3303 GCA_964386625.1 uncultured Akkermansia sp. | reverse complement strand
AACTCCATGGATCGCTCGGTATTCTAAAATTCTCCATGCCGAGTTCGCGTATTGGATTAACAGTAATCACTTTTCCCCCGCGTCTGACCCTCAACGCGAAGTACCTCCACGCCTCCTTCGGGTTGCGCTGCCTCATGGCCAACCTCGGGGAACTGAGACCGCGCGCCCGGATCCTGGAATTCGACATCAACCAGCGCCCCCTCGAGATCGCCGAAGTCCTCCTCGAGTCGGCTCCGCGGATCCTCGGACTGGGGGTGTACGTGTGGAACGCCGGCCCGACCCTCGAACTGGTCGGCATCCTGCGCCGCCTTCGCCCCGACCTCGTCGTGGTGCTGGGCGGGCCCGAGGTCAGCCATGAATGGGATAGACAACCCCTCATCGAACTCGCGGACCACGTGATCACCGGCGAGGCCGACCTCGCCTTCGCCGCCCTCTGCCGCGACTTGCTCAACGGGGTCGCCCCCCGGCCCCCCAAGCTCATCGCCGCACCGGTGCCCGACGTGGCCGCCCTGGCCCAACCCTATGATCTCTATGACGACCGCGACCTCGAACATCGGGTGGTCTACGTCGAGGCTTCGCGAGGGTGCCCCTTCACCTGCGAATTCTGCCTGAGTTCGCTGGACATCCCGGTGCGCCAGTTTCCGCTGGAACCCTTCCTGGCCGAGATGGACCGGCTGCATGCCCGCGGCCTCCGCCGGTTCAAGTTCGTGGACCGCACCTTCAACCTGAATGTGGCCACGGGTCGGCGCATCCTCGGATTCTTCCTCGAGCGGCTCAGCCCGGAGCTCTTCGTCCACTTCGAGATGATCCCGGATCGGCTGCCGGCCGAATTGCGTGAGCTCATCGCGCGATTCCCGGCCGGCACGCTGCAGTTCGAGGTGGGCATCCAGACCTTCGACCGCGAGGTGGAAAGCAGGATCAGTCGCCGCCAGAACCACGACCGATTGACCGACAACTTCCAGTGGCTGCGCCGCCACAGCGGCGTGCACCTGCACGCCGACCTGATCGCGGGCCTGCCGGGCGAGACCCTGGCATCGTTCGGGCGCGGGTTCGACCGCCTCATCGCGCTCGGGCCCCAGGAAATCCAGGTCGGGATCCTCAAGCGCCTGCGGGGCACCCCCATCATCCGCCACGATGCGGAGTGGAAGATGGTCTACAATCCACACCCGCCGTATGAGGTGCTTGCCACCCGCACCATGGACTTCGTGACCTTGGCCCGGCTCCGCCGCTTCGCGAAATTCTGGGACCTGTTCGGCAACAGCGGCAATTTCGTGGAGAGTCTGCCGATGCTTTGGAGCCACGGGCACGGGAAGGACCGCTCCGCGGGCGATCCGGAATCCGGGCGATCCGGCTCCGAGACTCCCGAGACGGACGTCGTGGCGCACCAACCCCCAACCACCGCGGGGTCGCCCTTCGAAGCGGTCCTCGCCTGGAGCGACTGGCTGCACACCCAAGGGGTGAAGGGCCACGGCATCGCCCTTCCCCGCCAGTATGAACTGCTGTGGCGTTGGGCGGTGGAGGTGTTGGGGATTCCGGCAGCGAGGTTCGGTCCCGCCCTGGCGCGCGACTACCGTCGACCGGGCCGCACCGACCTGCCCTCCTGGCTCACCCCCTTCGCAGGCGAGGAGACCGTCTCCAGGCGACCCGCACGGCTGCCGCGCCGGCAGGCCCGCCATCTTGGGGCCTCGGATCCTCGGTGAATCCCACGGGGGCGGCTGAAATCCTCTCCGCGCATCCCGTGGGTGAAGGCTCCCGAGCCTGGAACCCGACCAAGACGCACTGGAGTCCGCGGAGGGTGAGCCCACTCCATCGAGCGCCGATTCAGCCCACCGGAACCACCGGCCGGTACCAGTTGTCGCGTTGGATGGGTTCGAAGCCCAGTTCCGAGATCAGCCGCTTCATGTCGGCCACGCCCATGCGAAAGGTGGTGCCCGCCGAACTCACGACATTCTCCTCGATCATGATCGAACCCAGGTCGTTGGCCCCGTGGAGCAGCGCCACCTGGCCCACTTCCGGACCCTGGGTCACCCAAGAGCTCTGCACGCTCGGGACGTTGTCGAGGTAGATGCGGGCCAGCGCCTGCATGCGCAGGTATTCGTGGGAACCCACGGTCGTCGCCTTGAGCACGGTGTTCTCGGGCTGGAAGGTCCACGCGATGAAGGCCGTGAAGGCACCGCCGTGGATCCGGCCCTCTTCCAGCGCCAGCGAATACGCCGCCGACCATGCCGAGGGCCCGCCCTCGACCGGCAATCGGCCGGCATCCACCAACCGTCGCAGCGACGCATCCTGCTGCGAGCGCACCACCTCCAGGTGCTCGAGACGCTCGGCCACCGTCTCCACATGCCCGAACATCATGGTCGCCGAACTCGCCAACCCGAGTCGGTGGGCGACATCCATCACCCCCATCCACTGCGCGCTGTTGGCCTTCAGCGGAGCGATGCGCTGGCGGACCCTGTCCACCAGGATCTCCCCCCCGCCGCCGGGCAGGCTGCCCAATCCGGCCGCCACGAAATCGCGCAGGACCGTCTCGACCGGCTCGTTGAAGAACTCCGAGAAAGCCACGAACTCGCTGGGGCTGAACCCGTGCACATTGAACCCCGGATACTTCGACCGCACGTGATGCAGCAGGTCGAGGTACCACTGCTTGGTCAGTTTCGGGTGGTGCCCTCCCTGCAGGAGCATCTGGGTACCGCCGAGTGCCAGGGTTTCCTCGATCTTCCGGTCGAGTTCATCCAGCGTGATGACGTAGGAGTCGGCATCCTTCTCGGTCCTCCAGAAGGCGCAGAACTTGCAGTAGACGTTGCAGACGTTGGTGTAGTTGACGTTGCGGTCCACGATGTAGGACACGGTCTCCGAACCGCGTCCCCCCAACGCCTGCCCGCGGGCCAACCGCCGACGCCGATCCGCCAGCGCCCCCAACTCGGACAGCGGCAACGCGTACAGGGCCATCGCCTCCGTCGCATCGATCCGAGCCCCATCCCAGACCCGCTGCAACAGGGCATCCCGCGAAGCATCCAGCACCATGGGCTTAAGCCTACCGCCGAACCGCCCAAGGACAAGAAAACCACGGTGTCGTCGATCTGGCAGCCGGATCCGATCAAAAAAACACCCTCCACCACCCAAGACGCCCAGGCGGAGCGGGATCGGTCCGCAGCGAGCCCTGGAAACGAACACCAAACAATCTCAGCGCGCAGCGCAAAGGCTGATCCTTCAGAGCTTCCCTGCGAGCGAAGGACCGATCCCCAACTAAAAGTACTCAGACGGAGCGGGATCGGTCCGCAGCGAGCTCTGGAAGCGAACACC
>CAYLTF010000021.1:0-39348 GCA_964386625.1 uncultured Akkermansia sp. | reverse complement strand
AAAACCGGGGCGCCAGTCAGAGGATGACCGTACGCCCCGGGGAATAATCAGAATCAGTTCTGTAGGACTTAGTGGAGATTCTGAGGCGTTGAACAACGACACCTCAGAAAACGGACGATGTTCACCGAAATGAACACCAAAACTTCAGCCCTACTGTTGCCGGCAACCCCAACGGATCTTGAAACGAAAACCAGAAATCTCTGAACTCTTGTTCAAGACCAATTGCAGCCGCAGACAAACTCTGCATCCAAAGAACGTTGCTAATTTAATCGAGGAATCAACGGAGTCAACAGGCAAGTTTCCAGAGATTCATGCCATCGCTTCTCCGATGGAGTGACTGAAGACCCAATTTCCAAGAACGACTTTGGCCTAGGCCCTTGATGGCTCAAGGAACTCCATGGGGCTGCATTCTCTCGTCTTCTTGGGCTCGTCGACCGGAACTGCCAACCGTATCGAATCCATCAGGAGGTCATTGCCACGGTCGAGGCCAGACACATTCGACCCCGGGGCTCGGTGGTCGAATACAAGGCGCCGAAACACTCGAGCAACAGCGCATTCTTCGGGGCTTTTCGGATGAAAAGAACTGCGATTACGACTGCGAACTTCGCAAAATGTTCAATCGATTCCATTTTTTCTTCCTGCACGACCCAACCAGCGCCCAGCACCCCGATATCCCGCAATGGGCCAGGCACAGTCACCCCGGGGCCACGGGAGCCGCTGAATCGCCAAAGGCATCGAATCACCGGGCGACCGAACCGACCACCGCCGGGCGCCCACCCCTCGGACAGTCTTGCCCACCGGGTCTTGCCCACCGGAGGGCTCCATGGACCCTTCGGAATCGACCGGTCTCACTGGACAACCGGTATCCCTGCCCTACCCATTTGCCAAGACCTTGCCTCCCGTGAGTCCGATTGAAATCACCGCCTTCGCCCTGACCTTCCTCATCATGCTGCTCGGGCTGGCGGGAGCCATCCTGCCCGGGTTGCCTGGAACCCCCTTGATCGCCCTGGCAGCACTGGGCCACCGGGCCTTTCTCGGCGAGCGTGGAGCATCGACCTGGGTGCTGGTCACCCTCGTGATCGTGGCGGTCTTGTCGGCCGCGATGGACTTCGCTGCCGCGACCTGCGGGGCCAAACGACTGGGGGCGACTTGGCGCGGCATGACCGGGGCCGCAATCGGCGGCCTGCTGGGATTGTGGTGGCCTCCCGTGGGATGGGTCGCCGGCCCGCTGCTCGGGGCGATCGCCGGAGAATGGCTCGGAGGGCGGCCGTGGAGCCAGGCACGAAACGCCGGCATCGGTGCGGCCCTCGGGTTGGTCGCAGGCACCGCCGTCAAAACGGTCAGCGCGCTCGGGATGATCGGGCTCTGGGCCTTCCACGTGGTGTGGAAAGCGCTCTGAGCCTGTCTGAAAACTCAGAGGGGTCCTGCGGCGAGGGAATTTGGCGGTGGCCAAGGCGGCGAGGCCGGAGCATCCCCGAAGCGGGCTGCAACGGCCGAGTCAACGCGGGCCACCGGCAAAAGACCCGCCGCCCGAAGGGTTTTCTCAGAAACAGCCCGCTGTCTTCGTTGCTCGTCGGTCACAGACCCATCCGGGTATGCTCCCTCCTCGCGCCTCGCCATCGAGCCGTTTCTGAGAAAACAGGGCCCCTCTGAGTTTTCAGACAGGCTCTCAACGGCGCTTGAACATCGGGGAATCTTCGCGTCCGTCCGCCTCGAGATAGGCCAGCAGGTCGAGGATGTCTTCCTTCGACCAGGCCGAGAGCAATCCCTCGGGCATCGGCGAGACCTTCGAGGCCGCGCGCTGCCGCACCTCGGCCACCGGCACCGTCACCTTGCGGTCGGTCAAGACGTCGACCCTCACCACGATCTGGGTCGCTGATTCCTCCAGGATCCGGCCCGTGATCTCCTGGCCGTCCTTCAACGTGAGCGTCATGGACTGGTACTGTTCCGAGATCACCGCATTCGGATCGACGATCGATCGCCACAGGTCCGCCCGAGAGTACCGGCTCGCGACCCCGGTCAGGTCGGGTCCAGCCACGCCACCGGCCCCTTGGAATCGATGGCAGGCGGCGCATTGGGAAACATGATACACCTGCTGACCTCGGGCATGATTCCGCCCCGACAGAGGCCCGGCGAGGGAGTCGGCCAGATCCTCGAACCTCCAGGGCTGGTTTCCCCGGGGCCGCTTCGCCGGGACCGACGACGACGGGGTTGTCGCCGGTGCGTCCGGGCTTCGGGTGGCCGACGCGGGACCATTCAACAACTCCGCAACAGGCCCCTTGTCGGCATCCGGAACGGCGGCGAATGCCCGCTGGCCGATGCGCTTGACCAGCGGATCGAATCCGGCCCCCGGATTGGGCTTCTGGTCCACATCCAAGAACCATTGGGGGTAGGCCTCCGGCAGGTGCCCCCATCCGGAAGGCTGCTGTCGGAACCAGGCGAAATACCGCTGCCGCAGCGCCGGAGTCCACCCCTGGGTCATCCCCTGCAACACCGCCGTGTAGTGCAACTGCTCCTGCCAGGTCTTCGAGGCTTCCCTGAGCGCGAGGATCTTCGGCACCGACTCCCCGTCCCCGAGAGCGACCAGGAGCTGCGACAACTCACGGTTGCGCGGCCAGGTCGCGGCCGGGAATTGACGTCCCAGTTTCTCGATCGCCATCGCACGCAGCGACTCCGGGATTCCGTGACGGGCGAAGGCCACCTCGATGACCCGGAGCTTGGTCAGGAACCACTCCTCTTCCATCCCGTCCAGGGGCCATCGGCCCAGCGCCTTGAGGAGGGCTGTCTGCTGGGCGGCGTCGCCGCAGCGCGCCAGGGCGAGGAGCGCGGTCAGGCCGATCCGTGGATTCTCCTCGGCCAGGGCCTTGTCGGCCCAGCTCGCCACGGGTTGGGATTCCAAGGCGACCCGGGCGGCATGGCGCAGCAAGGGGTCCGCGTTCCCCAACTGCCCCCAACCGGCAGTGATCCAACCGGCATCCACACGGCCATGCACCGCCTCCAAGCGATGCCGTTGGGCACGGGCCTCCCGAGCCCCGGCCGCCGCCGGGGGCGCGGGTTCTGAGTCGGTTTTGCCGACATGGGTCAAGCGGTACAATCCCGACTGGGTCCCACGCCCGCCGGTGATGCAATAGACCGCGCCGTCCGGCCCCACCTCGAGATCGGTGAGGTTCATCGCCGACCCGCGGAAGAGTGTCTCCACACGCCCGGTGTACCCGGCCCCCTTCTCTTGGAGATGCACGGCAACCAGGCGACCGAAGACCCAGTCCAAGCCCAGGAGCGCCTTCTGGTATCGGGCCGGAAAGGCCGTCCCCTTGCCCGATCGCAGCCCGGTGGGCGAACCGATCCCCACCTCCACGACCGGAGACACCGAGTCGGCGTAGTATTCTGGCCACTTGCCGGACCCCTCGCGGTAGCCATGGTCGGAACCGCTGACCAGATGCTGGATCCGGCACGGGCGGTACCAGGGGGTGCCCCAGTCGCGCTCCATGTCCGAGTCGAACCCGAAGAGATCGCCCTCGTCATTGAAGGCGATCCCGTAGGCATTGCGCTGGCCGGCCGCGAACAACCGGGCGTCCCGGCCGTCCCGATCGAGGCTCAACACGAATCCTCCCGGCGCCTTGCGGCCAGCGCCGAACCCGTTGACATCCTCGAGTCGGGGCATGGCGAGGTCTTCCGCGTAATGGGCCACCGGGGAGTTCGTCGAGAGGTCGTCCGGCACATCGGTGAAATTGCCGGCCACGGCGTAGATCCGGTCATCCGGGCCCTTCACCAGGGCGTGAGGGCCATGTTCGCCGCCGGAGCCTTTCCAACGGCGGAGCAGCTCGGTGGACTCATAGCGGCCATCGCCATCGGCATCGCGGATCCGATACAGGTGGTACCCGTCGGGGCCACGCCCGTTCAGGTACAGGGCGCCGAAGGCATGCAGCAACCCCATCGCCCCACCGACCTGGGATTCCAACCGTTCCATCTTGGCCACCTTGCCCTGATCGAGGGTGAGGCGGAGCAACGGTTCGTTCCCCTGCGGACTGACGATCAGGCGTCCCTGGTCATCGCGAGTCATGGAGATCCACGATCCCTCGCCGGGACGGGCGCTGTGCACCAACTCCAGACGGAACCCCTCTTTCACCTGGATCCCCTCGACCGGCGTGGCCGTGGCATCGAACGAGATGGCTCCCCAGGGCTCCGACCCCGCCGCGCCGAGCAATTGGACCGGTGTCCAGCCGGACACGCCATCGACCGAAGTCTCCCAGGTTCCATCGGTCGCGATGTCGGCACGCGAGGAATCCCGGAGGAAGAACTCGATGCGTCCGATGATGCCGGCGCCGCCCGCCTGATTCCGCGCCCGGATCTCGAGGACGTTCTCCCCCCGCGCCACCGAGCGGATCTTGAGCCGGGTGGGTTTCTTCCACGAGTTGTTGACCCCCAGTCGCTGACGATTGACCGAGACCTCCGCTTCGTCATCCGCCGCGATGACCACATCGCCGCCGGTCGCCCCGGGGGGCACGGTGAAGGTCCGCCGGAAGAAGCGCACCTCGTTCTCGGCACCCGCCGGCCCCCAGATCCACTGCGGCACGGACTCGGCGTGGACGATTCGGGTCCAAAGCACGATCAGGACGAGGAGCCGCAAGGTCATGTCCAGATGAAAGCCGTTCATTCCGGACAACGAAAGCCCGGAAAGTCGGAAGCCCGGTGGAGACCGGCGATCACTCCGTTTGCGGGGGGCCGACGGCGCCGGAGTCGAGTCCTCCAGGTCAGAAAAATCCTCTGGCCGACGGCGGCGGCAATGTCATCATCGATCCGTTGGTTCTCCCGAGGACTTTTCAAACGCCGCAACGACGCGAGAAAAGCCCTCAATGCCGGCACGCCCAAAAGGCGGACTGGTAGAGGAGGATTAGTTTGGTTGTTTGGGTTAGGCGGGCGCCGCAAGGCGCCCGCTTTTTGCGTCCCAGGCCCGGCGTGGGAACCATGTGACACGGCGCGGCGGGAGGGTTCACCGAGACGAACGGCGGCCTCCCTCGCCGGGGCGCGCACCTTCGCCCCGGAACCAGCCTGCGATAATTGACCGCGACAGGCCGGGATGCGTCGACATACCGTCGGGCACCGATGCGCCTCTCCGACCGTGGCATCCTCTGGCTGGCCGAGGGATTCGGCTCGGGCCGACTGCAACCTGGCCCGGGAACCTGGGGCAGCCTCGTCGGCTGTGCCTTGAGCCTGCCGCTGCTCTGGCTGCCTTGGTGGGCGGCAACCCTCACGGCTCTCGTGGCGATCGCACTGGCGGTGCCGATCTGTTCCCGGGCCGAGGCCCTGCTGGGGAAAACCGATCCCGGATCGGTCGTGCTCGACGAAATCGTCGCCATCCCCCTGACGCTGCTGCCCGTGCAGGCCGTCGGAGCGCTCGGAACGCCCGTCGTCCGGGACCTCGCCTCGGTGCGCACCCACTGGGGTTGGTGGCTCGCGGCCTTCACCCTGTTCCGTGTCCTCGACATCGCCAAACCGGGGCCGGTCGGCTCCCTGCAACACCTCCCTCGCGGATGGGGCATCGTGATGGACGATGTGGCGGCAGGCATGATCACGGGCGCCCTGCTGCTCGCCGCCGCACTCCTGATGCGTTGAACATCCCAGAACCCGCCCTCCAGGCCTCCATGTCCTCCCTCACTGCGTTCCGATTCCCGAAGCCCGCAACCCTGAAACAGGCCGACGACCTGCGCCGACGCCTGTCCGAACTCGGCCGACCGTTGCCGGTGGACGACGCGCCGCGCCCCGATGTGCTGGGCCGACCGATCCCGGCAGGGCCGGGCATCCCGAAGCCCATCGGCAACCGGTGGGCCATCCTGCCGATGGAGGGCTGGGACGGCACGCCCGACGGTCGCCCCACCGACCTCGTTCGGCGGCGCTGGAGACGGTTCGGGCAGAGCGGCGCGAAATTGATCTGGGGCGGCGAGGCGGTCGCGGTGCGCCCCGATGGCCGGGCAAACCCGCACCAACTGGTGCTTTCCGACGCCACTTTGCCGGAGATCGAGGCGCTGCGGGGTGAACTGGTGGCCGCTCACCGGGAACGGCACGGCACCGTCCAGGACCTGCTGGTGGGTCTCCAGCTCACCCACTCGGGCCGTTTCGCCCGGCCCCACGACAAGACCCGCCTGGAGCCGCGCATCGCCTACCGCCATCCGCTGCTCGACGGGCGATTCGGCATCAGCGACGACCGGGCAGTCCTCACCGACACCGAGGTGGACGACCTCGTGGCCGACATGGTCTCCGGGGCGGTGCGGGCCCAGCGGGCGGGCTTCGACTTCGTCGACCTCAAGCACTGCCACGGCTACCTGGGCCACGAGTTCCTCTCCGCCGTCACCCGGCCCGGGCGCTATGGAGGTTCCTTCTCGAACCGGACCCGCTTCCTCGCCGACATCGTGGCGGGCATCCGGCGCGAGGCCCCGGGCCTGGCCCTCGGTGTCCGGCTGAGCCTCTTCGACAGCCTGCCGTTTCAAAAGGGCCCCGACGGGACGGGCGTTCCGATGCCGTGGTCCGGGCGCTACGTGCACGCCTTCGGCGCGAACCCCGAGCACCCCCTCGAGGCCGATCTCACCGAACCCTTCGCCTTCCTGGAGTTGCTGGAATCCCTGGGCATCCGGCTGGTCTGCCTCACCGCGGCCAGCCCTTATTACAACCCGCACCTCCAGCGTCCGGCCATGACACCGCCGAGCGACGGCTACCTGCCCCCCGAGGATCCGCTGGCCGGCGTGGCCCGCCAGATCGAGGCCGTCGCGCAGGCCAAGGCACGGTTCCCGAACCTGGTCTTCGTCGGGTCGGCCTACACCTACCTCCAGGAGTGGTTGCCCAACGTGGCGTCGGCCCAGGTCGCCGCCGGCCGCGTCGATTCCGTGGGGCTGGGGCGCATGATCCTGAGCTACCCGGACCTGCCCGGCGACATCCAGGCCGGCCGACCGCTGCAACGCCGCCAGATCTGCCGGACCTTCAGCGAATGCACCACCGGCCCACGGAACGGCCTGGTGAGTGGCTGCTTCCCTCTCGACGACTTCTACAAGGCCCATCCGGATGCGGCCCGTTTGAAGGCCTGATCGCCCATCTCCCCCGGACTCCCATGCGACGCCTCGACTATTCCATCCATGCCGCGCGGGGTTTTCTGTCCTTCCTGGTGCTGGTCGGAGGATCGCTCGCGCTGGGTCACCGCCTGGATCCCGTGCGCGGCGCGACGATCGGATTCTTCACCGGCGGGTTGCTCTTCGCCTGCTGGCTGGCCTGGCTGAAGGCGGCCCGGAATCGGGGGGACGCCTGGGTCCAGGCGGGCCGCGAACTGGGCTTGCGCTCGATGTATTCAGGCCATGCCCCCGAGATCCCGATCCCGGGATACGGCCATCCGATGGAACTGCTCTCGGGCATGATCGGCACGGCCACGCTGCTGATCGGGGACCGCGGAGAGCAATACCTGCAATACCACACCGAAGCCCCCATCGGCACCTGGGAAACCCGCTCGCCCGAGGTCTCCGACCCGATCCCGGTGGAGACCTTCATCGCGCTGTGGGTCCCTGGCCTGGATGAAGCCCCTTTCCGCCTTGGGAAACGCCGCAGCCTCTGGGAGGGGCGAGCGCGACGACCGGACGGAGCGTTCGCCGTGGCCCTCGAGTCGTGGGCTCAGGCCCATCCCGGATGGCGCCTCGAAGGACGCTGCGACTGCCTCGTGCTCTGTCGCCCCCATCGACTGGCCCGCGTCGGCGAGCTGCGCGACTGGGTCTCCGCGGCTCGATCCCTGGTCGAGATCCTCGAAGAGCCAGGGCACTGAGCGGGCCGCCTCCGCGGCCCGGCGGCGGATCTCCCGGCAAATCCGCTGTCCTAAGCGAGCGCACCCGGGTACGACCTCCGGATCATGCGCTGGATCCACTCTCTCACCACGATGCTCGGGTTGGCCTGCGGGCTGGTGGGCACCGACACCGCGGCCCGAGCCGAGATGCCGCTGGCCGTCCGTCTCGGATACCCGGCCGACGCCAAGCTGCTGATCATCAACGGCGACGACTGCGGGATGTGCCACACGGCCAACCTGGCCACCATCGAGTGCCTCGAGAAGGGCCTGATGACCAGCGCGACGCTCATGGTTCCCTGCCCTTGGTTCCCGGAGATGGTGGACTACGCCAAGAAGCACCCCGAGAAGGACTTCGGTCTGCACCTCACGCAGACTTCGGAGTGGCGATTCTACCGCTGGGGTCCGGTGGCCTCCCGATCCGAGGTCCCTGGCCTGATCGACCCCGACGGCTACCTCTGGCAGGCCGTGCAGCAAGTCTACGCCAAGGGATCCCCCCACGAAGCCTACCTCGAGTCCCGCGCCCAGATCCGCAAGGCCCTCGCCGCGGGCGTCGACGTGACCCACCTCGACTCCCACATGGGCACGCTCCAGCTCAACGCCGCCTACGTGGAGCAGTACCTGAAGCTGGCGGTGGAATTCGACCTGCCGGTCCGCATGGCCTCCCAGGCCACGCTGGAGAAGCTGGGTGGCACGGGCCAGCGTGCGGCCTTCGCAGCCCAGGGCATCGTGTTCCCTGACGACTTCGTGTACGAGGACCTGAAAGACGAGCCCCAGGACGTCAAAGGCTTCTGGATGAGGAAGCTTGCGAACCTCAAGCCGGGAGTCACCGAACTCTACATCCATGCCGGCATGGCCACCGACGAGTTGAAGGCCGTCACCGGCAGCTGGAAGACCCGCACCGAGGAATTCGAGACCTTCACGCGCGACGCCGACCTCAGGGCCCTGCTGGAGCGCGAGAAGATCGTACGGATCGGCTGGCGTCCGCTGCGGGAACTGCAGCGGCGGGAGCGCAAGGGCCGCTGATTGGACGAATCCCCGGTGGACACCCTGAGGCTTTCCCGATGTCCGAATCCCAGCGCAGACCCGGTTACAACGCAGCCCTCGACGGCCTGCGGGGCATCGCCATCCTCGGGGTCTGGCTCTTCCACCTCCACCCGCCGCTGCTGCCCGGTGGATTCCTCGGCGTCGACGCCTTCTTCGTGCTGTCAGGGTTCCTGATCCACGGCCTCGTCGCGGCGGACCTCGAATCCGGCCGCTTCTCCTTCCGCGAGTTCTACCTGCGGCGGGTGCTGCGACTCCTGCCCAATGCCGCGCTGACGCTCTTCGCCACATTGGCGCTCTGGAACCTGTGCCTGCCGCCCAATGCCGCCATCCAACCCGGGCTGCATGGGCTCTTCACGCTGGCCAACCTCTCCAATGTCTTCGTCTGGCGACACCTGGGCAGCTACTGGGGGGATGCCGCTGAAAGTGCACCGCTCACGCATTTCTGGAGCCTGGGCATCGAGGAGCAATTCTACCTCTTCTTCCCGGCCTTCGTCTTCCTGCTGCACCGCAGGCGCTGGCTGAACCTCGGCAGCCTGGCCGTGCCCGCGGTCCTCAGCCTGGCCCTCTGGATCCATGGCTCGCGCCACCACCCGTCGGGAACGTTCTACCTGCTGCCCACCCGTGCCTGGGAGCTGCTGCTCGGAGCGGCCGCCGCGCAGTGGCTTCGATCTTCGACCTGCCCGCGCAGACTGCCGCCCGCCGTCGGTTGGGTGGGCCTGGTCCTGCTCCTGGGCTGCCTTGCGGCGGTGCCCCATGCCGATTCGTCGCTGGGCGCCATGGCCCTCCTCCCGACGGTCGGTGCCGCCGCCGTGCTGGTCAGCCTGCGCGATCCGGCCCATCCCCTGACCCGGGCGCTGTCGTGGCCCGCCCTGGTCGGGCTGGGGCTGAGGTCCTACTCGCTGTACCTCTGGCATTGGCCCTTGATCGTGCTGGGCCGTCTCCTGGCCAACGACCACGACCTGCCCGAGACGGCCGGCGCCGTGGCCGGCGGCATGGTGAGCCTGGGAGCGGCCTGGATGGCGTACCGATGGGTGGAGACCCCCTTCCGCGATCCGAACTGGCACCGACCCCGACGCCTGGCCTGGCTCACCGCCGGTCTGGTGGTCACCGCGGCCCTGTGCGGGCTGTCCTGGCGTCGGCAGGCTCCGGTCGATCCGCTGGGCCGCTTCGACCCCATGACCTTCTCGGGGCGGCTCTACGATTGCTCGACACCCCAGGACCCGCGCTGGAGCGAATCGCCCCGCTATTGGGGGTGCAGGATTCCCGTCCCGTCGGCCGACAAGCCTCCGGAGCCATGGCGCACCGGCGGGATCCGCCCCCCGGGCGAGACAGCGACGCCCCGCGTAGTGGTGCTGGGCAGTTCCCACGCCCTGATGTACTCGAAGCTCATCGACGACCTGTGCCGCGAACGCCGCATCCCGGTCTCGTTCCTCGGCGCGGGCAACGGCATCCCGGCGCTGTTCATCAACACCGGCAGCGCCCTCTTCCCGAACCGCGAGGACGGAGCGGCGTTCGACGAGGCCCGACGGCGTTGGTTGCGCGAATGGCGGCCGGAGACGCTCTTCGTCATCGACCGCTGGGATGCCTGGGCCGACAAGGACCTCGAGCGGGATCTCGGGGCGTTCCTCGAAGAGGTCTCGCCCTGGGTGGGGCGGGTGGTGCTGGTGACTCAGGTTCCCGTGCTGAGGATCGGCGAGAAGGAAAACCTCCGGGGATGGGTCCACTGGCGACGAGGCGAGGCCGAGGCGCTGCCCCGCATTTCACCCGACGCACGGGAACCATTCCGCCGGCACAGCGAGCGGATCCTGCAGCGGATGGCGGAGCGGTTCCCGAAGGTGCGGATCGTGGACAGCGCCTCCCGGTTCCGGCGGGACGACGGCTCGGTGCGCTATGCCGAGGGGCGCCGGTTCTTCTACACCGACGACGACCACCTCAACGACACCGGGGCCGCGGAGGTCTCGGACCTGTTCCGCAACCAGTTGCCGGGGCGCTGACCGCCGGGATCAAACCTGCGAAGCCGGACCGGTCAGCAAGGTCAGGGATCGGGGAGCCACCTCGAAGCGCACTGGACTGGCGCCCAGGAGCTCGCCATCGAAGGCCAGGGGCTGCTCCGGATCGGCCGAAACCTCCAGCCACCGGCCCCGGAAGAAACGGACCTTCCGGTGATGGACATGGGTGCCGCGCAGGAGTCGCACGAACTGCAAGGCCAATTCCAGGCGGCCCACCGCCTCGATCAGGGTCAGCTCCATGAAGCCATCGCTCATCGAGGCTCCGGGGCCGATGCGCATCAGGCCGCCGCCGGCGAACGGCGCGTTGCTGGCGAGGGCCACCACGGCATGAGGCAGCACCTCGTCGCCTCGCTCGGAGCGGATCCTCAAGACCGGAGGCCGGAACGAGAGCAGCGCCCGGAAAAAACCGGCCGAATAGCACCAGCGAGGCCCGAACCATCGGACGGTGGCCGGCGTGGTCTTGCGGAGCAGTTCGCCCACGAACCCGACCCCTCCGAAGAGGATCGCGTGGCGGACCCGCTCCCGGGATGTCCCGCCGGTCTCGTCATCCTCCCGCCAGGTGATGCGGATCGTGTCGAGGGTCACGGGCCGAGGCTCCAGGATCGCCCGAAGGGCGGCTTCGTCGTCAGGGATGCCGGCCCCGGACACCCCGACCAGTTGGGCGATGTCGTTGCCGCGGCCGAACGGCGCCACCGCCAACGCCACCGGGGATCCTCCCGCGATCAGCCCGCTGGCGACCTCGTGCACCGTGCCGTCACCGCCGGCGGCGATCACGCAGTCGAATCCTGCCGTTCCGGCCGATCGTGCCAATCGAGCCCCTTCGATCCGGGCCAACTCCAGCGCGTGACCGGGGCGCTCGGTGACCCGGACCTCGCAACGCACCCCGCCCTCGGCCAAGCGGGCCACGAAACGCTCCAACCGCACGGCCTGCTTCCGCGAAGAGGCCGAGGCCGGGTTCCGGATCAGCAGGGCGTGGCGGGGCGAGGCGCTCATGACCGACCCCGGATCACCGCCGGACCCAGGTGGCGTGCCGGGTGGGGATCCCCTCGGCATTGAACAACCGCTCGAAGTCGGTCTTCACCTCGAGCAACCCCTCCGGCTCCTTGCCGGGTGTGAACTGCTCCGAGGCCCCGTTGAACACCTCGAGCATCTGCTCGAAATACGAGACATCGTCGGTCCGGCAGTGGAAGCGCCCCCCCGGGATCAGCGTCTTGGCGGCCAGCGCCGCGAAGGCCGGATTGATCAGGCGCCGTCGATGATGCCGCTTCTTGGGCCAGGGATCCGGAAAATACACGTGGATCGCGGACAACGAGGCCGGGGGGATCATCCAATCCATCAGGTAGGTGGCCTCCATGCGCAGCCCCCGGAGATTGCGAAGCCCCTGGCGTCGGCCTTTGCGGTCGATCTTCCGCAACCGGCCGAAGAGGCGTTCGACTCCCAGGAAATGGGTCTCGGGATGGGCGGCGGAATACTGCAGGAGGAACGATCCATCCCCGGCCCCCAGTTCCAGTTCGACCGGGGCATCGCCGCCGAAGAGCGCAGCGAAATCGAGTCGGCTCAGGATGTCGGGCCGGATGAGGATCGTATCGGGAAAGAGGTCGGACGCCATGGCGACAGGCCGAGGTTAGGGTCGGCAGGACCCGGGATGGAAGGGCCGTGTTCCGGAGCTTCCCCGCGCGGGTCGTGGTTGCCTTCCGGGGTCATTGGCCGAGACTGCCATCCATGATCCGCATCGCTCTCCTGATCCTGGCCTCGGCCCTGGGTGGCCTCCAGGCCGCCACGGGAACCGCCTGGCCGATGTTCCGGGGAGACCCGGCCCAGAGCGGGGTCAGCCCGGCACGCATCCCCGAGGCCCCGGTGCTCAAATGGCGTTTCAAGACCGGCGGCGCGGTCAGCGCCACCGCCGCCATCGTCGATGGGGCCGTCTTCATCGGGTCGGCCGATTCCAACGTGGTCTGCCTGTCGCTCTCCGACGGGGCCAAGCGCTGGTCGTTCCAGGCCGGCGGCCCGGTGGAGGCTTCGCCGTTGGTCCTGGACGGCCGGGTCTTCGTCGGCGACACGCTGACCAACTTCTTCGCCCTCGACGCCAAGACCGGTGCCCGGCTCTGGAGCCGGGGCTTCGACGACAAGATCAAGAGCAGCGCGAACTGGATCCCGGGCACCAACGGTGGCGGACCCCGGGTGATTGTCGGCGGCTACGACTTCCGGCTCTACAGCTTCGACGCCGGCACCGGGAAATCGAACTGGGTCTACGAGACGGGCAATTACATCAACGGCTCGCCGGCGATTTCACGGGGTCGAACGGCGTTCGGCGGCTGCGACGCCATCGTGCATGTGGTGGATGTCGTGGAGGGGCGCAAACAGCGCGAGATCGAGGCCGGGGCCTACATCGCCGCCTCAGGCGCGATGGATGGAGATCTCCTCTACGTGGGCCATTACGAGAACGAACTGCTCTGCGTCGACGTCGAGCAGGGCAAGATCGTCTGGAAATACCGGGACCGCGCCTTCCCCTTCATGTCCTCGCCGGCGGTGACCGCCGACCGAGTCGTCGTCGGGAGCCGTGACAAACGCCTGCACTGCGTCCAGCGGGCCGACGGCAAGGCGCTCTGGACCTTCCAGACCCGCGGCAAGGTGGAGAGCTCGCCCGTGGTGGCCGGCGACCGGGTGATTGTCGGGTCCGACGATGGTCGCCTGTACATCTTGTCGCTGGCCGACGGGAAGGAGCGCTGGAACTACGAACTCGGCCAACCGGTGCAGAGTTCACCGGCGGTGGTCGACGGGCACATCGTCATCGGGTGCGACGATGGTTTCGTCTACTGCTTCGGAGCGCCTCGTTGACAGGCCGCCCCGGTTGCCCGCCTCCTGTGGAGGTCCCCGGGAACAAAACCTCAGGCCCACCGCTCCCCATGTCGCACCCACCCCAAGACCTGGCCCTGAGTGCCAATCTCTCCCCGGCCGAGGAACGTTTCGAGCGCATGCGCAAGCACCTCGGTTGGTACCTGGCGCCGGCCGTCTTGGTTGCGCTGTGGTTCATTCCCTTCCCAGGACTGTCGCTCCCCGCGCGGCATCTCTTCGCCATCGTCGGCATGGCGCTGACCCTGTGGATGACCGAGGCGATCCCGTTGGCGGCCACCGCGCTGCTGGCGCCCGCCCTGTGCGTGGTGGCTGGACTGGGCTCGGCCCGGGAGGTGTTCAAGCCGTTCGCGGACCCGATCATCTTCCTCTTCATCGGCAGCTTCATGATGGGGGAGTCGATGTTGAAGCACGGCCTCAACCGTCGCTTTGCCTTCACGCTGCTGGCCACGCCCTGGGTTGGTGCCAGCCCGGGACGCCTGTACACGGCCTTCGCCGGCATCACCGCACTGATCTCCATGTGGGTCTCGAATGCAGCCACCACCGCCATGATGCTCCCCATCGGCCTGTCCATCCTCGCCGAATTGGGAGCCCGGCAAGGGGTGGCCAACTACCGGGCCACGCCCTTCGCCGCCGGGCTCATGCTGATCACCGCCTTCGCGGCCTCGGTCGGTGGCCTGGCGACCCCCATCGGCACACCTCCGAACCTCATCGGGATCGGGGCCATCGAGCGGTTGTTGGGGTACCGGATCACCTTTTTCCAATGGATGCGCCTGGGCCTTCCGGTCGCGATCCTGTTGGCCGGATTCCTGGTCTGGCGCTTCGCCCGATACTGCCCCGTCCCGGCCCAATCCCTGACCCGTCACCGTCATTGGCTGGAGACCGAGCGAGCCAATCTGGGGCACTGGACCCGGGGCCAGAAAAACGTGGTGGCGGTGTTCACGATGGCCGTGGCCCTGTGGATCCTCCCGGGCATCGTCGCCGCCGTGGCGCCTCAAGGGGCGGCCAGCCCGACCTATGCGTGGATCAACGCACACCTCCCGGAGAGCGTCGTCGGCATCCTGGCCGCCTGCCTGTTGTTCTTCCTGCCGGCCGACTCCGACAGGGAATCCTTCACCCTGGAATGGAAGGACGCCGCAGGGATCGACTGGGGCACCATCCTGCTCTTCGCCGGGGGGATGTCGTTGGGGGAACTGATGTTCTCCACCGGCTTGGCCCACTGGATCGGATCGGGGCTGGCCACGCTGTTCCACAGCCATTCGGTCGTCGGGTTGACCCTCCTGTTCACCGGGGTCGGAATCCTCGTGAGTGAAACCACCACCAACACCGCCTCGGCAACCATGGTGGTGCCGATCGCCATCGCCGTGTCGCAGGCCGCCGGTGTGGATCCGCTCAAACCGGCCCTGGCCACCTGCCTCGGATGCTCGATGGGCTTCCTGCTGCCCGTCTCGACCGGGCCCAACGCCATGGCCTACGGAACCGGCTGCATCCCCCTGAAGTCCATGATGCGCCACGGATTGTGGCTCGATCTGGTGGGATGGGTGGTGATCGCGGGCGTCGTTCTCCTCCTGGGCCCGTCGATGCCGGCCAAGCCGTGAACCCATCGGTCCCGAACCCGCGGATCCCGGAAGATCCGCTCTTCCTCGGTCGGCCGGCCTGACCTTTTTCACCGGGGTGCTCAAAAAGAACCACCCGACACCCCCGACAGGGACCGCGGTTGGAAACGAACGGGTCAAATTCCATCACTTCCGCGACCAAAGGCCCATGAAACGGGCCTGAAACCGGGATGGCATTCCCGTTGCTCTACGGTCGGCGAAGTAGGAATGGGAGATGCCCCGGGACTCGGATTCCCAGGGCATCGCACGATCCTCCGGCATTTCACCAACAACCTGAGACGGCGCCCCCCAGGGGAGCCCTCCAGAAACAGGAAACCACATAAACATGAAGAAAATCGAAGCAGTGATAAAACCCTTCAAACTCGAGGAGGTCAAAGACGCCCTCCACGACGTGGGCATCGAAGGCATGACCGTCTCCGAGGTCAAAGGCTTCGGTCGCCAGAAGGGCCACACCGAGATCTACCGCGGCAGCGAGTACACGGTCGATTTTCTGCCCAAGATCAAGATCGAGCTGGTGGTGTCGGACACCAAGGTCCACGAGGCCACCGGAGCCATCATCAAGGCGGCCAAGACCGGCAAGATCGGCGACGGCAAGATCTTCGTGTCCGAGGTGACCGAAGCGATCCGGATCCGCACCGAGGAGAAGGGAGACAGCGCGGTCTGAACCGCCTCCCCTCAGGAATCCACCCCGAGCCCCATCCATGACCATGAAAAAACTCCTTCTGATCCTGTCCTGCCTGCTGATGGCCTTCACCGCCTTCGATGGCCGCGCCGCCGACCCCAGCGTCGAAGAGCGTCTGGCCGACCTGGAGGCCTATGTGAACAACGCCGCCCGCGCGACCGCCGGCAACACCAACGTGACCAGCAAGATCGCCGGTCCGGGTCCCGGTCACAACGCCTGGCAGATGACCTCCACCGCGCTGGTCCTGTTCATGACCCTTCCCGGTCTTGCCCTGTTCTACGGTGGCCTCGTGCGCAAGAAGAACATCCTCTCGGTGCTGGCCCAGTGCATGGGCATCGCCGGCCTGGTGACGATCCTCTGGTGGGCGATCGGCTACAGCCTGTCGTTCGGCACGGGCAACTCGATCATCGGCGACACCGCCTACGCGATGTTCAAGGGGGTCGAGCCCGGCAATGTCGGGGCCGGCTACTACTGGATCAGCGATTCCATGTGGGCGATGTTCCAGCTGACCTTCGCCATCATCACCCCGGCCCTGATCCTCGGTGCCATCGCCGAACGCATGAAGTTCATCGCGGTGCTCACCTTCGTGGCGCTCTGGATGTTCGCGGTCTACTTCCCGTTCGCCCACATGGTCTGGTCGACCACCGGCCTCATGTGCGGTCCGCTCAACAAGGACGCCGCGATCAAGGCGCTGGACTTCGCCGGCGGCACGGTGGTGCACATGACCTCGGGCTGGAGCGCCCTCGTGCTCTGCATCATCCTCGGCAAGCGCAAGGGCTTCGGCCGTGAGCCGATGACCCCGCACTCCATGACGCTGTGCATGGTCGGCACCGGCATGCTCTGGGTCGGCTGGTACGGCTTCAACGCCGGATCCGCTCTCGGCGCCGACGCCATCGCCTCCAACGCCTTCACCACCACGACCCTGGCCGCCGCGACCGCCGGTTTCGTCTGGCCGGTCATCGAATGGATCACCCGCGGCAAGCCCAGCGTCCTCGGCTTCTGCTCCGGCATCGTGGCCGGCCTGGTGGTGGTCACCCCGGCCTGCGGCTTCGTGACCCCGACCTCGGCGATGATCATCGGTGTGCTGGCCGGCATCGTCCCCTACCTCGCCTGCTCCTTCCTCAAGAAGATGCTCGGGTATGACGACGCTCTCGACACCTTCGGCGTCCATGGCGTCGGTGGCACCCTGGGGGCGATCCTCACCGGCATCCTGGCCGACGAGAAGGCCAACTCGGTGGTGGCTGGAGTCAAGGCCGGTCTGCTCGGCGCCCAGCTCAAGGCGGTTGCCCTGACCATCGTCTGGAGCGTGGTGGCCACGGTCATCATCGCCTACATCGTCAAGGCCGTGGTCGGCCTCCGCCCGTCCGAAGAGGTGGAGGTCAACGGCCTCGATCTCGCCGAGCATGGCGAAGAGGGCTACCACGGCTGACCTCCGACGAGGCATCTCCAACCCTGACCGCCTCACCCAAACAACCCAACCCACGAACCGCGCCGGGAAACCGGCGCGGTTTTCGCTTTCGGGCCCTCAACAACCGCCCACTTCGACCAACAGCGCCGTGGTGTTGTCCCGACCACTGGCGGCGACGGCCGCCTCCACCAATCGCTGGCTGCGGCTCCGGAAGTCCTCGGCAGAGCCGCCGGCGCCGATGAGGTCCAGCATGTGGGCATCGTAGAGCCCGTCCACCAGACCGTCTGAACACAGCAGGAAGCGGTCTCCGCACCCGCAGATCACCTGGCCGATCTGCGGGTCGATGAACTGGTTGCCCCCGCCCAGGGCTTTTTGAAGAACGCTGCGCCGGGGGTGGGTGCGGGCCTCCCGTTCATTGATCTTCCCCTGCCGGAAGAGCCACCCCACGTAGGTGTCGTCTTCGGTGAGCTGGCGGATGCCGCCGGAGGCCGGCAAGTGGTAGATGCGACTGTCGCCGACATGGGCGAAGTGCATCACGCCGGGGGAAAACCAGCAGAGGCTCAGGGTCGTCTCCATGCCGCGGCACTCCTCGTAACTCCGCCCGAGGTACACCAGGGCGGCGTGGATCTCCCGGAACAAGGCCTGGAGCAGGTTGCCGCCGGTCTCCAGTCCCACGACTCCCGCCGGAGGACGATATCCCTTGGGCAGGATGTGGGGGACCTTTTCAACCGCCATCTTGCTCGCCAACTCGCCGGCCTGGGCCCCACCCATCCCATCACTGACGGCGAAGACGAAGTCGGCCGTCTGCAGCGAAGCCTCCCCCTCCTTTCCGAGGCGCTCCAATTCCTCGCGGTTGAACCTCAACCCGACGAAGGAATCCTCATTGTTGGCGCGGATTTTTCCGCGGTCGGAGCAACCCGACCAACGGAGACGATGATCGCTGGGATCGGCAGACACGGTAGGCATTCAGTGGGTGGCCGGAGGAGTGGGAGGGGCATCGGGAGCCAAGAGGGTCGCGAATTCGAAATCGATGATGCAGAAACGCCCGTCGGACTTCCGATAGGTGACGTTGCGGGCATCCCTGTCGTCGTGGCGCACCCCGAAGGACTCCAGTTCGGCGAAAAGACTGTGCAAGCGCTCCGAGTCCAGGTGCTCGACCTTCTGACCGCAGTTGGTCGTCACGATCTGCGGGAGGGCGGGATTCTGGTCGAGGATGCGCGGAACGAACGGGCAACCGCGGTTTTCGAGATGGCGGAGCATCCTCACCTCGGTCTCGAAGCGACTGAACGCATCGGGCCCGTGGTAGGTCTTGATGACCTTGCCATCGAAACTCAGGTAGACCGTGGAACGCAGTGTGTCTTTGACCTTCAGCATGTTTGTGGCCCCAGACTAGGTCGCCGATCGGATCCCACCATGGCTTCCAGCTTCGGATCCGGCCGGAGCTTGGTTGAAAGTGTCCATTTTTTGAACCGCCTCCGCCGCGCGAGGGTGAATCTTTTTATACACCCAGATCAACATCCGACAACCATCTGGGTGAATCCGATCAAAAAAAGGGTGCGGTCCTCGGGCTTCCGCCTAAGATTCGCCCCGAAAACGGCCCATTCCCTGATGGGAATCGCTGCGGATCCATCCTTGGCACCCACGCTGCTTCATGAATTCGCTGCATCGGGACGATTCGTTGCAGTCACCATCATTCACATCCATGGCTAAATACAAACTGGAATACATCTGGCTCGACGGTTATCAGCCGACGCCCAACCTCCGCGGCAAAACCCAGATCAAGGAATTCGAAAGCTTCCCGAAGCTGGAGCAGTTGCCCCTCTGGAATTTCGATGGCAGCTCGACCCGCCAGGCCGAGGGCCGCAGCTCGGACTGCGTGCTGAAGCCGGTGGCCGTCTACCCGGACAGCACCCGCAAGAACGGTGTGCTGGTGATGTGCGAAGTGATGATGCCCGATGGCGTGACTCCGCATCCGTCCAACACCCGCGCGACCATCTTGGACGATCCGGGCGCCTGGTTCGGTTTCGAGCAGGAGTACTTCCTGTACCGGGACGGCCGACCCCTGGGCTTCCCCGCCGGAGCCGACAATTTCCCCTACCCGCAGGGAGAGTATTACACCGGCGTCGGCCACAAGGCCGTCGGTGACATCGCCCGCGAAATCGTCGAGGAGCACCTCGATCTCTGCCTCGATGCCGGCATCAACCACGAAGGCATCAACGCCGAAGTGGCCAAGGGCCAGTGGGAATTCCAGATCTTCGGCAAGGGCTCGAAGACCGCGGCCGACCAGGTCTGGGTCGCCCGCTACCTGCTCATGCGCCTTTGCGAGAAGTACGGCATCGACGTGAACTGGCACTGCAAGCCCCTCGGCAAGGACGTGGATTGGAACGGCTCCGGCATGCATGCCAACTTCTCGACCACCTACATGCGCGAGAAGGGCGGCAAGGCCTACTTCGAGTCCCTCATGGCGGCCTTCGACAAGTACAAGAACGAGCACATCGCCGTGTACGGTCCGGACAACCACCTGCGCCTGACTGGTCTCCACGAGACCCAGTCCATCGACAAGTTCAGCTACGGTGTCGCCAACCGCGGCGCGTCGATCCGTGTCCCCCACAGCTTCGTGAACAACGGCTACAAGGGATACATCGAGGACCGCCGCCCAAACTCCCAGGGCGACCCGTACGCGATCGCCAGCCGCATCCTGCAGACGATCGCCACGGTTCCGACCCCGTGATCCGGGGGGCCTCTGCGGTCCCTGTCGAACTTCATCCAGACCCGGGCTGCGGCCCGGGTTTTTTGTTTTCCGCGGATCTCGAATCGCCGGTTCCGGGGCGCGCCGCGAAAAAACGTCCCCGATCTGCGTCAATCCCGCGCGAGGCGGACGGGAGCCTCGGCAAAAGACCGCGGAAACGCCCGCAAAACCACTGTTTTCCACCATGGCACCGCCGATGCTGGAAATGGGAGGAATGGCGTTGACACCCTAGGTTGACTGCCTACAGTCGCCGCCACCTTAAGCCCTTAACTTCACACAACATCCTATGAATCGTCTCCGCAAACAACGTCTCGGCGCCTTCACGCTGATCGAGTTGCTCGTCGTCATCGCCATCATCGCGATTCTGGCTGGCATGCTCCTGCCTGCTCTGGCCAAGGCGAAGGCCCGTGCCAACCGCATCTCCTGCGTCAACAACCTCAAGAACATCGGCTTGGCCTTCCGCACCTTCGCGGTCGACTTCGGCGGTGCCTATCCCTGGCAGGTTGACCCGAACCAAGGCGGTGTGTCCCTGATCGCCGCCACCGTCGCCGGTGCCGCGACCACGACCATCTCGAACAACGTGACCGCGTGCTTCGCGGCCGTGTCGAACGAGTTGAGCACCCCGAAGATCGTCTGGTGCCCCTCCGACGGCAGCCGCTTCACCGCCTCCAACACCTGGGTGGGCGTGCAGCGCTTGGCCATCGCCAACAACCAGAAGGTCTCGAGCTACTTCCTCGGCACCACCGCCACTGAAGAGCAGCCCCAGAGCATCCTGGGCGGCGACCGCAACCTGACCAACGGTTCGACCGAGGCTCAGCTCGCCACCAAGCACATCATCTTCGCGAACCCCGACGCCAACGGCGCCATCGCCGTCGCGACGCTCAACAAGATCGGCTACACCAGCTCGATCCACCAGAACGCCGGCAACATCCTCCTGGGTGACGGCTCCGTGCAGCAGGTCTCCTCGGGCCGCGTCCGCGACCAGATCCGCGATGCCGCTGCCAACGCTGGCGCGCAGAACTTCCTGTTCCCGGCTGCTGGCAACTAAGACGCCTGCATCGGATTCAGCCCACTGGGGCTGAACACACAAAAGGCACCCTTCACAGGGTGCCTTTTTGTTTTTCCGTTTTTGTTTTTCCGGGAAGAGGCCTGTGATCAGGCATGCCGCGGGGCCGGCAGGGATGAGCATGGACCTGGACCAGAACCTCTCCTTCCCGCTTTCCGGGACCACACACGGATTGCCCGAGCCGGACGCCCCCCCGTCGGGCGACATGGCCGGACGTCACGGGAGCCCAGCGGATCAGGCGACACTCAGATCGCGCAGGATGTCATCGAGCGAACGAGTGGGGCGAAAGCCCGTCAGGCGCTCCAGGAGCCTGAGACTGGGCTTGCGATGGCGCATGTCCTCGAAGCCGGGACCGAACACCTCATCGTAGGGGACGAGCTCCACCGTCGAGTTCGACCCGAGGGTCCGGATCACCCTCTCGGCCAATTCGCGGATCTGCACCGGCTGGTCGTTGCCGACATTCACCACCTGCCCCAGGGCCTCCGGGCATCGCATCAGGCGGATCACCGCCTCGACCGAATCAGCCACGTGACAGAAGCACCGCGACTGATGGCCATCGCCATACACACGCACCGGTTGCCCCGCCCTGGCCGCGGCGACAAACCTCGGGATGACCATGCCATAGGCCCCCGTCTGACGGGGACCCACCGTGTTGAAGAACCGGACGATGCGCACCGGCACCCCTCGTTCTCGGTGATAGGCCAGGGCCAGGAACTCGTCCATGAGCTTGGAGCAGGCATAGCTCCAGCGCCCCAGGGTCGAGGGACCGATCAGCAGATCGTCGGTCTCGGAGAATTCCGACCGGGCGCTCTTCCCGTAGACCTCCGAGGTCGATGCCAAGAGCACCGGAGTCCGGGCGGCCGCGGCCGCGGCCAGGACCACTTCGGTCTCGCCGAGGTTCGTCTCGATCGTCTCGATCGGGGACTTCATCACCCGCTCGACGCCCACGGCCGCGGCCAGATGGACCACCATGGAGGCTCCGGACACCAGCGCCTCGAGATCCTCGCAGTCGGAAACCTTGCAGAACCGGAAACTGAAGCGGGGATTCCGCTCGGCCAGCGCCAGGTTGGACCGGGAACCCGTCGAGAGATCATCCACCGCGACGACCTGTTCCCCCGCCTCCAGCAGACGGTCGATCAGGTGCGAGCCGATGAAACCCGCTCCCCCGGTCACGACGATGGGCTTGCTGTGCACCCGGCAAGCTTGCCGGGAAGCAGGACGGAAATGAAGCACTCAGACGACCTTCCGGAGTGCACAAGTCCGCACAAGACCGTTGACACCCAGAAACCCGATTCCTAGCGTTTGTGGACCAATCCTATGTCCGAAACCACGCCTCCGGTCAACCCGCCTGCCGCCGCCGAGCCCCCCAAACCGGCCGAGGCGTCCGCCCAGAAAAAGCAGACGGTCCGCATCAGCCTCCCGCCCAAACCCGCAGGTGGCCCGTCCATCCGCGTCCCCGCAGCCGCCGCCCCCGCCGCACCGGCTCCTGCCGCTGTGTCCGCTCCCGCCGCGCCTGCCGTCCCCTCTCCCGCCGCCGCACCGGTTGCTTCTCAGGCCGCGGCTCCTGCAGCCGCTCCGGCCGCCAAGCCTGCGGCTCCCGCCGCTCCTGCGGCCAAGCCGGCCGCTCCGGCCAGCCGGCCCGCCGCCAAGGCCGCCAGCATCAGCGGTCTGGACATGGGCTTGGCTTTCGCCGCGATGGTCCTGGGGATCGCCGCCGTCGCCGTGCAATTCTTCGTTGCGAACTGAGTTTCTTGGGCTTTCTTCAGAATCCTATGGCTGCTGCCAACATCATCACCGCGACCTCCCAGAACTTCCCCACCGAAATCATCGGCTCCGGACAACCGGTCTTGGTGGACTTCTGGGCCGAGTGGTGCGGCCCCTGCAAGATGATCGCTCCGGTCCTCGATGAATTGGCGACGGAGTACGCCGGCAAGGCCAAGATCGCCAAGGTCAACATCGACGACCATCAAGACTTGGCCGGCCAGTTCGGCATCCGCGCCATCCCGACGCTGCTGCTCTTCAAGGGCGGCCAAGTGGTCGAGCAGGTCGTCGGGCTGAAGTCCAAGAAGGACCTCAAGGCCAGCCTCGACCGGGCCATCGCCGGTTGATCACCCGGATTGAATCCTCGAAACAGGCCGCCCACAAAACGGGCGGCCTTTTTGTCGGCTCTCCTGGCCGAAAATTCCAGCCCCGTTGCGGATCGATGTGATCAGTCACCCGGGGCACACCGATCCGGACAGGCCCGCGGACGGCGGACTCAGATCGCCCCGTTGTCGATGAGCCGGGTCTTGCCCACGAAGACCGCCATCACCATCCGGCATCCGGGCCGGACGAGATCGGCCGGCCGCAATGTGTCCGCATCGACGAATGCGACGTAGTCGAGACGCGCGGAGGGACATTCGGCGATGAGGGCCTCCACCCCCTTCCTCAGGGTCTCGGGCGAAACCCCTCCGTTGGACCGCCCCGTTCCTCCCCGGACCTGCTGCCGGACCCATTGCTGGGATCGCCACAACACCGTGGCCTGGGCCCGTTCGGCGGGTTGCAGATAGCGGTTGCGGGAACTCATCGCCAGACCGTCGGTTTCCCGGGTCGTGGGGGCGACCACGATGCGGATGGGGAACTGGAGGTCCTTCACCATGCGACGGACCACCGCCGCCTGCTGCCAATCCTTGGCCCCGAAAACCGACACCTCGGGCAACACGCAGTTGAAGAGCTTGGCGACCACGGTGGTCACGCCCCGGAAATGGGTCGGTCGCGAGGCACCTTCGAGGCCCTGCGTGAGGCTCTCTTCGACGACATAGGTCGAATACTCCCCCCGTTCACGCCCCTCGTACATGTCGGCATCGGCCGGTGCGAAGATCACGTCGACGCCCGCCTCGCGGCACAGCCTGGAATCCCGCGCGAAATCCCTGGGGTACTTGGCCAGGTCCTCGGTCGGGGCGAACTGGGTGGGATTCACGTAGATGCTCAGCACCACGATGCCCGCGCCGCCCACCCGTCGCCGCGCTTCCTCGACCAGGCTCAGGTGCCCCGCATGCAGGTAGCCCATCGTCGGGACGAACCCGACACGGAGCCCCTGGCGCCGCCACTGCAACGCCTGCCGTTGCATGGACTTGGGAGAGCGGATCACTCGCATCCGGACAGCGTGCGCGGGACGTCATGAAGTTCAAGTCCCCTCAGGATCGGGACGCACGTCGGAGGCTTTTTTCCGGACCCCGGGACTCTTGTCCCAGATGGACATCGGCTTATGATCCGCACCCGACATGACTCTGGAGTTCCTCAAGATGAGCGGGGCGGGAAACGACTTCATCCTGCTCGACAACCGCAACGGACGTATCGTGCTCACTCCGGAGCAGGTGGCCCGGCTGTGCCACCGGCAATTCGGGATCGGGGCCGATGGCCTGATGCTCCTGGTGCCCAGCGTCACCGGCAAGGCCGACTGGGCCTGGCGATTCTACAATTCCGATGGCTCCGACGCCGCGATGTGCGGCAACGGGGCCCGGTGCTTCGCGCGGTACATCCAGCGGGTCACCGGGTGGACCAAGCCCACGGTGACCTTCGAGACCGCGGCAGGGGTGATCACGGCGGAGTTCCAGGGAGAACGGGTGACCATCAACCTCACCGCACCTCACGACCTGCGCCTGTCCGAGGCGGTGACGACCCGGTCCGGCGTGCTGCAGGTCAGTTCGATCAACACCGGGGTGCCCCATGCCGTCGTCTTCGTGGAGGACGCGGACAAGGCGATGGTGCAGCCACTGGGATCGGAACTCCGCTGGCACGAACACTTCAAGCCGAAGGGCACCAATGTGAATTTCGTCCAGGTCCTCGGCCAAGACCGTCTCCGGGTCCGCACCTACGAACGCGGCGTCGAAGGCGAGACCTTGGCCTGCGGCACCGGGGTCACCGCCAGTGCGCTCGTGGCCTCCCGATTGCACGGCTTCCAATCCCCCATCCGCATCCAGGTGCAGAGCGGCGACGAGCTGAGCGTCTCGTTCCAGTCCGACGCCCGGGGAGGCTTCACCGATGTGCGCCTCGGCGGACCCGCCTCGTTCGTCTTCGAGGGCCGGATCCTGATCTGAGCCGGCTCAACGACTGCCCTCGATTTCCCCTGCGACCCGGCTCGGTTCCGGGGTCGCCGCCGGCAAGGGCGATCCGCCGCGCCCGGGATGTTGCTTTTTGGTGTTTCGCGGTAGGGTGCCGACACCCTCATGAGGCATCCGAAGAAATCCGCGGCCGCGCCGGCACTGGTGGTGGGCGTTTTCCTGTTCATCCTCGGGATCGCGGCGGCGGCCTGGTGGTTCCAGCGCTCGTCCAACGACGATTCCCAGTTCGCCGCCCACATGAACGCCGGGCGCGGCTACCATGCGGCCGGCGATGCCCGCCGGGCCGTCGAATCCTTCCAGGCCGCCCTGGCCATGAATCCGGCCAATCCGGATGTGCACCTCAACCTGGCCAATGCGTTCCTGCTGGCCAGTCAACCCTCGCAGGCGCTGATCCATGCCCGCGAGGCGCTGCAGGTGGAGCCAGGACGCGGGGCGGCCCACTACTTGGCCGGCTGCGCCCACCTCCGGCTCGGATCGTTCTCCAACGCGGTCCAATCGCTGACCGAGGCCAAGCAGGCCGACCGCACGCTCAACACCGTCAGCTTCCAGCTCGGGCTGGCCTACGCCGGGTGGGGCCGATTCGCCGATGCGGCGGAGCAGTTCGTCGAGGTCATCGAGTTCGACAAGGATCACCCCTCCGCCCACTACCAGCTCAGCCAGGCCTACCTGCGCCAGGGCGCCCGCGAACAGGCGGCGGCGGAACTGGCCGAGCACCAACGGGTCACCGCCGGCAAGTCGCAGGCGGCCGACAACCCGGCGCTCTTTGAGAAGTGCAAATACACCGAGATCCTCGCCCCCTTCGCCCTCGAGCAGCCCGAGGCGGAACCGATCCGGGTGCGCTTCGTCGAGGACACCGCCCGGGCCTTCGGTGCCGACGCCGGGCGTCTGCGGGGGCCGTTCGGCCTGTTCGACCTCAATCGTCGGGGCTGGAACGACGTGCTGTTGTCCGATGAGCAGGGAAATCTGCGCCTGCTGTGGAATTCCAATGCCGTCTTCTCCGCGCGATCCGAGCCCCTGCCCTCCCCCGTCGGCAAGATCCGGGACATCGTGGTCGGCGACCTGAACAACGACCGCTACGACGACGCCATCATCGTCGGAACCGAGGGCTCTCAACTGCTCAAGTTCGCCACCAACGGGTTCATCACCGACGGCTCGGCCCTCGGCGGGATCCGCACCGTCAAGGGGACGGCCGCCGCCGTGGGGGACGTCGACATCACCGGCAAGCTGGCGCTCCTGGCGATCACCCCCGAGGGACGGTTGCGGGCCTTCACCAATTACGGCACGGCCATCTTCCGTGAGCGCAAATCGAGTCCTGGCGACGGTTTCGATGTCACCGGGGTGACGTCGGTGACCGTCGAGGACTGGAACAACGACGACCTTCCCGACGTGCTGCTGACCCGCAAAGGAGAGCGTCCGTGGATCCTTTCCAACCAACGGCGTGACGGGTTGTCGGCCGGGACGCAGCCCACGGATTGGCCGGTGGCCCGATGCCTAGCCGTCGGCGACTTCAACAACGATCTCCGCTCCGATGCGGCCCTGGTGACCGATGCTTCGATCACCTTGCATCTGGGCGGGCTGCGGGAACCGGTGCGCATCCCGGCCAAGAAGAACGGGATCCAGACGCTCCGGGCGCTCGACTACGACAACGATGGCTGGTTGGACCTCGTCGGCTGGGGCACCGACGGGCTGCGGGTCTGGCGCAATCGCGGACGCCGGGGATTCCATGAGATGACCGATGCGCTCGGACTGGGTGAAACGGCCCGATCCCCAGTGGTCCATGCGGCCTTCGCCGACTTCGACCAGGATGGCGACATCGACTGCCTCGTCGAGGCGCAGGGCAGCGGCGTGCGGTACCTCCGCAACGATGGGGCCAACGCCCACGGCCTGGTGAAGTTCCGCCCCATCGGGAACCGCTCGAATTTCAGCGGCATCGGGCTGCGGATCGAATTGAACGCCGGGAACTGGCGCGCCCTGCGCAGCGTCCAGCGCAAGCCCGTGGAGATCGGCGTGGGGCGGCACAAGGACATCGAGACGGTCATCGCCCGGTGGGCCGACACACAACCGCTCTTCGGCGTGAGCGCCCACCCCAGGCAGGTCGTGGACCTGATCGAGCCCAAGAACCCGACCGGCTCGTGCCCGTACCTGTACGCCTGGGACGGCACACGTTTCCGATTCCTCACCGACATCCTCAGCTCGGCACCGGTGGGACTGCCCTCGCGTCCGGGTCGCAACATCGTGGCAGACCCCCGCGAATGGGTGGCTCTCGGGGGCGAGGCCGATTTCGTGCCGAAGGACGGCCGCTATCTGGTCCAGCTCACCGAGGAACTGAGGGAGATCCTCTACCTCGACGAGGCCCGACTGGGCTGGGTCGACATCCCTGCCGGGGCCGAGGCCCACTCGACCAGCAAGCTGGTGCCCGGACCGCCCTTCCCGAAACACGAGCTGCGGATCCTCTCGGGTCGGATTCCCCTGCGGTCGGCCCGATCCGGCGACGGGGCCGACCTGACCGCCACGTTGGACCGGGAGGATGGCCAGCGGTTCTCCCCGCGGCTGCGTTCGGCCCAACTGCGGGGCTTGGCCGAAAGCACGTCGATCCTCCTCGATTTCGGCCCCCTGGCAGGCTCGGAGGAGCTGACTCTGGCCCTGAGCGGATGGCTGCGCTTCGGGGGTGGCATGGCCAACATCGCCGGCAGCCACGATCCCGAGCTGCCATTCCCCTTCCCCACGCTGGAGGCGGAGACCGGACCGGACTCCTGGGTGCCGCTGAAACAAGTCTCGGTCGGCGTACCGGCCGGCCGCACCAAGACCATCCTCGTTTCCCTTGGCGGGCAGATCCCCCCGGGCACGCGCCGTCTACGGTTGAACTATGCCTTCGAGCTGCATTGGGACCGGATCGCCCTCTTCCGGGACAATCGCCCCGCCCCGGCAGGCACGCTGCGCCCGAGCTCCACCGATCTCCACTGGCATGGCTATGGCGACTATGCCGCCCTGGGACCGTCGGATCCGCTGACCCCCCTGCACGATGCGGTGAGGCAACGCCCGCCTTGGCGGATCACTCCCAGTGGCTGGGCCACCCGCTACGGGGCGGTCGACGAACTGGTCGCCTCCGAGGACAACGGTGTCGTCACCGTGGCCGCCGGAGATGAACTGACCCTCGGGTTCTCCGCGTCGGAATTGCCGCCGATCCCATCGGGGCTCCGACGGAGGTTCTTCCTCTGGACCGTCGGTTGGAACAAGGACGCCGACTACCACGTCGCGGCGGGGGACCGGATCGAACCGCTGCCCTGGCATGGCATGGACGACGCACGTCACGGCCAAGAGGCTCGACCGGCCTTCCCCACCGATGCCCTGCACCAGAAATTCAACACCCGATGGGTGGGGCCGCTGAACTACGAGCGCGTGGAGGCTCGGACCACGAGACCTTCTGCGGCTCGACGGTGAGCGGATATCCGGGGCCACGTGGCCTGGAAACAATCCGGGCCGAGTCCTTCGCAAAGGGCTCGGCCCGGTTGAATGCCTTCGGTCGCCACTGGGTCGATCACCTCCCGGCGGAAAAGCCGGGGCGAGGGACGCGAGGGACGGCCGACCCGCGGGACCGCTCTCGGTCTCGAGATCGGTGCGATCTCAGGACTCGACCGCGCTCAGTTCGACGGGTTCGACACGCACGCCCTGCTTCTTGAGCCACTGCACGCCCGCGGTGATCTCCGAGGCGGCCCCTTCGATCTCCAGGCAGACGATGCCGACCACGTCGGTCACGCTCGCCTGGCGGATGCTGGTCACCAACTGGAACTGGTGCCCGAGCTTCCAGATCACCGGGGCCTTGATCCGCTGGGGCGGATAGGTCAACCAGAACCGAGCGGTGGTGGTGGCCGACTCGGCGTTCTTCTTGGCCGGCTTGGCCGCACGGGCCGAAGCCTTGGCGACGGGCCGGGCCGGAGCCTTGATCGGGGCCGAGACCTTCGCCGGCTTGGAGTGCTTGGTGGACATGGTGGGTGAAGACACGGTGGGACCAGGAGAACCCGATCAGCCCCCGGCGATGGCCGGAATGATGCTGATCTCGTCACCGTCCTTGATGACGGTGGCTTGGTTGTCGAGGAAACGAATATCCTCTTCGTTGACGTACACGTTCACGAAGCGGCGGACCTCCCCCTTTTCGTCGATCAGGCGCTCAGCGATGCCAGGGAACTGCTTCTGCAATTCAGCGATCGCGCCGGCGATGGTGCCGGGGCTGACCTGAACGAGCTCGACGTCGTGGGTGAGCTTTCGCAGCGGCGTGGGAATGCGGACTTGGACGGCCATAATGTCGGTTTCTAAAGTCCCAGAGATTCCGGGAATCCGGACCGAAGGCAAGACCGCTTGTCGATCATGACGCGGGCCGCCGCCGGGACCCGAGAACACCCGGTGCCCGGAAGACACTCAGGCCGCGACCGCGGCGACCGAGGGCTTCGGAATGCCATACGGCAGCTCATCGGGGATCTCGGTGAAACGGGAGAACGCCTCGAACATGGCCGAGAAGTCCTTGTTCACGTCGCCCGAGAGGCAATCGGTGAGCGCATCGGCCAAGTCCTGCCTCCCTTCGGTGACGGTCTTGAAGCTCACGTTCGGATCGTAGAAGGCATACACCAGCTTGCGCATGTTCTCGATGCTCTGCCGGGTGATCTTGCTGTACTCGGCGAAACGTTCCGGGGACAGGTCTCCCGCCTGAAGCGCCGCGTGGATCGCATCCGCCGCGGCCACCCCGGTCTTCAGGGCGATCATGAGACCACTGGAGAACACCGGGTCGAGGAACCCCACCGCATCCCCCACCAGCACCAGGCCTCGATCGGCACAGTACTCGGAACGGAAGGTGTACTCGGCGGTCAGCCAGTATTGGTCACAAACCCGCCCGGTGGACAGGTGGTCTTGGATCCATTGGTTTTGCCCGATCTCCCGCTGGAATATGGCCTCGGGATCCTTGATCCCGCCGCGGGTCAGGTACTTGCCGTCGGCCACCACGCCCACGCTCACGCGGTTGTTGTGCTGGGGGATGTACCAGAACCATCCCTTGTCCGGGACGAAGGCCACCGTGGTGCCTCCCTCGTCGATGCCCGGGTCGCGTTTGGCTCCCTCATAGTAGGTCCACACCGCCACCTTGTTGAGCTTGGGATCGCCACGGCGCCAAGCATTGCGGGTGGCCGCGATGGCCTCGCGTCCGGTGGCGTCGACGGTCACCGCCGCCCGCACCTCCACCTCGCCGTGCTCCCGGGAATTCACCCGGACCCCGCAATACGCGCCGGAGTCGTCCTGGATCAACTCGGTGACCTCCGACTCCTCCCACACCGTGACCCCATGCTCTCGGGCATTGTCGAGCATCATCTGGTCGAACTCGCTGCGCAGCACCTGCCAGGATTGGGCGACCGTATCGCGGTCGTAACGGTTGAAGAAATAGAACGGCTGCGAAGCCCGGCCTGAAGGCGACACGAACTGGACCGAGTACTTCTTCATGAAGCACGACTGGCGCAACCGGGGAATCATGCCGATGCGTTCCAGCGAGGGGTAGTTGAATGGGATCATCGACTCGCCGATGTGGTAGCGAGGAAACTTCTCCCGTTCCAAGACGAGGACCTTGCGACCGTGCATGGCCAGCGCGGTGGCGGTGGCACACCCGGCCGGACCAGCTCCAATGATCACCGCATCGTAGTTCTCCACCGTTTTCATACGCAGACGTATTAACTTGTTCGAACACAGGTACTCCAGCCTCGGGCACATGCAAGCGCGCGATTGGGGAAAGCCACCCCTCGGTTGGCGGGTGTCCGCCCCGGAAACGACAGCGCCGCCGTGGAACACGGCGGCGCTGCGCACGGAATGCCCCGAACGGCTACTTCTTGGGAGCTTCGGACTTCTTCTTCTGCTCGGCGGCCTCCTTCTGGAGACGCTCGGCATCGGTGGACTTGATCACCTCGATCTGGGCCCCCTTCTTGAGATCATCGGCGCTCGGCACCTTGATGATGTCGCTGGTGACACCGCCCGGCAGGGGCGGCGCGACCTGAGGCTTCACCGACAGCAAGTCCACCTCGAAGATGAGGGTGGAGTGAGGCGGGATCTTCGGCGGGGAACCGTTCTGGCCATACGCCAGTTCCGACGGGATGACGAACTGGTACTTCGAGCCCACCGGCATCAACTGGAGACCTTCGGTCCACCCCTTGATGACCCGGTTCAGGCCGAAACTCGCCGGCTGACCCCGTGTGTAGGAGCTGTCGAACTCGGTGCCATCGACGAGCGTGCCACGGTAGTGCACCTCGACAACGTCGTCGCCCTTGGGCTTGGCACCCTCGGCCGCCTTCAGGACCTTGTACTGGAGACCGCTGGCGGTGACCTGGACACCTTCCTTCGCCTTGTTGGCCGCCAGGAACGCTTCGCCGGCCACCTTGGCCTTCTCGCCCTCCACCTTGCGCTTCTCATCGGCCTTCTTGCGGATCTCGGTGCTGTAATTGCGCAGGATGACGTTGGCCTCGCCATCGGTGATCACCGTGGGCTTGCCGCGGAGCGCCTCGGAGAAGGCCTTGATGACGACCTCCGGGTCGTGCTCGTAGCTGCCACGGGACAACTGGCGCTTGATGTCGCCCGCCAGCAGCACGCCCATGGCGTAGCTGTGCTTCTCCAGGTCGTTCTTGAACTTGCCGGCACCCGGATCGGCAGCGGGGGCGTTGGTGGACGGGGCGCCGGGCGCGGGGGCCGCCTTGATGGCGTTGTTCTGCCCCATCACTGAACCGGCCAGAACGCCGGACAGGAGGAAGATCGGAAGTGTTTTCATGTCAGCCTGCGTGATCCACCCCGGGCTCAACGGCATGTTCCAGGGCGTTGGTGTGGGGTTGGGGTATCACTCTCCATTCCCGAAGTCGAGCCCCGGCCGCGAATCCGGGGCTCGAGACCCGGGAACGTTTGCCTTGGCCGAGCCATCGGCGAGGCTCACCGTGTGATCGCATGAGAGCCTCCCGTCTCATCGGAAACCACCGGCCACCACGGAGGGGTCGTCCCGCCCTCCTCATCCGGGGCATCCGGCTCCGGTGGCCGGCACCTCTGTTTTCATGCCATCCAGCATGCGCCCTGTTCTTCTCCCTGCTGATGGGACACCTCTTCACGGTCCGGGCGGCACCCATCGAGGTGATCCCGGCCCGGAACCAGACCTTCCGCACCGGGCTGACCTACCTCGTTGGCGGACCGGTGAGACTCGAGGGATCGGTGCGCTTCGAGGCGGGCTGCGTGATCAAGTTCCTGCCGGGGTGCTCGGCGGGCCTCGAACTGGGCAAAGATGCGAAGGTCTCCTGGCTGGCCACCCCCGATGCCCCCGTCGTGTTCACCGCTTCCGACGATGACTCGGTGGGGGAAGCCGTTCCGGGTTCCCTGGGGAAGCCGTCGGCCGGCCCCTACGCGGAGGTCGCCCTGGCGGTGGAAGGCTCGCGTGCGGCATCGACTCCGATCCGCTGGAATGATCTGCGGATCTCGCACGCCCGGGTGGCCCTGCGGTGGACCGGGGCGCACGCGACCCTGTGGCACTTCCAGATCCAGCGCTGCGAGGTCGGCATCGAATCCACGGACAGCACGTTGGCGTTGCGAAATGGTCTCTTCCACCGAGTCGATGCCCCTTTCCGGCGGCTCAGGTCGAGCCGGGTCGACGGCCAACACCTCACCATCGCCCGCGCCAACACCCTCAACCGCGAGCCGGAGGGTTCCTCGCTCGAATTGCTGCGCTGCATCATCGGCGAAGTGGCCGATGCCCAGGGCTTCACCCATCGGTCACCCGAGGGCAACCCCAACGCCGTCATTCCACCCAACATCACCGACGCCTTCGTCGAGGCGGCCGGTTCGCTGTACCTGCCCCCGGGCAGTCGGCGCATCCGGCCCGGATTCGCCCACGCCCTGCTCGACCCGGAATTGGCGGCGGTGCTTCCGGCCATGACCGTCCTCCCGCCCGAACCCCTGCCAACCCTTGTCACCCAAGCCCTCTACCTCCGGCCCAGGACCATCCGGGACCAGGCCCTGGTGGAGGCCGGGGGGCTGAATCCGATCAAATTGGGGTTCCACCACTGGCCCATCGACTACTGGGCCCAAGGCACCATCGTCAGCAACGCCGTCGTCACGCTCGCGGCGGGCACCGTGCTGCGCGAAGCCCCGGGACGCGGGTTCCGATGGATCGGTTCGGGACGGCTTCAACGGGAGACCGAACCCCTCGCCACGGCCACCCAGGCGGGCCAGGCCGCCTCGCCCACCGCCCCGAAGGCTCGACCGATCCCGGGCCGCGGGGACAGCGATCGGGACGGCCGCAGCGATCTCGACGAGGCCCTCGACGGAACCGATCCTGAAGACCCGTTCAGCATGGGCCCCCGTGTGCTGGCCCGGTTCGGATTCGACACCGACCGCTTCGATTCGGACGACGGCATGCCTCCGGTGGCCGGTTCGTCTGCCTCCCGGGAACCTTCCTTCGATCGGAGCTCGGCCGGGTTCCACCGCGCAGGGCAGGCGCTCCGCTACCCGCTGGTCTGGACCCGCGACGGAGTCACCCGCACCAACCTGCAACCCACCCATGGCTCGATCTCCGTGGATTACTCACCGGACTGGTTCCACGGCGGGACCAATGACGCCCCCGGCTCCGCTTGCGTGCTGATGGACGCACCGGGACTCCGGCTGATGATCGAGGCCGACGGTTTCCGGCTTGGCCTCACCCGTGTCTCCGAAACCCACCAGCAGACACTCTGGTGGCCGTTGCCTCGGTCGAGGATCCAATCGCAGCCCTTCCGCGGTCGGACCAACTGGACATTCCACCTCTCCTTCACCCGGGAGACTTTCGATCCGCTCCCCAAGGAGTCCCACTCGAGCCCACCCCGCGCAGGCGATGACCTCACCACGTTCAGCCTGGGCAATGCCGCTGACGGCCGATCACCGGCGCTGGGTCGTCTCGATCGGGTGATCCTGAGGAACCATCTGGTGCCCGGAACCCCCGGCCATCCCGGCGACCCGGTGGGCATGTCGAGGTCCGAACGACGCCCGCTCGAGGCCGACGAGGCCGAGGCGATCCACGCGGAATCCACCCCGGAGGGTGTCCGTTTGATCTTCCGACGGGACTGGGAGGGCGATGGCGAACAGGGTGCCTTCTATCCCATCGCCCGCAGGACTCTCGGGCCCACCGACGGCCCTTGGGAGGTCATCGATCGCGATGCCCGCACCTCCTTCTTCACCGACCCGACCGCCCGGCCCGGCCAGACCTACGGCTACCGAGTCCTTCGCAACGGCCGCCCGCCGCTCGAAATCTGCGTGGCCCACGATGCCGCCCCGCCCGCGGACCGCGGCCGGGCCCTGCTGCTGGTCGACGAGACCCTCGCCGATCGGCTCACGGCCGGTCTCCGTCGCCACCGTGCCGACCTGATCGCCGACGGTTGGGAAGTCGTCGAGCACCGGGTCCCGAGGCACGTGGATGCCGATCCGCAGGACTTCGACTGTCGGCGCTACGACGCGGAGGCGCTGCCGCGGAACCGGGCCAACCTCCTGGCCATCCGGGCGCTGATCCGCCGCGAATACGAGGCCCACCCGGGGCGGCCCCACGTCGCGGTGCTCATCGGTCACCCCACGATCCCCCAGAGCGGTTGGGCGGCCGAGGATGGCCACGTCGATTGCAAGGATCCGGCCGGAATCCACCTCGGGGCCTGGCCGGCCGACCTTTTCTACGGCGACCTCACCGGCACCTGGACAGACACCGGATCGTTCAGGACCGGCTGCCCGGATTGCCCCCGCAGCCAATGCACCTACTGCATCCTGGGGAACGTTCCCGGCGACGGACGCTGGGACCAGAACGAGCTGCCGCGCGAGCCCGATGGGTCTCCCGGCCGCATCGAGGTGCCGCTGGGGCGCATCGACTTCGCCCGGTTGTCCCATTTCGACAGCCGGTTCGCAGGCCTCAAGGGGGCGCCGCGCGATCCGCGCGAGGTCGAGGTCGCCCTGATCGAGCGTTATCTCGACAAGGTCTGGCGCTACCGTCGGGGAATGCTCCCGTTCCAGGACGGGGCCATCGGGTACGCCAACGTCCTCGCGCCGCTGGTCGACCGGAACCTCGTGCACATCGCGCCCCGCTTGACGGGGCCCCGCCCCCTGAGTCCGGCGGCCTGGAACTCCGACCTCTTCCAGGAGGGCCCGCCGGTCCGCTGGGGATTCCAGACCGACTACTCGCACTTCGGGGTCCTGGGCATGACCGGCGCGGCCAAACCCGGCCACAGCCACTTCGCCAAGAATGTCGCCTGGAAGCGGCCCGGAGACGTCCCAAGGGTGGCGTTCCTCTTCGCCTTCGGCTCCTACCTCGGCCAATGGTACAGCGGCTACGGCGAGGACTTCCTGCGGACCTGCCTGGCGGCAGAGGACTCCGTGGTGCTGGCCGGCGCCGCCTATCCGTTCGCGCCCTGGATCACCGATCGGGTCCACGCCGGCGCACCGGTCCATGCCCTGCTCAGCGATTCGGCGGAACGCAACGCCTCGGTGAACGCCCGGTTGACCTTCCTGCTGGGCGACCCCTGCCTGCTCGAGCACCCGCTGAAAGCCCCGTCGGACTTCCGGGCCCGGATCGCAGCCCCAGGTCCGGATCCGGCGATCGAGTTCGAATGGACCGCCTCACCGGAGGTCGCCGGGGGCCATCGCCTCGACTCGGCGCCGGCCAACGACGCCGCCGAGTGGACACGGGTCGCAGACCTGCCCGCGAACGCGACCCGCTTCCGGCTGGAGTCCGGGGCCAAGGGGAAGGCCTTCCGACTCCGCGGCTGGGGGACGGTGACCAACGGGTCGGGCCGACACCGGCAATGGACCGCGCCCGGCTTCGTGATTCCCTGAGTGTCGCGGACGGGGATGGCATCGAACCGGCAAATCACGCCCGATGTTTGTTGCTGGCACCCTTGGCCCTGCACCTGCTTACTTTGAAGCCGTTACATTCCGATCCTGATCCCATGAAACCATCGAGAGCCTGTCGGACCGTCGGGTGGATGCTTTGGACCGCCCTGGGGCTGATCCGCCTGGGCGCTGAAACGCCGGACCTGCTCTCGTTGAGATGGACCAACGGGCGGCCGGTGCTTGAATTCCGCCTGATCCCCTCGGTTTCCGAATACCGGGTCCGTGGCAACGCCACCCTCGGAGCGCCCGGGGCGGTGCTGACCGGAAGCCAGTCGGGCAACCTCTGGACGGCCGAGGCGGCCGCGGATGGCGACTCCGGTTTCTTCCGGCTCGAGGCCTTGAGGCTCCCCGACGAAACCGTCCGAGCCAGCACGCTGCTCAACCGCATCGCCTACGGTCCGACCCCCGACGATCTCGACCGACTGGCCGCCATCGGCACCGACGCCTACATCGAGGAGCAACTGGCCCCGGAAAAGATCGTCGAGAACCTCGATGAGACCCCTGATTCAGGCCCCGTCTGGCGCAAGGTCACCGTCACGGGAACCGGTTCCTCCTCGAAGCTCTACCTGTATCTCAGCGGCGCGGGCGACGCATACCTCGACGATTTCAGACTGGTGGCTGGCGCCTCGGACAACGGCACGGCCACCAACCTGCTGGTCAACGGAGACTTCGAGCAACCGCTGGGGGCGTCCAACTGGACCACCACGACCAACACTGCCAATTCGGCCCGGACCACCGACTTTGTCCGTGGAGGCAACGCGTCGCTGCACCTCGTCCAGAACGCCGCCGGCAGCACCGGGTCCGACGCCCTGGTGCAGACCATCCCCACGGCGCTGGGGGCGTCGACCACCTACACCTTGAGCTTCTGGTACCTGACCCAGAAATCGGGACTCCAACTGACGGCGCGACTCAGTGGCAGCGGCATCACGGCCACCGTTCCTCTCCAGGGAGACCCGGAATCGCCCATCCCCTACTACTCCCGACTCCAGGAGGGCACGGCCACCATCGCCGACCTGCGTTCATGGCACGTGCTCCACGCTGTTCAATCGCGCCGGCAGTTGGCCGAGATCTTCCAGCAATTCCTCGAGAACCATTTCGTCACCGAATACTCCAAGGGGTTGACCTACTTCGATGAGCGGGCCGGCCTGCCCAACGCCTGGTCCGGCCCCGAATCGACCCGCCAGGAATTCAAGGAGAACCTGCGGTGGCGTCAGGCGTTCCTGGACCCCCGGTGCACTTTCCACGATCTGCTCAAGATCAGCGCCGAAAGCCCGGCGATGATCATCTACCTCGACACCGTCCTCTCGCGCGGCGACGTCAACACCGCCACCAAGACCAACCGGATCGCCAACGAGAACTACGCCCGGGAGCTCTGTGAACTCTTCGCCTTCGGCGTGGACAACGGCTACGACCAGGGGGACATCGAACAGATCTCCAGGGCGTGGACCGGCTGGACCGTGGAACTCCTGGCCACCAACCAGGCCTCCAACCCGTTCGCGCCCCGGACCACGGTGATGATCAATGCCGGGCTCACCAATGCCACGGAGCGCAACAGCGTGACCAACCTCGCCGGCCTCTGGTCTTTCCGCTACCGGACCGACCGGCACGATTCGCGGATCAAGTGGGTGTTCTATGAACGGGACACCGCCGGCAACATCCTCACGAACACCCCCAAAACGGTGCCCGCGCGCTTCGGCCCGCCTTGGGCCGGCCGCCCCTACGGCCTGAGGCTCAACAACGGTTCCACCACCAACGGCATCCAGGACGGCTACCAGATCCTCCGGCACATGGCCGACCAGCCCTTCACGCAGGAATACCTGTCGGTGAAACTCTGCCGACTGCTGGTGCATGACGATTTCCACCATGGCTACGACTTCACCGATGCCGAGACGTCGCCCGAGGAGTCGCTGGTGCACGACTGCATGCTGGCCTGGGAGAACCCCAGGAATGGCGGCCCCAAGGGGCAGATGCGGGAGGTCCTGCGGGTGATCCTCAAGAGCGACCTTTTCCGCAATCCGGGGACCGCCGCGGCCAAGGTGAAGACGCCGCTGGAATTCGCGGTCTCGACGCTCCGCGCCTTCCGGGCGACGAAACCCGATGGATCCTTCACCGCCCGGGCCGACGCGCCGAACCTCGTCGCCGCCGGGGGCCTGCTCGACCGGGCCGGCCGCATGCGGCTCTTCGACCGGGCCGAGCCCGACGGCTACGCCGAGGACGCTGGCGGATGGATCAGCGCGGGCACCCTCAGTGAGCGGCTCCGGTACGTGCAATCGTTGGCCCTGGCGGGAGCGGGGCTGGCCACCGGCACCGGTGTGCGGAGCAATCCCGACTCGCTGGGCTCCAGCCGGATCGATCCCTCGGCCGTCGTGGCGCTCCGCCTCGCCAACGGGGCCAACCGTTCCGCCGAGGCCGTCACCGACTGCCTGCTTGGGCTGCTCTTTCCCTCGGAAGGGCGGGCCAACCTGGGCGAATACCGGGCCCTGGGCATCCGCTTCCTCAACACTGCGGACAACGGCACCAGCCCCTCCGACTTCTCGACCCTCGTCCCCGGAAGCAAGGACTACGATGGGCGGGTGCGAGGCCTCGCCGCCCTGCTGATGAGTTCTCCTCGATTCCAAGAGCAATGAGATCCGGCAAAAACACCGCCCCGTTCCGCCCCGCCGACCCCGCCATGAACACTCCACAGATCCTCACCCGCCGGAACTTCTTCAGCACCGCCACCGGGATGGCGGCCACGGCCGCCCTGGGTTCGTTGATCGACGTCCCGCTGTTCGTGCAGAAGGCCCTCGCCGAAGGCGGCCTCGGGCAACCCGACGCCAACGGACGGGTGAAGAAACTGCTCTTCATCTTCCTGCGAGGGGCCAACGACGGTCTCAACAACGTGATCCCGCACGGCGACGACGCCTACGGCCCCAAGATCCGCGACAACATCGCCATCCCGGTCGACCCGGCCCAGGGCTGGAACGTGCAGGGAAGGGCCCTGTTCCCCGAGGCCGGCACCAGCGGGGGCACCTTCGCCTACCCCCATTCGCTGCCGCTGCAGTACTGCATCAACGAGGCGGTGCGGTACTCGAACGAGCGCATCACGTGGGGC
>CAYLTF010000020.1:34110-40474 GCA_964386625.1 uncultured Akkermansia sp. | reverse complement strand
CACCGGGGACCTTGCCGCCGGAGGTCTTCTTGGGCCGGTACAGGTTGCCCGTCACGAAGAAGCCCGGAGCGCTCTCGAAATGCACCTTCTCGACCGTGTAGTCCCCGCGATCGATGCGCCCGTAGATCTGCGCATTCAGGTCGGTCTTGGTGGGCATCGGCCAGAGTCCCTGCGACACGAGGATGCGCTGGCGCACCTGGGCGGAACGGCGGTCCCAGGCCTCCTTGGATGCGGGCGGTTGGAACGGAAAGTACCCGTCGAGATCCTTCGGTGCCTGAAGCCGGACGTCGTCAGGACGCTGGCCGACCGGAAGCGCTCGAGGGCCGGCCGACCAGGCGGGGCTGTTGACAGACAGGGCGACGGCAGCCAGCAGGACGAGACGCATCGGGGACATGGCTTCGAGACTACCGTTCCAGGCACGGCAGACAACTCCGGGAATGCTTCCCGGGCACACCATTCCCGGGGCGGACGCCTGGACCCAGCCTGGAGCGAGGCTCAGGCCTCAAAGCGTCGCGAACACGGCCTCGGCGGTCCGCACCGTGGCCTCGATATCGGCCGAGGTGTGCGCCGTCGAGATGAACCCGGCCTCGAACTGGGAGGGCGCAAGGTAGACACCACGGTCGAGCATCCCATGGAAGAATCGCGCGAACCGGGCCCGGTCGCTGCGCATCGCGTCCGCGAGGTTCCATACCGGTTGATCGGTGAAGTAGCCGCAGAACATGGAACCGATCCGCTGGAACCGCACCGGGATGCCGGCCGCCTTCGCGATCGCCGCCATGCCTTGTTCCAACTCGGCTCCCAACGATTCCAGGCGGCTCCAGGCATCGGTGGATTGCAGGGTGTCCAATGCGGCCAGGCCCGCGGCCATCGCCAGGGGGTTCCCACTGAGAGTGCCCGCCTGGTAGACCGGCCCGAGCGGAGCCAGGCGATCCATGATGTCGGCACGACCTCCGAAGGCCCCCACCGGAAGCCCGCCTCCGATGATCTTGCCGAAGCAACTCAGGTCGGGGGTGAGCCCGAAGACACCCTGCGCGCCAGCGGGGCCGAGCCGGAATCCGGTCATGACCTCGTCGGCGATGAGCACCGTGCCGTGCTCCCGGGTCAGGCGTCGGAGCAGTTCGAGATAACCGGGCCTGGGCAGATACAGGCCTGCGTTGGCCGGCACCAACTCCAGGATCACCGCGGCCAACTCCGGTCCCCGTTCCTGGAAGGCCGCCTCGAGCGCTTCGGGATCGTTGAACGGCAGGACCAGCGTCTGGCGGGCCACATCGGCCGGCACACCGGCGCTGTCGGGGTTGCCGAGCGTGAGCGCGCCGGAGCCCGCCTTCACCAACAAGCCGTCCGAGTGACCGTGGTAGCAGCCGTCGAACTTGATGATGAGATCGCGGCCGGTGAATCCGCGGGCCAGGCGGATGGCCGACATGGTCGCCTCGGTGCCGCTGTTGCAGAACCGCACCTTCGCCACCGACGGAACGAGTGATTTCACCCGTTGGGCCATCGTGACTTCCTGGGCATGGGGGATGCCGAAGCTCGTCCCTCGCTCGGCCGCGGCTTGGATCGCCCGCACGATGGGCGGTGCGGCGTGCCCCAGGATGGCCGGACCCCAGGTCCCGACATAATCGATGTAGGTGTTGCCATCCGCATCCACGACCCGGGCCCCGGAAGCCGACGCCGCGAAGAAGGGCGTTCCCCCGACAGCACGAAAGGCGCGCACCGGCGAATTGACACCACCGGGCGTGTGCAAGAGGGACTCGGCGAACAGGGCCTCGGAACGGGATCGAACGCTCATCGTTGTGCAGATTCTGGCCTCGGACGGCATTCCTGGAAAGTCCATGCAGCACCGACGACGTGGAGCCGTGGACGCACTGTCCTCTGGAACCCGGTGGATCCGATTCCGCCGAATGGGTTTCCAGCCCCGCTCGACGCCGATAGAGTCGCCCCGGTCCGATCACTCCCCCTGGACGCAAGGCCACTCGCATCATGCACCCCTCCCGATCCTTCCACCATTGCCCCCGGTGCGGAAACCCCATCCATCCACCCGTGGGCGGTGCGCCGATGTCCTGCGAGGGGTGCGGGTTCCGCCTCTACTTCAATCCGGCGGTGGCGGTCGCGGTGTTCATCCAGCGCGCCGATGGGCGAATCCTGCTGATCCGGCGGGCCAAGGAGCCCGGTGCGGGCCTGCTGGCTCCGCCGGGCGGATTCATCGACATCGGCGAGCGCGCCGAAGACGCGGTGCACCGGGAGGTGCTCGAAGAAGTGGGGCTCCGGATCACCGGCCTGCGGTTTCTCTGCTCCCAACCCAACGAATACCACTACGGCGGCGTGATCTATCCGGTGCTGGACCTGTTCTTCACCGCCACCGCAACGGAGACCCAGGCCGCCTGCGACCCGGAAGAGGTCCGTGCGATCGAATGGCATGCGGCCCAGGAGTTGCAAGGTGAGGGCCTGGCCTTCCCATCGATGCGGGCGGCATGGCAGGAGTGGATTGGGACAAATCCTGCGTTTGCGACCGACGGTCCCAGGGATAGCTTGGCCCGGTGATTCGCAATGTGATCTTCGATTGGTCCGGGACGCTGGTGGACGATCTGCCGGCGGTCTGGCGGGCCTCGAACCATGCGCTGGAACAGGTCGGTGTGGCGACGATGCCCCTCGACCAATTCCGTCGGGAGTTCCGTCTTCCGGCCCGCGATTTCTACACCGAGCGAGTCCCGCAGGAGTCCCTGCCTGAGCTGGAACGATGGTTCCTGGAGGGATTCCGCCAGGTCCAGGACAGCGTCACGCCCCTGCCCCACGCCAAGGAGTTCCTGGAGTTCTGTCGCCAGCGCGGCCTCAGGACCTTCCTCCTCAGCGCGGTGCACCCTGCCCTCTTCGCCCACCAGGAGCAGGCCTCGGGATTCGGCCCCTTCCTCGACAAGACCTACCTCGGGGCCCACGACAAGAAAGACCTCATCGGCCGAATCCTGCAGGAGAACGACCTCGACCCCGCCCAGACCTTGTTCATCGGCGACATGCGTCATGACATCGAGACGGCCCACCATGGCGGCGTGAAATCCGTCGGAGTGCTCACCGGTTACGACAGCCTCGACAAGCTTCGGGAAGCGAAGCCGCACCTGATCGTGGAACACCTTTCCGAACTCCGTCGGCACCTCGAGGATCATCAATTGAAGCTGGTCACCGGCCCCCCGCCTCGACCCGCCTTCCCCATCCCGACGGTGGGCGCCCTCATCTTTGACGATTCAGGTCGGATGCTCCTCTTCAAGACCGCCAAATGGTCGGGCCTCTGGGGAATTCCCGGCGGCAAGATCGAATGGGGGGAGGCTTCCGAGGATGCCCTGCGCCGTGAGGTGCGCGAGGAGACGGGCCTGGAGATCGATCAGATCGAGTTCACCATGGTGCAGGACTCCATCGCCTCGCCCGAGTTCTATCGGGAGGCGCATTTCATCCTGCTCAACTACACCTGCCGAGCCTTGCCGGGACAGACGGTCACCCTGAACGACGAGGCGCAGGATTTCGCCTGGGTCGATTGGGAACAGGCCTTCTCGCTACCGCTGAACACCCCGACACGACGTCTGCTGGAGACGGTGCAGACCCAGATGACCATCGCATGAGCCAGGACATCATCACCCTCCAGGATCTCGAAGTCCTGTATCACATCGGCGTCCCAGACGAGGAGCGGGTCCACCCGCAGCGACTCCTGATCACCGTCGAGATGGTCACCGACATCACCCGGGCCGCCGCCGGCGACGACCTCACCCACACGATCAACTACTACGACGTCAGCCGCCGCCTGATCGACCTGGGCCGTGGCCGTTCCTGGCGACTGCTGGAGACCCTTGCGACCGAGATCGCCACCATCGTGCTGACGGAGTTCGGTGCCGAGCGGGCACGGGTCGAGATCAAGAAGTTCATCATCCCCGAGGCCCGACATGTGTCGGTCCGAATCGAGCGATCGAGGTGATTGCGCCTCGGTTCCCTGAAAAGCGACTTGTCAGGAACTGTCGAATCGTCAATTTCCCGCCCTCAGCCGGCCTCAAGCCACCCCGGTTCAGGGCCAGCGTATGGATACGGTATCGCATGGAAGAACACATCGAGGTTGAGGGCAAAGTGATCGCGGTTCTGGCCGGAACGATGTTCCGCGTTGAACTCGACAACAAACACATCGTCTTGGCGACGATCTCCGGCAAGATGCGCAAGCGCTTCGTCCGCCTGACTCCGGGAGATCGAGTGAAGATGGAGATGTCTCCCTACGACCTCAACAAGGCGCGGGTCATCTGGCGGATCGGCTGAGTGTTCCGACGCATTGCGCGGCCGCCTCCGCCCCGGTTCGATCAGCGGCGCCTCCCCCGGAGTCGACCGATCCTTTCCACCGCCGGGGCTTCCCCATCGACAACAGAAACCCCACGTGAGCCCCGGAATTCCCGGTGCCCGACGTGGGGTGCCTGATATTCGCGATAAACGCGGATCGCCGAGGCGATGATGCCCGTCACCCGACCTGCTCGGCAGCGGCATCGTCTTCCTGGGACTCGCTGATCACCGGGGCGATGGCCTGCAACTTGTCCTTGTCGGCGAGGTTGATGAGCTTCACGCCCATGGTATTGCGGCCGGCCTCGCGGATGCCCTTCACCGGGATCCGGACCATCTGGCCACCCGAGGTGATGAGCATCAGCTCGTCGGAATCGCGCACGGTCAGCGCCCCCACCACATTGCCGGTCTTGTCGCCGGTCTTCATGGTGATGATGCCCTTGCCGCCGCGGCTCTGCTGGCGGTACTCCTCGAAATCGGTCCGCTTGCCGATGCCGTTCTCGCCGGCCACGAGCAGCGTGGCGTCGGGGTCCACCAAGGCCAGCGCGACGACCGCGTCTCCCTTCTCGAGTTCGATGCCCTTCACGCCGCCGGCATTGCGCCCCATCGAGCGCACCTGATCCTCCTGGAAGCGGATGCTCATGCCTTGCTGGGTGATGAGCACGATCTCGTTGTTGCCGTTGGTGAGACGCACCTCGACCAGGTCGTCACCCTTCTCGAGGTTGATGGCGATGATGCCGCCCTTGCGGACGTTCTGGAAGTCGGACAACTCGGTGCGCTTGACCGTGCCCAGGCGCGTCACGAAGAAGAGCTCGTTGGCCTGTTTCCAGGTGAGGTCTTCCTTGTTGGCCCCGTACTTCGAGGTCACCCGCACCAGCGTCTGGATCTTCTCCTCGGCGCGCAGCTCCAGGAGGTTGGCGATGCTGCGTCCCTTGGCGGCACGCCCCATGTCGGGGATCTCATGCACCCGCTCGACGTACACCCGACCCAGGTTCGTGAAGAACATGAGGTAGTCGTGGGTGCTGCAGGTGAAGAGGTGCTCGATGAAGTCGCTGTCCTCGGCCTTGTCGGCCTCGCGCGTGCTCATGCCGATGACACCCTTGCCACCGCGCTTCTGGGCCCGGTAGCTCGAGACATTCGTGCGCTTGATCAGGCCGTTGTGGGTCAGCGTCACGATCACGCCTTCGTTGGCGATCAGGTCCTCGATGGCCATCTCGCCCTCGTCGGGGATGATCTCCGACATGCGTGGGGTGGCATGCTTGTCCTTCAGCTCGCGCAACTCCTTCTTGATGATGGAGAGCACGCGGGACTCGCGCGCCAGGATGTCCAGCAAGTCTTTGATGCGCTCGATCAACTCGGCGTACTCGGCCTTGACCTTGTCGATCTCGAGCCCGGTGAGCTGGTACAGGCGCAGTTCCAGGATGGCGTCGACCTGCCGCTCGGTGAGCGCGTAGCGACCCGAGGCGTTGAGCCGCTCTTCGCTGCGGATGAGGATGCTCCAGCGTTCCACCTGGGCCCGGGTCCACTCGAAGGCCAGCAACTTGATGCGGGCTTCGTCGCGGGTCTTGGAGCTGCGGATGATCCGGATGAACTCGTCGAGATTGTTGAGGGCGCAGATGTAGCCCTCCAGCAACTCGGCCCGCTCCTCCGCCTTGCGCAATTCGAAGCGCGTCCGGCGCAGCACCACCTCGCGGCGGTGCTCGATGTAGCACTGGATGATCTCCTTGAGATTGAGCGTCTTGGGCTTGCCGTGATCGATGGCCAGGGCATTGACGCTGAAGGTGGTCTCGAGCTGGGTGTGCTTGAAGAGGTTGTTGATGACCACCCGCGGGCTGGCGTCGCGCTTGAGCTCGATCACCAGGCGGCAGTTCTCGTCGGACTCGTTCCGCATCGCCGAGATCTCGGTGATGATCTTCTCCTGCACGAGGCCGGCGATCTGCTCCTCGAGGCCGGCGCGATTGACGTTGTACGGGATCTCCGTGATGACCAGCTGCTCGCGGTTGCCCTTGATCTCCTCGACGCCGATGCGACCCCGCAGCTTGATGCTCCCGCGGCCCGTCTT
>CAYLTF010000020.1:12599-34100 GCA_964386625.1 uncultured Akkermansia sp. | reverse complement strand
ATGCCCTCGATGCCGCAGATGAAGCCGCCCGTCGGGAAGTCCGGACCTTTGATGAACTTCATCAACTCCGGGATGGTGATCGACGGATTGTCGATCTGGGCGCAAATGCCATCGATGACCTCCCCGAGATTGTGGGGGGCCATGTTGGTGGCCATGCCCACGGCGATGCCCGTGCCGCCGTTGACCAGCAGGTTGGGGAATGCCGCCGGCAGGACCGACGGCTCCATGAGGCGCTCGTCGTAGTTGGGGACGAAGTCGACCGTGTCCTTGTCCATGTCGGTCATCAAGGCCGCCCCCAGGTGGGTGAGGCGGGCCTCGGTGTAACGCATGGCCGCCGGCGGATCGTTCTCCACCGAGCCGAAGTTGCCCTTGCCGTCGACGAGCTTCTCGCGCATCGCCCAGGGCTGGGCCATGTGGACCAGGGTCGGGTAGATCACGGCCTCACCGTGCGGGTGATAGTCACCGGAGGTCTGGCCGCAGATCTTGGCGCACTTCATGTGCTTGCGACCTGGGAAGAGCGAGAGGCCTTCCATCGCGAAGAGAATGCGCCGCTGAGAAGGCTTCAATCCGTCGCGCACGTCGGGCAGAGCGCGAGAGATGATGACGGACATGGAGTAGTCGAGGAACGAGGCCTTGATCTCGTCGGCGACGTTGATCGAGTGGATCTTCTCGTTGCCCGTGTAGGCGCCGCCGGTGGCTTGCGGCGCTTTGGCTTGGTCCTCTTCAGGCATGGGACGGAAAGGAAAGGATGGCACGGGATCGGGGTGGGGTTCGTCGCTTCAGCTCAGACGTCGAGGTTGCGGACGTTGAGCGCGTTGTCCTCGATGAATTGGCGGCGCGGCTCGACCACGTCGCCCATCAGGCGGGTGAACATCTCCTCGGCCTCGACGGCGTCGGACAATTCGATCCGCAGCAGCTTGCGCTTGGCCGGGTTCATGGTGGTCTCGAAGAGCTCCTTCGCGTCCATTTCGCCCAATCCCTTGAATCGGTAGATCTGGATGCCCTTCTTGCCCACTTCCTTCACGCCGTTGAGGATCTCCGGGATCGAGAAGATCGGCGTCACGTTGGCCCGCTCGCCCTCGCCTTCGATGAGCTCGAAGAGGGGCTTGTCTTGGGCGGCGTAGTGGTCGATGGCCAGCCCCTTCTTGGTCAGCTTCGCCAAGAGTTCGCCAATGGCCCGTGATTCCAGGTGCAGGTGCACATGCGACGCACGGCGGCTCTGGCCCTTGGCCTTCTCGAGGCGCTCCTTGGCCTCGATGTCGCCGAACAGGTCGGGATTGGCCGTCTTGAAGGCCTCCTGCTCCTCGTTGGACATGAAGTAATGCACGGTCTCCACGTTGCCCTCGCGGACCTTCACGAGGTGCTGGGGCAACGCTCCATCGGGCGCACGGCGGGCGACGTAGTCGGCGAAATCGCCGCCCTGCCGCCGGATGAAGGTGGCGTGCTTGTCGAGGGTCTCGAGCAATCCCAGGATCTCCTCCAACTGCTTGGCGGGCACTTCTTTGCCGTCGGCCAGGTTCTTCAGCCGGACCTCCTCGGTGCCATTCTGGAGGAGGATGCGGTTGAGCTGCACATCGTCATCGACGTAGTCGGTGCGCTTCTTGCGGGTGATGGAGTACAGCGGAGGCTGGGCGATGTACACGTACCCGTCCCGGATGAGCTGGGTCATCTGGCGGTAGAAGAAGGTCAGCAGCAGCGTCCGGATGTGGGATCCGTCGACATCCGCGTCGGTCATGATGATGACCTTGTGGTAGCGGAGGTTCTCGATCTTGAAGGCGCCCTCACCTTCCCCGGCCCCGATGCCCGTGCCGATGGCGGTGATCATGGTCCGGATTTCGTTGTTCTGCAGGACCTTGTCGAGGCGAGCCTTCTCGACGTTGATGAGTTTGCCGCGGATCGGGAGGATGGCCTGGAACTTCCGGTCGCGCCCCTGCTTGGCGGAGCCACCTGCCGAGTCGCCCTCGACGATGTAGAGCTCGGTGTTGGCGGGATCGCGATCGGAGCAGTCGGCCAGCTTGCCCGGCAGGCCGCCGCCGGTCAGGGCCGTCTTGCGGACCGCCTCACGCGCCTTGCGGGCGGCCTCGCGGGCCCGGGCCGCGTTGAGGGCCTTCTCGACGATCTTCTTGGCCACCACCGGATTGTCGTCGAAGTAGTTCATCAGCCCCTCGTACGAGGCCGAACCCACGATGCTCTCCACCTCGGGCGAGATGAGCTTCACCTTGGTCTGCGACTCGAATTTCGGGTCGCTGTGCTTGATGGAAATGGCAGCGGTGAGCCCCTCACGGACGTCGTCTCCGGTGATCTGCGGATCCTTCTCCTTCAGCAGGCTGTTCGACTTGGCGTACTGGTTGACCGACCGGGTCAGGGCCGTGCGGAAACCCGAGAGGTGCGTGCCGCCATCCGGGTTGTGGATGGTGTTGGTGTAGCAGAGGACCTGGTCGTTGTAGCTGTCGTTGTACTGCAGCACGACGTGGATGTGGATCTCGACCTCCTTCTCCGTCGTGGTGGTCTTGCTCTCTTTCAGGATGCTGATCGGCTTGGGATGCAGCGTGACTCGGCTCTTGTTGAGCTGGCGCACGAACTCCTCGAGGCCTTCTTTGTAGAGAAAAGTCTCGAGCTTGGGCTCCGGCTGCCGCTCGTCCAGGAAGGTGATCTCGAGCCCGGAGTTGATGCAGGCCAGTTCGCGGAGGCGCTGGGTGATGCGGTCGGACTTGAACTCCACCGTGTCGCGGAAGATCTCGGCATCGGGTTTGAAAGTGATCAGCGTGCCGCGCCCCTTCGCCTTGCCGATCACCTCCAGCTTCTTGGTGACCTTGCCGCGTTCGAACTCCATGTGGTGGACCTTGCCCTCGCGGCTCACCTCCACCTCGAACCATTCGGACACGGCATTCACGCACTTGGCGCCGACGCCGTGGGTGCCACCCGAGAACTTGTAGCCGCCCTGCCCATACTTGCCGCCGGAATGCAGCGTGGTCAGCACCAGCTCGACAGCCGGGATCTTTTTCTGCGGGTGGATGTCGACCGGAATGCCGCGGCCATCGTCGCGGATCGAGATCGACCCATCCACGTGGATGATCACTTCGATCTTCATGCAATGCCCGGCCAGATGCTCGTCGACCGAATTGTCGAGCACCTCCGAGACGCAATGGTGGAGGGCCCGCTCATCGGTGCCGCCGATGTACATGCCCGGCTTTTTGCGGACCGCTTCCAACCCCTCCAACGTGCTGATTTGGGAACTGGTGTAGGTTTCCTTGGACGGAACGTTTTCAGCCATAATGCGGTATCCGGAAGCTTGCCCACGATGAAGCCGTGGGACAGAACCCGGTGAGAATAGCGTGCTGCGAGGAGAATCGACAACAGCTTTCGAAAAAGCACAACAGGTTGCGTTTTTCAGGACCCCACCCACGACCTGTGGTACCCCGCCGCCGCCTTAAACCTCCAAGATCCTGCGGTTGCCGGCAGTGGTTTCACCTCGCCTCGGGAAGGTTTTGCCTCGGGTCCGTGGCCATGGAATGGCGGACCGGCGAGTCGCCCTCGAATCTGCACCCATGGGCGAGCGCATTGAACCGGATGATGGGAGGAGCGGTCGGCCGGACCGGTCGCTCGACTGGGTCAGGGCTCGGCCCGGATGATCACGAACCAGGCGTCGTTCCACTTGTCTTTGTCGTCGCCGGCGATGATGAGGAACTCGCCCCGCTTCAGGGCTTCGAGAGAGTGCTGCAGGGTCTTCACCAACTTGACCTCCTTGGCCTCGTTGACGCTGTGGAGGCGCACTTCCAGGTGACCGTTGGCGGTCGTCTTCAGGTCGACCTGGCATCGATCCAGAGCCACATGTTGGGCACTCTTGGAGTCGAGGGAAACGGGGGTCGACTTGACCACCCAGTAATTTTTCCAGCGAAAGTGGCGCAGTTTTTCCCGACCCTTGGCGTCGAGTTCCTTGAGATTCTTGCCCTCTGGGGCCGAGCCGTCGGTACCCCAAGCCAACTCGAGGCGCAGCTTGAGGTCGGAGGCGACCGCCGCCAGGGGAGACAAGGCGCCGAGCATGAGGAGGAATCCCAACGGCAGAAACCCCAATCGATGGATCCAAAGACGTTTCATCAGGACTGCTAAGGGAGCATCAAGGCATCCAAGAGACCGATCGCCAATGTTTAATTGAGGCTCCGGATGCGGAAAGAAGATGAGTTCGAACCCGCTTCATTGAATCCAGTGCACCGTGACACCATCGCTCTCGGATCGGAACACGGTCGAGGAAACATCGGCCAAGGTGACATCGCCACCACCGGCGAGCGTCAGTTCACGAGGTCCGGAACGCGTGGACACCACGACCGCCACGGCAGCCACACCGAGTGCCGGGATCAGCCAGCGCAGCCATCCCAGGGCCGCGGAGGCGGCAGGAGCCTTGGGCTGCTCTGCTTCGATCTGCCGACGGATCTGGCTCCAGTAGAACTCGCGGGAGGCCGGCACGGAGGCCGTCGGCTCGTTCGCCCGGATGAGCGTGCCCAACTGCCTCAGGCCGTCGACAAGCTCGCGGGCATCGAGGTCGGACGGAAGGGCCGCCTCGATCTGGCGACGACGCTCCTCGGGGAGTTCACCATCGACGTAGGCCTGGAGGTCCAACAGTTGTTCGGTGTTTTTCATTCGGATCGTTCTCGCTTCAGAGATTGTAAAAGGAATGCCAACCGGCGGCGCGCGTAAAAGAGGCGCGACATGACCGTACCGATGGAGATGCCCACGCGCTTGGCGATCTCCTTGTACTCCAGCCCCTCAAACTCATGAAGGACCACCACGGTGCGGTGGGCGTCGGTGAGCTTCCCCAAGGCTTCATCGATGCGCCTCCGGAGCTCGTCTTGTTCCAGGCCGGCAGTGGGGTTCGTTTCCGGAGCGGGCAACTGGCGTTCCACACCGCCCGACTCCTCGTCCATCGCCTCGATGGATTCGGTCCGCACCCGCTTCTGGCGACGCAACTGGTCGAGGCAGAGGTTGATGACGATGCGCGTCACCCACGTGGCGAAACTGGATTCGCCCTGAAATTGAACCAACCGTTGCCACGCTTTTACCCATGCTTCCTGCGAATATTCCAAAGCCTGGTCTTCATTCCTCATCATCATGAGGGCCCGGGCATAGATCTTGTCCCGGTGCCTGAAGACCAGTTGCTCGAACGCCTCGGTGTCGCCCTGTTGAGCCCACTGGACCAAGGTCTCGTCGGCTGCTGACGGATAATCATGTTTCACCGACACAGGCATCGACGGCGTGGTTCGGCGATTATTCAGGAAGACTTCTCCGCTTCTCCAGACGGGCTCAAAATCCCGATGGAGGCCGGTGCCATGGCGTCGATCCGGCTCACAGCTTTCCCTTGCTGCTGGGGATTTCCCCGGCGATCCGAGGGTCGCGCTGGCAGGCGAAGTCGACCGCCTTGGCGAAGGCCTTGAAGAGCGCCTCCACCACGTGATGGGGTTCGCCCCCGTAGAGCAGCTCGAGGTGCAGGTTGCAGCGGGCTTCGTTGGTGAAGCCCTGGAAGAATTCCCGCGCCAGACCGAACCGGAACCGCGAGGACATGTCCTGGTCACGGTCGGACTGCGGAATGCGGCGCTGGGCGAGCGAATCCATCCCGCGCCACACGAGGTACGGACGGCCGCTGAAGTCGATCACACAGCGGGCCAGGACTTCATCCATGGGCACATGGGCCTCGCCGGTGAACGGGTTGCGAGGATCGAACCCCGCGCCGTAGCGCCGGATGCCGCGCTTGTCGCCCAAGGCCTGGAGGAAAGCCTGCCCGAGGGCGATGCCACAATCCTCCACCGTGTGGTGCGCATCGATGTGGAGATCGCCGTCGCAGCGCAGCTTGAGATCGCAGACCGAATGCTTGGCGAAGGCGCAGAGCATGTGGTCCAGGAACCCCACCCCGGTCTTCACCTGGGCCTTGCCCTTGCCGTCGATGTTGAGTTCCACCCGGATGGAGGTCTCGCTGGTCTTCCGCTGGATCTTGGCGCGCCGCTCGGTCATGTGCCCGAAGCGGTAACGGCGGGAGCGGCCGGCAACAAGGTTTTTGTTTGACGCCTCGGGTGAGCGAAGGACGCTCTGTCTTGATGATCCATCGTCGAGACTTCCTCAAGAGCGCCTCCATCGCGGGCGCCGCGCTGGCCGCCGGATGCCACACTCTGGGCTCCGGCCACACCGCCTCCGTGTACGAACTGCGCATCTACACCATCCACCCGGGTCGGGCAGAAGCGCTCCACAACCGCTTCCGCAACCACACTCTGCGCCTGTTCAAGAAGCATGGCATCGAGAGCATCGGCTATTGGATGCCCGCCGACCCGGCCGACCAGCGCCTGCACTTCCTCCTCCGCTACCCGAGCCGCGAGGCGCGCGAAACCATGTGGAAGGCCTTCGTGTCCGACCCCGAGTGGAAGGCCGCCCAAAAGGCCAGCGAGGCTGCCGGCCCGATCGTGGCCAAGGCGGAGAACCCCTTCCTGGTCGAGACCGACTATTCCCCGAAGGTCCGCACCGGCAATGTCTCCAAGGGCGGCGTCTGGGAACTCCGCACCTACACGAGCACCCCGGAGCGCCTGTCTCACCTGGATGCCCGCTTCCGCGATCACACCATCAAGCTGTTCGCCAAGCATGGCATGGGCAACCAGGGCTACTTCCACAAGATGGCGGATCAACCCGAGGGCGACCGGACGCTGCTCTACTTCCTCACGCACAAATCCCAGGAGGCGGCCAAGGCCAGTTTCGCGGCCTTCGGAAAAGACCCGGCGTGGAAGGCCGCCCGCGAGGCGAGCGAAAAGGCGGCCGGTGGATCTCTCACCGTGGCCGGAGGGGTGAAGTCGCTGTTCCTTGTGCCCACCGACTACTCGCCGACCCGCTGATCGGCTCCAACCCTGCAGACGACACGGCCCCGAGGAATCGATCGATTCCCGGGGCCTTTTCGCGATCCACCGTCCACGCCGGTCCTCGGCGATCGGAGGCGTAGGCCTCCGGGACCTAGGCCTTGAGTCGACGCTCCAGGATCTCGCCGGCCAGCGCGGGGTTGGCCTTGCCCTTGGAGAGCTTCATCACCTGCCCCTTGAGGGCGTTGAGGGCGGCCACCTTGCCAGCCCTGAAATCAGCGGCAGGACCGGGGTTTGCGGCGATGGCCTGGTCGCACAGGGCTTCCAACGCCCCCACATCGCTCACTTGCGACCACCCGTTGCGCTCCACGATGGCCTTCGGCGCGTCGCCCGTGTTGAACATCTCGGCGAACACATCCTGTGCGATCTTGCTGCTGATGGATCCGCCCTCGACCAGGCCGACGAGTTCGCGAACCTGCTCAGGACGGATGCGGACGTCTTCGACCGCGATGCCCGATTCGCTGACACGCGCCTGCAGGTTGTTGATGACCCAGTTGGCGATCGCCTTGGGCTGGGAGGCCCCTTGGACGGCCTTCTCGAAGAAACCGGCCAACGGCAGGTTGTCGCGGAAGATCTCGGCATCGCCGTCGGGCAGGCCGTATTCCCGGATGAAGCGCTGCTTGCGGGCGAGCGGCAACTCCACCACCTGCGATTTCACCGAGGCCAACCACTCGTCGGTGGGCACCAGGGGCATGAGGTCCGGCTCGGGAAAGTAGCGGTAATCGTGGGCGTCTTCCTTGGAACGCATCGCCTCGGTGATGCCCGCGAGATCGTCCCAGCGACGGGTCTCCTGGCGCAGCGTCTCGCCCCGCTTCACGGCCTCGATCTGTCGGGGGATCTCGTACTCCAAGGCACGCCGCACCCCGGAGAACGAGTTCATGTTCTTGATCTCGATCTTGGCCCCGAGCTTGGTGCTGCCCTTGGGCCGCACCGAGACGTTCACATCGCACCGGACCATGCCCTTCTCGAGGTCGCAGTCGCTGATGCCGCCGCGGAAGAGCACATCGGTCAGCGCCCGCAGGTAGGCATAGGCCATCTCCGGCCCGTTGAGATCAGGCTCCGAGACGATCTCCAACAGCGGGACACCGGCCCGGTTGAAATCGACCCCGCTGAAACGATCGAAATGGCTGTTCTTGCCGACGTCCTCCTCCAGGTGAGCGCGGGTGATCCGGACCCGGGCCATGCCGTCGACGGATCCCGGGCCGTCGAACTCGAACTCCAACCACCCGTTGGCCGTGGACGGCTTGTCGTACTGGGTGACCTGGTAGTTCTTGGCCGAATCCGGATAGAAGTAGTTTTTGCGGTCGAACTTGGCGAACCGGGGGATCTCGCAGTTCAGGAGATAGCCGGTGAGCACGGTGAGGCGGATGGCCTCGGCGTTGGGCACCGGCAACACCCCGGGCATGCCCAGGCAGATGGGGCACACGTTGGTGTTGGGATCGGAACCAAAGGCGTTGGCGCACCCGCACCACATCTTCGATTGCGTCTTGAGTTGGACGTGGGTCTCCAGGCCGATGACCGCTTCGTATTCCATGCGGCCGTTGGTATGCCACGAGAAGCCTCGGAGGCCAAACGGAAGTTGCCCAACCCTCCGCCTGAAACTCGTCGGATTGGAGCAGTGCCTCCAACCCCCAACAGGAGAAACAGGACAGCAGGATGCCTGGGTTTCGGCGACAAGGCTGACGTGGTTTCCGGCCTCATCGCTCCGCGTCCCGACCAAGGCCCACCGAGCCACGCCCGTTCACCGGTTTTGACACGGGGCAACCCGCCCCATGCGCTGGTCATCGGCCGCACCACGAAAAACGGGGTGGACGACGACTCGTCCACCCCGCCCTTGAAGTCGGCCGCGGCCGAAAGGTTCAGGCCTTCACCTGTTTGACCTTCGTCCATTTGCCGGACTTGGCCGACGAGAGCACCGCATCCACGACGTAGTCGGTGGCGAGGCCATCCTTGAAGTCGGGTTTCGCACCCTTGCCACTCTCAAGACCCGAGATGAACTCCACCACCTGGTGGATGAAGCTGTGCTCGTAGCCCAACTGCAGGCCGGGCACCCACCATTTGCCGGTGTACGGATGATCGCCGTCCGAGACGTGGACGCTCTTCCAGCCGCGCTCGGCACCCACATCGCTGTAATCGAAGATCTGGAGACGGTGCAGGTCATGCAGGTCCCACTTGAGGCTCATGTTCTCGCCGTTCACCTCGAAGGTGTAGAGCGCCTTGTGGCCACGGGCGTAGCGGGTGGACTCGAAGAGGCCCAACGAACCATTGTTGAAGTGGCACATGAACGCGCAGGCGTCGTCGATGCCCACCTTCTCGACCTTGCCGGTCAGGGTGTGCTTGCGCTCCTTGATGAAGGTCTCGGTCATCGCGCTGACATCCTTGATGCCGCCGTTGAGCCACATGGCGGTGTCGATGCAGTGGGCCAGCAGGTCGCCCGTGACGCCGGAGCCGGCGGCCTTGACGTCGAGACGCCACAGGGCCGCCCCGCCCTGAGGCAACTCGGGATTGATGGTCCAGTCCTGAAGGAAGTTGGCGCGGTAGTGGAACACCTTGCCGAGCTTGCCGGCGTCGATGAGTTGCTTGGCGAGGACCACGGCCGGGCAACGGCGGTAATTGTACCAGACCATGTTCGGCACCTTGGCCTTCTCGATGGCCTTCACCATGCCCTCGGCCTCCTTGGAGTTCAGCGCGAGCGGCTTCTCGCAGAGGATCATCTTGCCGGCCTTCGCGGCAGCGATGGCGATCTCGGCATGCAGGTTGTTCGGCACGGCGATGTCCACCACATCGATGTCCTTGCGGGCGATGAGCTTCTTCCAGTCGGTCTCGATCGACTCGTAGCCCCAACGGTCGGCGAATTCCTGGGCCTTGGCCGCGTCGCGCGCACAGACCGCCTTCAGGACGATCTCATAGCTCGACGGGAAGAAGTGGCCGACCTGAGCGAATGCGTTGGAATGGGCGCGTCCCATGAAGCCGTAGCCGATGAGACCGATGCGGAGTTGTTTTTTAGCCATAGATACCCGTGTTTGGGAGATGCGCGGAGAATAGGCTGTGGCCCCGATCGGCCGCAATCCCTGGTTGCAGGTCGACCCATTTGCGCGGCTAATGCCCCGGTCGTCAGGAGTCGGCCTCACTCCGCACCCGGAGTGACCGAGCGTCGCCAACATGAGTCTCATCGCCGCCCGATCCCGATTGGTCCGCTGCGCCAATCCGTACTGCCGTTCCGTGGTGCTGTCCGGCGACTCCCGGTGCGCCCGGTGCGGCTCCGGCCAGGGCACCCGGGGACCCCACCGTGCGAAAGCCAGCCTGGGACGCTGCGCCAACCCGGAGTGCCGGGCCTTCATCCTGGACTCCGACACCCGCTGCGGCCACTGCGGTTGCGAAGCCCGTGCATTCAGGGCCTTCCGCTTCGGCGTCGCCGTGCTGGGGCGAGGACTGAAGGTCGGATTGACCCTGACCGTCGTGGTCCTGCTGGCGCTCTGGGTGGTGAAGGTCGAGCAACGTCGTCCGGGGACAGAACCACCCTCGGACACCCTGGATTCCGCGAAACCCGGCCTCGGTGACCGCGACGGCGGGAGCCGGCCATGATGCCGGGTCCGGACGCCTGCTGATCGGCCTCCCGCCGGTCATCGTCATCGCCAGGAATCCGGATCTGTTCAGGACCCCGGCGACAAGACGGGACGAAAGCCCAGGTAATCGCCCTTCATCTCGGGCGTCATCGCCCCGCGAATCGCGGATCGGGCTCGTCGGGATCCATAGATGCGGCTGCCGCCCCGATAACAGCGGAAGGTCCCTGCCGATGGGCCGATGGGATCCCGGACCGAGTGCGTCGGATAATCCCCATACCAGTCGCGGCACCACTCCCAGACGTTTCCGTGGAGGTCATACAGTCCCCAGGCGTTGGGCTTTCGGGTCTTCACGGCATGGGCCTTGCCTTCGGAATTCGATTCGATCCAGGCGAGGTCGGACAATTCGCCGGCGAAGGGTCCCGTCGTGCCCGCACGACAGGCATACTCCCATTGCGCCTCCGTGGGCAATTCCCAGGCCCAGCCCTCCGGGATCAATCCCTGCGCTCGATGAACCTGCGTGAGACGGCGGCAGTAGTCCTCGGCGTCTTTCCAGCTCACCCGGTTGACGGGTTGTTCGGGCATTCGCCCATGGCTCGGGTTGTTGGTGACGATCGCCTGCCATTGCGCCTGCGTGCACTCCGTCTCGGCCATGAAAAAACCACGGCTGAAAACCACTGCGTGGGGCACTTCGTCCTTGTCCCGGTCGGGCTCGTCCAGCGGGCTGCCCATGATGAAACTCCCTGCAGGCACCCAGCGGACGGTCCACCGATGGGTTCCCGACACCACCGACACCGCCGTCCCCGCGGCCAGCGCATTCGGGTTTTTCCAGGCGATCCCGGGCAAGACCTCGGGCGCGGTGCCGATGACCGGCGTCGCCCCCGATCCCGGGGCCGTGTCCAAGGCACCGGGGGCGGCCGCCGAGACGTGGAGGATGCCCAGAGCCACGAGGGCAGCACAGCGGGACCGGCATCGATCGAACCTGCTCATGATGGCACCAATGGACACCAAGGCGGGCGGGGCTTCAACGCCGAACCCGGGCTCGCGATCGGGCGGATGGGCCTCGACTCCCGGGGCGAGATCCCGAGCCAGGAACGTGGGAGGGTTGCGCGATTGCCGCTTTGACGGCCCCGCCTTGGGTGGGGAACTTGTCCTGACTTCCATGCTTCGACTCCATTCGACCTTGCTCGGGTTGCTGATCCTCTGGATCGCCGGAGGGCTCGCCGCCCGTGCGGATCTGCGGATCGCCGCGATCGATCCACTCCCCGGAACGGTGGAGGCGCTCGAGCAAGTCATCGTCACCTTCAGCGCACCGGTCAACGGGGTCACCGCTGCCGACTTCCTCGTCAACGGCGTGCCAGCCTCGTCGTCCTTCGGCTCGGGGACGACCTACCGCTTCTTCTTCAAGCAACCCGCCTACGGTCCGGTCACCATCACATGGGGACCACTGCATGCCATCCAGGACCTGGGCCAACCCCCGACGCGTTTCGACGCCTCCGTGGCCGGGGCCAATTGGGGCTATGACCTGTTGAATCCGACGCCGCCCGCCCTGATCTCCGTGCTGCCTCCGCCCGGCTCGAGCCTGAGCCGTGTGGGCCTCATCCAAGTGCTCTTCAATCGCCCTGTCAGCGGGGTGGATGCGACGGACCTCCGAGTGAACGGCGCCGTCGCCCAGCAGGTGGAAGGTCTCGGAGCCGGCCCCTACCTCTTCCGGTTCGCCCCGTCCGGGGACGGCCGAATCGAGGTCGGATGGGCGGCGGAAACAGGGATTCATGCCTCGGACGACGTCGGCCGCGGATTCGCCGGGACCCCTTGGTCCTATTCGGTGGACTCCCGATCGCCGGCACCCAAGGTGGTCATCCGGGAAATCCTCTCCGAGAATCTCTCAGGGCTGAAGGACGAGGACGGTGATCCCGAGGACTGGATCGAACTGTACAATGCTGGGGATACCGAGATCGATCTGGCCGGATGGAGCCTCAGCAACGAATCCGACAAACCCGACCTCTGGGTCTTCCCGAGCCTGGCACTTGCGCCCGCCGGTTCCACCCTGGTCTGGGCTTCAGGCAAGGACCGCACCAACTCGCCTCAGAGTCGATACCTCCATACCAACTTCAAGCTCAATCCGAACGGCGGATCACTGAGGCTCTCCGGCCCGGATCTTCCACGACGGGAGATCGACCGCGTCGATTACCCACGACAGGCACCGGACTTCTCCTACGGTCTGAGCGGGCCGGAGTCGTCCCGTGAGTTCCGCTTCTTCGGCACCCCCACTCCCAGCCGGGCCAACGGTGCCAGCGGGCTCACCAACGCGGTCCCGGATCTTCACCTCAGCGTGACGCGCGGCTTTTTCGCCCATCCGTTCAGCCTGTCCATCGCGTCGCCACAACCCGGTGTCCGGATCCGCTACACCACCAACGGCAGCATCCCGACGTTGACCAACGGGATTCCCTACACTCAACCCATCCTCGTGAATGGAAGCCGCGTGATCCGGGCCGCCGGATTCGCCTCCAACCAGATCCCCTCCCGCGTCGAAACCCATACCTACCTCTTCAACCTGCCGAACTCCCGTAGATTGCTGCCGGTCGTCTCCCTCGTCACGGCGACCAACCACCTCTATGGCCGCAGCGGCATCATGGAGTTCAACCCGCGGAACACCCTCAACCACGGGCTGGCCTGGGAGCGTCCCGTCTCGGTCGAGTGGATTCGCCCCGAGGACAACGGCGGCTTCCAGGTCGATGCCGGCATACGGGTCGCGGGCGGCGATTATGTCCGGGGGATCTACGCGTACAACACGACGGCGCTACCGCAGAGCAAGTATTCCTTCCGCCTGTACTTCCGGGGCGAATACGGCCAGGGCCGCCTCCGGTACCCGGTCTTCCCCGGCACCACCGTCTCGGAGTTCGACACCTTGCACCTCCGCGCCGGCATGAATGACCACAGCAACCCCCTGTTGAAGGACGAGTTCGTGCGCACGCTGTGCGACCAGATGGGCATCGTCGCCAGCCACGGAACCTTCGTGCATCTGTTCCTCAACGGGTCGTATCGGGGCATCTACAACCCGGCCGAACGCGTGAACGAGGACTTCCTGCAGGCCTACCATGGCGGCGGACCGCTATGGGACGTCATCGGGGTCGGCAACGTCGCCCTCGGCGGGGACTCCGTCGCCTGGACGGCCCTCCGCAACGCCGCCCGCAAGGACCTCACGGTGCGGACCAATTATCTCGACGTGGCGGCACGCATGGACCTGGTGAACTTCATCGACTACCTGCTGCCCCACATCTGGGCAGACAACGACGACTGGCCGCACAACAACACGCGGGCAGCCCGCGAGCGGGTGGCGGGTGCCAAGTTCCGCTTCTACCCGTGGGACGCCGAGTTCTCCTTCGGCTCGCATGATGTGTCCTACGACACCATCGCCAACACCCTGTCCAGCACCTCCCCTCCCTGGGGCACCACCGATTACCAGCAGTTGTTCAACTCGCTCAAGCGTTCGCCCGAGTTCCGCCTCCTCTTCGCCGACCGGGTCCATCGGGCCTTCTTCAACAACGGGCCGCTGACCGACGAACGGATCCGGGCCACCTACGCCCCGCTCAAGGCCCGATTGTCGCCGTCGATCTCCGGCTTCTCGGACGTGATCACACCATGGATCGCGAATCGTCGCCGCCATGTGACCAACTCGTTTCTCAAGGCCGGTTTCCTCGCCTCGTCGAACGCGCCGGTGTTCAGCCTCCCCGGTGGCCGCGTGATGCCCGGCACCCGCCTGACCCTGACCCGCAAGGCAGGCACGATCTGGTACACGACCAACGGCATCGACCCGCGGATCCCGTTCACGTCGGGGGTCTCACCCTCCGCCCTGCGGTATGACGATGCGTTTTCGTTGAGGCCGCCCGTCCGCATCCAGGCCCGCACCCTCGAGGGCACCCAGTGGAGCGCCTTGATGTCCGTCGAATACACGTCGGCGGCGCTGCCCACCCCGTTGTCGATCGCCGAAATCCAATACCACCCGATCGGTGGCGACGCCTACGAATTCCTGGAGCTATGGAACTCCGGCACCACTCCCGTGGACGTGTCGGGTTTCCAGTTCACGGGGATCGGTTTCCGCTTCCCCACACCCGCCACCCCGATCGCCCCGGGCGGGCGGGTCGTCCTGGCCAACGACTCCGATCCCGCCCTCTTCCGTCAACGTCATCCGGGCACAACGGTGGCCGGGTGGTTCAGCGGCAGCCTGGACAATGGCGGTGAGCGTCTGGAGTTGAAGGATGCGGCCGGACGGATCGTGACGTCGGTCGAGTATGGGGATTCACACCGATGGCCGAACTCGCCGGACGGCAAAGGCCCGTCCCTGGAGTACCGAGATCCCGGACTCGATCCCGACGACCCCGCTGCCTGGGCGCCCAGCATTCCCGGGGGAACCCCCGGTCAGCCTCCAGCGCCCCCTTCGACTCCCTTGGTCCGGATCCATGAGATCCACGCCTCGGGAGACCCGGATTGGGTGGAACTGCATAATCCCGGGGCTGCGACCGTGGACATCGGAGGCTATCGCCTGACCGACAATGATGACCCGGGACGCATGGTCATCCCGCCGGGAACGAAGATCGAGCCTGGTGGATTCCGGGTCTTCAGGAACACCGATGCCGCCACCGGTGTCCCCGACCGCCTGCCGTTCGCCCTCGATGCCGACGGCGAAACCCTGGTCCTGCTGGATCCCTCGGGAGAGCGGGTGGACATCGTGCGGCACGGCCCCGTGCCGAGGCGCCAGTCCTTGGGCCGCGACGATGCCGGAAACTGGGGTCTGACCCGGCCGACCCCTGGGGCCGCCAACCAACCGCTCACTTCATCCGAACTCTCTGGTGCCCTCACGATCAATGAGGTCCAGCCGGCACCGCTGCGCGGATCCCCCTGGATCGAATTGCACAACCCGGACCCGCGACCCGCCCCGCTCGCAGGCTGGAGCCTGGTCCACTCCAATGGAGTGGCGCGCTTGGCGGGCCCCTCGTTCGTGGAGCCGGGGGGCTTCGTGGTCCTCTCCGCCGATCGCCGGACGGGACCGCTGAATCTCGAATGGGACCTGCCCAATGCCCCGGGGTTCGTCGCCCTCCAGGAACCAGGAGGCGGCGAGGTGCAACGACTGAACTTGTCGACGCAGGCCAGGGGCACCGTCCTGGCCCGGATCCCCGATGGTGCCGGCGCCTTCCAGGTCTTGTCGGCCAGCGAGACCCCCGGACTGAGCAACCGGGTCGCCGCCTTGGGGCAGTCCCTCCGCCTGTCGGCCTTCTCGGCCCGATCCACACCCGATTGGGTGGACATCGAGAACGTCTCGGGCGCTCCCGTCTCCAGGTCCGGTCTCCGGTTGGTGATCGACCCGCCGGGGCTCCCTGCGGTGACGGTCTCCGTGGGATCCAACGATCTCCTCGGCGCCAATGATCGGATCCGCATCGTCTGCGGTGCGCCCCCGATGTCCCCGGGTGGACCTCCAGGGGTTGAGACCACCATCCACCCGCTTCCAGACCATGGGGGAAGTCTGCGTCTGGAGACCGCCGAGGGCAGGCTCCTGGATCGCGTCGACTACGGCCCACAGGTCGCCGACCGAGCCGCCTTCCGCACCGGGGACGCCTGGTTCCTCGCCTCGGACGGCCTGCCCCCGACTCCCCCGTTCTCTCCTGCCCCCCTCTCGGGCGGCACGCTCGTCCGGATCAATGAATGGATGGCCGCAGGCGACGGGGATGCCGAGTTCGTGGAACTGTACAATCCGGATCCCTTGCCCGCGGACCTCTCGCGCTGGGTTGTGACCGATGACCCGAGTGTCAGGGGCGCGACCAACCGCAGCCTGCCCACGCCCAGCTTCATCGCAGGCAAAGGATTCGTGCGCTTCCGGCTCGAAGGCAGTTCACCGGCGATCCCGGGTTCGCCGCTGGGATTCCGTCTCCACGCCTTGGGTGAGACGATGCGCTTGGTGGCCGGCTACGGTGTGGTGATCGACAGTGTGGACTATCTGCCCCAGGACGTGGGCTCTTCCGAGGGGTTCTTCCCCGACGGATCCACCAACCGCGTGAGATTCGCGGGACGTGCCACGCCCGGGCAGCCCAACGCCTCCCCGGATCCCGACACCGACGGCGACGGCATGCCCGATGCCTGGGAGACGCGGCATGGACTGCGGCCCGACCTGGCATCGGACGCCCTTGAAGACGCCGATGGTGACGGAGTCTCCAACCGCGACGAGTACCTCGCCGGGACTGCCCCCCGCGACCCGGCCAGTGTGCTGCGGTTGACCGTCATCCGGGACGGAACTCCCCTGGGTTGGGCCCTTCGATTCACCGCGCAGGCCGACCGGGCCTACACGGTCCAGACCACCGAGGCCTTGGGGGCATCCTGGAACCGGCTGCAGGAAATCCCGGCAGGAACGTCCGTACGGGAGGTTTCTCTCCCTCTCCCCTGGGATGCCTCCCGACGGTTCTACCGGGTGGTCGCACCCTGAATCCGGGAAGGCCGTGCCCGGTCCGCTGTCCTAGGCGAAGATCTCCTGGACCACACGGCCATGGACATCGGTCAGCCGGAAATCACGGCCGGCGTGACGGTAGGTGAGTTCTTCATGATCAAGGCCCAGCAGGGCCAGGAGCGTGGCGTGGAGGTCATGGACGTGGACCTTCTGATCGACGCAATAGAATCCGTAGTCGTCGGTCACGCCGTAGCTGAAACCGGATTTCACGGCTCCGCCCGCCAACCACATCGTGAATGCGTGGGGATGATGGTCTCGACCATCGTCGCCCTGCAGGGTCGGGGTCCGGCCGAATTCGCCACCCCACATCACGAGTGTCTCGTCCCAGAGTCCGCGAGCCTTCAGATCCTGGAGCAACCCGGCGATCGGGCGATCCACCTCGGAGGCCAATCGTCCATGGTCGCGGGTGAGGTCCGAGTGTTGATCCCAGTAACCGTGGGTGGCTTGGACGAACCGGACCCCTCGTTCGCTGAATCGACGCGCCAGCAGGCACTGCCGGGCGAACGACGCGGTCTTGGGGTCGTCCAGCCCATAGAGTCGCCGCGTGGCCTCGGATTCCTTTCCGACATCCATCGCCTCGGGCGCCTCGGATTGCATGCGGAAAGCCAGCTCGAAGGCCTCGATCTGGGCCTCGAGAACCGCATCGGCCCCGACCGTCTCCAGGTGATCGCGATTCATGTCGCCCAGCAGGTCGAGTTGCGCCCGCTGGGTCCGGGCGTCGCCGTTCGGATCGTGGAGGTAGTGGATGGTGGCGCGATCCACAGGCACCCCACCGCCGATGGGGGTGCCCTGGTGGACCGCCGGGAGAAACGCGCTCGACCAGTTGCCGACACCGCCGTGCCCCAGCGTCGGGTTGATGGTGATGAACCCCGGGAGATTTCGATTCTCGGTGCCCAAACCGTAGGTGATCCAGGAACCCATGCTCGGACGCACGAAGGTGTCGGAGCCCGTGTGCAGCTTGAGCAACGCACCGCCATGGGCCTCGTTGGTGCCATGGACCGCCTTCAGGAAGCAAAGATCATCGGCCAGGGCACCGACCCTCGGGAAGAGGTCGCTGACCATCGCCCCCGACTGCCCATACGGGCGGAACTCCCACGGTGAACGCCGCAGGTTGGAGGTCTTGGCGAACTGGATCCTGGGTTTGTCGAAGGGCAGCGGCTTGCCGGAATCCTTCACGAGGCGCGGCTTCCAATCGAAGGTGTCCACGTGGGACGGCCCGCCGTGCATGAAGAGGAAGATGATGCGACGGGCCTTCGGTCGGAACAGCGGTGGTCGGGCGGCCAAGGGGGCGGACGCCGGGGGATGGGTCGGAGTTCCGGCGGCTCGGGCGCCGACCGCTCCGGACATCAACCCCATGAGGGCGAGATTCCCGAAACCCAGCGCCGATCGGCGGAGGAGTTGACGGCGCGAAACGCGCGCAGCAAAGGCCGGGTTCAGGGGATTCATTCGCGGTATTGGAATTCGGAACTGGCCAGGAGCACCTGGCACCAGCTCGCCCAACGGTCGATCGACCCGGGCGCTGCCGCGGTGGTCTCGGCTCCCTCGATGAAGGCGGCGGCGCGAACCGTCTCGGCGGGTTCAGGAGGCCGCCCCAGCACGCGCTCATAGGCCGTGCCGATGCGTGCCGCGGTCGACCGGGAGGCACCCGCCCCTCCAGACTGCATCTGCTCGGCCAAGGCACGTGCCTGCACCTTGACCCAGGGACTGTTCATCCAGAAGAGCGCTTGGTGAGAGACCACCGTGGGGGTCCGCCGCGACACACCGACGCTGGGATTGGCGAAATCGAAGAGCGTCAGCAGATCGTACACCCGATCCCGGACCACCGGCAGGTAGAGGGTCCGCCGGCACGAGGTCTCGGAAACCTCGTCCTGAGGGGTGTATTCGTCGTTCTTCCAGGCGACGAGGCTGCCTCCGACGACACGGTCCAGGCGTCCGGCGACGGCCAGCACACCATCGCGGATCATCTCGGCCTCGAGACGTTGCCGAGGAAAATGCCACAGCCAACGATTCTCCGGATCCGACTCGGCCGCTTTCGGGTCTCCGCCGATCCGCCCCCCCTGCCTCCACGTCGAGCTGGTGAGGATGCGCCGGTGCAACCGCTTGAGATCCCACCCGTGGTCGACGAAATCCCGGGCAAGCCAGTCGAGCAACTCCGGGTGGGTCGGGGTATCGCCGCGGGTCCCGAAATTGTCGGAACTGCGGACCAACCCATGGCCGAAATGGGCCTGCCAGACCCGGTTGACCAGCACCCGCGCAGTGAGAGGATGGTCTGGCTGGGTCAACCAGCGGGCCAATTCGAGGCGACCGCTCCGGTTGGCCGGGATCTCCGGCTGTCGGCTGACACGAACGGCCTTGGGGAAACCTCGAGGGACCGGTCGGTCTGCCAGATGGAGGTGGCTTCCGCGGATGTGCACCGGGAGGTCGGACACCACCCCTTCGTCCACCGCCAGGGCGAATTCGGGCAGGCCCGGATCCCTTCGCTGGAGGGCTTCGCGTTCCTGGGCCTTGTCGGCGATGGCCCTGCGGGAGGACTCGGGATGGAATGGCCGGGAATCCTTGGGCAAGGCAAGCACCCCACCCGCACCGAAGACGGCCTCGCGGGCCTCGGACTCCTCGGCCTCTCGGAGCTCGATGGGCGAGAGATGATCGAAGTCCCAGCGGACCACCGAGGGCCAGTCGCGGGATCGTTCCGGCTTCTCGAAGGCCTCTTTCACCCGGGCGGGCGTCCACGCTTCGGCGGCGAAGACCACCTCGTCGAGCCGGCCCTTGAAATGGACATGATTGTCGGGTCGCCGGGCCAGTGAAAAGGTCCCCTTCCCGGCCACGCGGGTCTTGCCCACGGAGACCTCGCCCACGGGCTGGCCGTCGACATAGAGACTGAGACTCCGACCATCGTAGGTCGCCACCAGATGGTGCCAGCGCTGGCGCTGGATCGCCGCCGTGGCCCTCACCGACACGACCCGCTCTGGGCCTCCACCGATGTTGAGATAGGCCATCGGATGCTCGCCATCGAGGATCAACGCGTAGTGGCCCTCGGCCCACTCGTTGTCGTTCTTGGCCACCAACCACCGGCGGGCGTCTCCCGCCTTGGGCGTCTCGTCCGCGAAGACCCAGGCCTGCAGGGTCCAGTTGGGCGGCTCCAATTCCGCCTTGGCGGGACTGTCGAGATGATTGCGACCATGCGCCCGGAAGGCGAGGCCGACTCGTCCTGGGGCCAACTGCATCTCGACCCGCGGGCTGTTTTGGCCGGCTGCCTGTTGCTTCACCCAGGCCGCGCGAGCACCGGGATCGCCGGCCAATCTCTCCAGCGTGCGTCGGACGGACGAGGAAACCTGGTCGGAACGCCACCACTGTTTCCACCGTCCCTCGAGGGTGTTGGTGGCGACGGTCCGGGAGAGGTCGTTCCACTGCGCCAGATCCCTCGCCCAAGCGTCTTGCCATTCGGCCAGGAGCGCGGTGTCGGCGGAGCGCAGGGCCTGCTCGTACTCCCGATCGACCCGGGCCATCGCCGCCTTGTGGGCCTCGATCGCCGCCAGACGCTCTGGACCGGTGATGCGGCGCTCGTTGAATTTCGAGACGAACGACAGGTTCTCCATCGTCTTCGTGCTCTTGAAGATCCCGGCCAAAGCGTAGTAGTCCTGCGTGCTGACCGGATCGAACTTGTGGTCGTGGCAACGGGCGCACTGGAGGGTCAATCCCAGGAAGGCTCTCCCGACCACGTCGATCTGCTCATCCACCAAGTCCATCACCAGCTTGGGCTTGTCTTGCTCGGCCAACATCTTGGGACCCAGCACCAGGAATCCGGTCGCTGTCCATCGGTCGAACAGTGTCGGTTCGGCAACTCCTTCCGAATCCATGAGATCGCCGGCCAACTGCTCCAGGACGAACTGGTCGTACGGTTGGTTCGCGTTGAAAGAACGCACCACCCAATCGCGATAGCGCCAGGCATTGGCCATGACCTTGTTCTCGTCCTGGCCATTGGTGTCGGCATATCGGGCCAGGTCGAGCCACCAACGAGCCCAACGCTCTCCATATGCCGGTGAGGCCAGATACCGATCGACCATGCGCTCGAATGCGTCGGGCGAGGCATCCGAGAGGAACGACTTCACCTCGTCCGGAGTGGGAGGAAGGCCGGTCAACCCCCAAGCCGCCCGCCGGATCAAGGTGCGGGGCGAAGCCTCGGGCGCCCGGCGTACCCCATGGGAAGCCAATCTTGCATCGATGAATCGATCGATGGGGCTGGCGGAATCCCCACGGTCTGGTCGCCCAGGGTCTCCGGGGACGGACACTCGTTGCGGCGGGACCAACGACCACAGGGGTGCACTCGGTGGCTGGGATGCACTCTTCAGATCCGATGGATCGCCCGTCTCCCCGAGGAGCCGCCCGACCAGGGAGAACCCGACGACGATCCATGAGACCCGGGACCAAAGCCGGACCTTCAGCGCCGGCACGGCGCGGTCGCATTGCAGTTGGAGATACCCACGACCCATGACACAAAAACCAGAACAGCGGCGGCGCTTTTCGTGACTTCGACTTCCGGAGGAGTTGGGAT
>CAYLTF010000020.1:0-12499 GCA_964386625.1 uncultured Akkermansia sp. | reverse complement strand
CTCCGTCCAAGCCCAGTCTCCGGCCAACCGCTCCACAGGCGATCGGGACCGCCGAAACTCGACGTGACCGCCCGCGTCCGCTGAGGGCCGACCCTGCACAGCGACGCATGGTTGGGTGCCACCATTCAACCGGTTCCTCGACCCCACCTCGAAAGCGGACGAATCCTGCAGCGGGCCCCTTGCCCGACCCACCTGGTCCAGAAGGGGACAACGGCGCTTGCTTTCGACCGGTCCGGGACCCATTGTGCCGGACCAATTTTGGGAACACCCGCTTCAATGCGGTCTTTTTGATATGAGCGAACCACTGGAGATCAACCTCGACCTCGACAAACTGTTTCAGCCCGCCTGGGCAACATCGCCGACGGATCCGAACAAATACGCACGCTACGATGGGACCGAAGGGGAATCCCGCGGTGATCGTCGTTTCGGTCGGGGTGATCGTCCCCCTCGGCGCGACGGTGGTTTCGGTGGTCCTCGCGGCGGCGGCGATCGCGGGCCTCGTCCCGGCGGATTCGGCGGTCCTCGCCCCGGTGGTGACCGTGGTCCTCGTCCCGGTGGCGATCGCGGCCCCCGTCCTCAGGGTGCCCCTGGTGGCGGCCCTGGAATCGCCTGGGACCCGAAGGGTGCTCCCCGTCGCGATGGACCGGGACGCGGCCCGCGCCGTCCGGACTTCCGCCCGGAGCCGTTGATCCCGGTCGAGTTGACCCTCACCCCCGAGCAAGGTGGCGTCAGCTCCCTCGCTCGACAGATCAAGCTCAGCGGGCGCGCCTACCCGCTGTTCGAGGTGGCCAGCCTGGTGATGCAGAAGCCCGACCGGTACACGGTTGGTTTCAAGGTCATCAAGCGCCGTGATGAGGCCACCAAAAAAGACGTGGCCGTCCAACCGCTTTTCGTCTGCAACCTCGACGACACGCTGTGGCTGAGCGAGGCCGCGGCCGCCGAGCACGCCCTCAAGGCCCACTTCGACACCTTCTACCAGACCCAGAAGATGCCTTGCGATCCGCCCAAGGGCGTCTGGACGCTGGTCGCCCAGTGCGGCATGACCGGTGAACTGCTCGGACCCCCGAACTTCCACGGCTATCAGGAGAAACTGCGGAAGCTCCATGCCGAGCGCTTTTCCCGGATGAACTTCGACGCGTACAAGAGCCGCGTGAAGATCGTGAAGGACGAGGCGGTGGTGAAGCAATGGACCGAGTCGGTCAGCTTCCGCTTCGAGTACACGGCCCTCAACGTGCCGGAGCCCAAGGTGCTCCAGTCGATGGAAGAGGTCCGCGCCCACTTCGCCGAGGTGCATCAGGCCTCCTTCATCAAGCAGGTGGACTCGTTCACCCCGAAGCCGGACGCCAAGCTGCCGGCTCCCCTGCAGACACTCATGCGTGTCTCCCTCGACAAGGAGAAGCGCTTCCCGATCCGTATCGCGACCGCGTTGAGCAACACGTTCGCCTCGATGGGGCTGCAGTTCTTCAAGCGGGACAAGACCGTGGTGCATGTCGCCGTGGCTCGCCCGCACTACCTCGACGTCGAGAACAGCGTGGTCTCCGAGACGACCAAGAAGATCATCGAGCACATCAACACCAATGCCGGCACCAACCGCAAGCGGCTGGTCGAGACCCTCGCCCCGAGCCCGGCCGCGGCCGAGGCCCCGGTCGAGGGCGGTGCGGCTCCGGCCCCCACCCCGCTGACGGCCGAGCAGCAAGCCGTGCTGAATGACCTGCACTGGCTGATCCACCAGGGCCATGTGATCGAGTTCGCCAGCGGGATGCTGGAGACGGCCAAGAAGCCGGCTCCTCGCCCCACCCCGGCACCGAAGCCCTCGAAGAAGGGCGACAAGCCGGCCGCGTCCGGCGAAGCTGCTCAGACCGAGGCGCCCGCCGCTTCGGGCACCGAGACCGTCGCCGCATCCGATGTCGCCGCTTCCCTCGCCCAGGAGGCTCCGGCCGAGGCCGAAGCATCGGCTCCGTCGGCCGAAACCGCCGGCGAATCCACCCCGGAAAACCCGCCCCAGGCGGCCTGATCTCCGGGAATCGAAACTGAGGAACGGCACCCTCCGGGGTGCCGTTTTCCTTGAGACCCCAAGCTCCCAACCTTTCCGCAACCCGTGACCCTGCAGGAGGAAATCCAGCGCCGACGCACTTTTGCGATCATCTCCCACCCCGACGCCGGCAAGACGACCCTCACCGAGAAACTGCTCCTCTACGGTGGAGCCGTGCAGTTGGCCGGATCCGTCACGGCCCGGAAGAACCAGCGCGCCACCACCTCGGACTGGATGGAGTTGGAGAAAAAGCGCGGCATCTCCATCAGTTCCACGGTCCTGCAGTTCGAGTATTCGGGATATCGGATCAACCTGCTGGATACGCCCGGTCACAAGGATTTCTCCGAAGACACCTACCGCGTGCTGACGGCGGTCGATGCCGTGATCATGGTCATCGATGCCGGCAAGGGCGTCGAATCCCAGACCCGCAAGCTCTTCGAGGTCTGCGCCCGCCGCGGTGTCCCGATCTTCACGTTCATCAACAAGCTCGACCGTCCTTCCCGGGATCCCATCCAACTCATGGACGAGCTGGAGGCGGTGCTCGGCATCCGCTCCTGCGCCATGAACTGGCCTCTGGGCAATGGCCCGGAGTTCCGGGGCATCTACGACCGCGCCGAGAAGAAGGTGCACCTGTTCGAGCGCGTGGTCGGAGGCATGTACCGGGCCCCGGTCAACGTGACCGGACTCGAGGACCCCTTGGTCCGCGAGAAACTCGATGAACTGACCTACGCCTCGGTGCGCGAACAGATCGAGATGGTGGAGTTGGCCGGTGCCGAGTTTGACCACCAGCAGGTGCTGCTGGGGAAACTCACGCCGGTCTTCTTCGGGTCCGGAGTCAACAACTTCGGCGTCCAACTGCTCCTGGACCGCTTCCTGCGATACTCCGCCGCCCCCCGCGGCCGCGCCGTGGCCGCAGACTGAGGGCGACCACCATGAAGGGCTCTCCAAGGGGCCCGACCACGGAGGGGGCGCGACGGCGCTCGATGAAGGGCCTGGATCAGCCGATAGGCCGAAACGCGCCCCGCCCGTTATCGCCGCTTGGCCTTGGACGGCTTGCCGGTCTGGGTGGCTGGGGAAGACTTCGGAGGCTGGGCGTTCTTGGAAGACGGGGTCCGTTTCGGACCGCGTCCTGGGAAGGTCAACTCCGCGATGCCCGACTTGTCCAGTTCACCCAGGCCTGCATCCACCATCCGCGAGTATTGCGCCAACGCCGCTTGGGCCAGTGGAAGCCTCAGTTTGGCCGCCTTGGCCAGGTTCACGGCGATCCCGGAATCCTTGGCGGCGTGGGCCGCGCTGAAATAGCAGGCGTGATCCCGCTTCTGCATGTCTTCCCCGTCGGTTTCCAGCACCCGCGAATTCGCCCCGGTCTGGGAAAACACCTCCCGAAGCATGGGCAGATCCAAACCGAGCGCGGCGCCGAGACCCAATCCCTCCGCGAGTCCGGCGGTATTGATGTTCATCACCATGTTCACCAAGGCCTTCACCTGGGCGGCCGTTCCCGCTGATCCGATGTATCGGCGCGAGGCCGACAGCTTGGCCAGGATCGGGTCTGCCTTGTCACAGGCCGCCTTGTTGCCGGCGGTCATGAGATAAAGGGTTCCCTGGCGCGCCTGGGTGATGCTCGACGCCATGCACGCCTCGACGCTCTCGGCACCGACGGCGTTGGCCCGTGACTCCACCATCACATGGGTGGCCGGGCTGACGGTCGCGCAATTGATGAACAGGCGGCCGGCGCTGCCCTTCAGCAGGCTGTCGCCCTTCGTCGCGAAGAGCGACTCCATGGCCGCATCGTCGGTGACCACCGTGAGGATCACATCAGCCAAGGCCGTCACCTGGGACAGGCGTGCCGGGGCCTCGCATCCAAGCTCGGCCGCCAAGGCCTGCGCCTGTTTGCGCCGGACATCGTGGACGGCGGTCACTTGGAAGCCGCATTCTTTCAGACGCCGGGCCATGTTGGCCCCCATGCGTCCCACTCCCACACAGGCGATTCTCGTGCTCATTGCGTATTGATTGTCTGAAAATGTCGTGGATCCCTCAGCGGCCTGGCTGGACTCCGGCGGTCACGCCCGATGCCCCACCCCGTTGATGGGACAGGTCCAGGAGGTCGATCAGGATCCGTTCAGCCTCGCGGAGATTGACGTCGGCGGCGACCCCGTCCTCCTCATCCTCGCCGTCTTCGGCACCGGCTTCGCGGAGTCGGCGACGCTCTGCCGCGGCGTCCTTGGCCGCCCCGGCCTTCAGCGCGCGGGCGTCGCGGGCCGTCGCCGCGACCACGGGCTTGGCGGCCTTGGGTTCGGGCAAACCCGGTTGAGACGCGTTCTTGAGGGTGATCTCGTAGGTGAGCGGTTCCGACTCGTTGCGGCTCTTGATCTCAGCCTTGCGGACCGCTGCGCGATTCCGATCGGCCTCCATCTCCTGACGGCGCTTCTTCTCGTTGAGAGAGATCGTCCGGTCGGCCAGCTGCTTCTTGTATCGCTCGATGTCTTCGGCGATGTAGGCGTAGTCCCGGTCCTTGGCCACCCGCTCACCCGAGCGACGCTGGAGGTCGGGCAGAACCCGGGTGACTTTCTCGGTCTTGTCGAACCGGACCGGGGGGATCGTGTTCCACGGCAGCGCGTTGCTCAGGGCCGATTCGCCGATGTCTGCAAAGTTGTTGATGCTGGGCAGCACGACATCCGGCACCACGCCCTTGAGCTGGGTCGACGACCCGGACGGACGGAAGAACTTGCTGATGGTCACCTTGACCTGGCCCGGTTTGCCCGTACCGCGATAGAACGGCTCGAGACTCTGGAGATTCTGGACGGTTCCCTTGCCGTGGGTGGAACTGTCGCCCACGACGACGGCCCGACCGTAATCCTGCAGGGCCCCGGCCAGGATCTCCGAGGCGGACGCGCTGAAACGACTGGTGAGGACCACCAACGGTCCATCGTAAAGGACGGAGGCGTCGTCATCCTCGAGGATCCGCTGTTGTCCCAGCGAGTTGACCACTTGGACCACCGGGCCCGTCTTGATGAACAGTCCGGTCAGGCTCACGCACTCCTCGAGCGATCCACCGCCGTTGCGACGCAGGTCCAACACCACGCCATCGACCCCCTCGGCCATCAGCTTGCGCAGCAGCTTGGCGACATCCGCAGTCGGGCTCTTGGTGGCGCCGTTGCCGCCGATCGCGCCGCTGTAGAACGCCGGCAGATCGATCACCCCGATCCGGTTGGTCTTGCCCGAACCATTGGACAGCAACACCAGCTTCGCCTTGGCCTCCTGATCCTCGAGAGGGATGGTGTCCCGGACGATGGTGACCGTCTTGCGGGTGCTGAGGTCGGCGCCGGCAGGAATGTAGGTCAATGTGACCTTTGAACCCTTGGGCCCCCGGATCTGCTCGACCACTTTCTGGAGTTTCTCATCGATGACGTCGACCGGAGGCTGCTTGTCTTGAGCCACGGCCACGATCTTGTCGCCCGCCTTGAGGTTCTTGCTCTTCTCGGCCGGACTCCCGGGCTTGATCTCCGTGATGGTGGCGTACCCGTCTTCGCTGGAAAGCACCGCGCCGATGCCCACGAACGAGAGCGTCATCGACATGCTGAAGGCCTCCTCTTCGCGAGGGCCGAAATAATTGGTGTGCGGATCGTAGGAATGGGCCAGTGCATCGAGATACCACTGCAGCACCTCCTTGGACTCGAATTGCTTGAGGTTGCGCATGACCCGGTTGTACCGGCGAGTGAGGGTCTTCACGATCTCCTCGTGGCGATCCTCCTGGAGATTGCTCTCGAAGTAGCTCCTGAGGTCGGCCGGCCCCTTGAACTTGCCCGATTCGGCCATCTTGGCGACCACGGCGGCCCGATTGGTGGAAAGATTGGCCTGGAGGCGGGTCTCGAGACCCGTGAGGTACAGGTCCGCGACTTTTTTCCCGCCCGACAAGATGGGCTTGGTGGCCTTCCTGGTCGCGGCGGTCGCAGGAGCGGAGTTCGTGGCCCCGGAGCCATCGGACTCCGGTTCAGGAGGCGTCGTCATCTGGTTCCATACGTTCGTCGCCATCGTCGCGAAGTCGCGATTGAGCTTCTCGGAAAGGTATTCGAAACGCAGGCGATCCTTCCAGACGGCTTTGAGTTCCTGGAGATCCTTGGGCCTCGGGGCATCCTTCCGGTTGAGGAGCATCGTGGTGTCGGACTCGAAGGTGAACTTCTCGTTCTTGAGCGTGGCCTGGACCAAGGCGTACTGCTGGTCGATGTGCTGGAGGTAACGATTGAAGATCTCGTAGGCCGGCCGGGTGTCGCCCCGCCGCAGCGTGAGGTCATCGAGGAGGTGCCGATAAGCGGCGAACTCTTCGTAGTCGGATTGGGTGAAGTACATCCGCTGCGGATCCAGCGACTCGAGATACCTCTCGAAGAACCGTTCCGACACCCGGTCGTCGAACTCCTTCCGGAGGAAATGCGAACGCTCGATCATCCGCGCGGCCAAACGGGCGATCTCGCCGCTCGACTCCTCGGGAGCCAGCGTCTTGGGATCGGTGAACTTCGACGGCAACACCCCCGTGTCCGGGGTCGCCGAATGGGCCGAGGCGGACGCGTTGGTCGGGGCGGAAGTGCCATTGGCAGTGGCGGCCGACGGCCGGGATTCCTTGGCCAAGCCCCCGGACTGCAGCCACAGGCCAGCCAAGATCAACAGCGCCCAATGTTTCATTTTGAAGAGTATGATTCGGGACTCCCGCTTTGCCAACCGAAGTTCCGGTGGCCTCCGGGATCCGCGACATCCCTTCAGAGATGAAAACCCGGGGATGCGTTCAAACAACCGTCGAGCCCACCCCCGACGCGTTGCCGGAAGGGGCCCCGGGTCTCCAGACATAGCGGAACATGAGCACCCGCAAGGCGGCCGTCAGCGGAATGGCGAGGATTCCCCCGAGAAGCCCTCCCAGCAACGTGGTGCCCACCATCACCGCAACGATGATGGTGAGCGGGTGCAGCCCGACCCGGTCGCCCATGATCTTGGGCGAGATCACCAAACCCTCCAACGTCTGGACCACCGCGAACACCGCCAACACCTCGGCCGGCAGGATCCAACTCCCCGAACTGGCGAAACCCACCAGGAGGGCCGCCGCGCAGGTGGTGATCGCCCCCAGGAATGGGATCATGGTCAGGACGGTCGCCATGAGGCCGATGATGAACGCGTAGGGCAGCCCGATGACCAGGAAACCCAGCGTGTAGAGCACCCCGTCGCACATGGCCACCAGCAGCTGACTGCGGAAGAAGACGATGAGGTAGTCGTTGATCGACCGCAGGATGAACACGAGCTCGTCCTTGAACTCGGAATTGCGCAGCGGGAGGTAGTCGGTCCATTCCCGTTCGATACCCCGCTTCTCCAACAGAAAATAGAACGCGTAGACGGGCACCAGGAAGAGTCCGGCCAGGATGCCGAACCATCCGCTCACCTTGCCCATCTGTTCGAGGAACCAACCGCCCCCCGCCGGCAGGAGGTTCACCACCCAGGTCGAGGCCGATTTCAGGGAGACCAGCGACTGCGGATCGATCGGCTTGGGCTGCACTGCGGTTGTCCCCGGTGTGGCCCCCGGTTCGTGCGGCGGCGTCCCGGTTGCCGGAGCCGGCCGGTTCGACCGCAGTTCCAGCAACTTGCGGACGACCACCGGCGGATTGGTGGCCCAGGTCTCCATTTCGTGCTGGAATCTCTGCGTGTAGTCGGGCACCCGCTCGGCGAATTGACGGGTCTCGCGGTACACCTGCGGCACCACGCTCGCGAACACCCCAGCCACGATCACCAGGGCGGAGACGAACACCAGGGTGATGGCCCGGGCCCGACGAACCCCCCGTCGTTCAATGAAATCGACGACGGGATCGAGCAGGTAGGCCAGGACTCCCGCCAGAGCCAGTGGCCAAAGGACAGGCGAAAGGACCCCAAGCACCCGACCCACCCCCCAGACCGCCCCCACGATCAGGGCCAGCAGGACCGCGATGGCCAAGGCCGTCAGGGTCCACCAGAGGATACGGACCTGGGTGGGATGGGGCGGAGGGATGGGAGGCTTCATGGGATCGGTTCAGGCCATCGCCTTGGCCTTGTCGGCGGCCACCCGGACGGCCCCGATCAGCGCCGCGCGGACCCCTCCCTTCTCGAGGGCGTGAATCGCTTCGATGGTCGTGCCACCCGGACTGCAGACGGCGTCCTTGAGCGCCCCGGGGTGCTGCCCGGTCTCAAGCACCATCTTGGCGGCACCGAGCAGGGTCTGGGCGGCCAGACGCTGGGCGACGTCCCGAGGCAATCCCGCGGCCACGCCGCCATCGGCCAAGGCCTCGATCATCAGGAACCCGTAGGCAGGACCGCTGCCGCTGACGCCGGTCACCGCATCGAGCAGCTTCTCCTTCACTTCCAAGGCCAACCCCACCGCTCCCAGCAAACGCTGCGCGGTCTCCGCATCGGCACGGGTGGCCGCGGATCCGAGCGCATAGGCGGAAGCGCTGGCACCGACCAGCGCCGGCGTGTTCGGCATCACACGGACCAACCTCAAGCCGGCCGGGCCGGCCGCCTCCATGCGGGCCAATGTCACGCCTGCGGCGATGCTGACCACCAGGTGCCTGCCCGGATTCCAGGACGCGGAGAGTTCGGACAGAAGACCGGCCACCTGGTCCGGCTTCACGGCCAGCACCACGATGTCCGAGTTCGCCACCACATCGGCATTGGTCCCGGTGACGCGGGCGCCTGTCGCCTGGGCGAAGGCCTCGCGTGCGGCCGGGATCGGATCACTGGCCACCACGAGGTCGGCCGGGACGACCCCGGCTTGGATCACACCGCGGGCGAGCGCCGTGGCCATTTTGCCCGCCCCGAGGAAGCCGATCGAAATGCGATTCATGCTGGGTCTTTTCCTAGCAGCCGTGGTCGGGTGGGGACATGGGAAAATCGCACCGACATTTCCGATGACCGGGGAGACCCCGGGCATCGTACGCCCCGCTTCGTGCCGCCTGGGGCCTATCGAGGTTCGCCGCTCCGCGCCTTGACCCAATCCCAATCCGTCGTCGGCGTCGCCGCGAAGATTCCGCCGGCCCCTCCCCGCACATTCGGACGGACCGTTCCTTCCGGTCCCAGGACCTGCCAGCGGTGTCCTTCGGCATGCCCGTCCAGATAGGTGAAGTAGGCGGCGCCGGAATGGTAGGACGCCGGAAGGTTGCCCCACTTGGGAGTCTCCTCGAGACGGTTCATGAAGAAGCCGTCATTGATCGTGTCGGGATGCTCGTCGAGGAAGGCGAAGACATTGGCCGGGGCACTCGCATCTGACTCCTTGAAATACTGTCGGAACGACGGGTTGAACCGATTGGTCAACTCGCCGGGATCACCCACCAGGGCATTCAAGGCATAGCTGCGGATGCGGAGCCCGTTGTCGGCGCGCGACTGATCCGACGGGCAATGGAAGACCGCTGTGCTGGACAAGTGACGCGAGAGCAGCCCGCTCGAAAGGAGAGCAAGGTTGGTGTTCCCCTCGCTGCCGGCCCAATCCATCACATTGTTGGCCCAGGTGTTGGTCCGGGAACGCGTCTCACCCACGCCATGGTTGTTGACGTACCGGTCCCGGTGATCGTCGGCATACATCTGGAGCGCGGTCTGCAGCTGCTTGGCGTTGTTCAAGCAGACCATGCCCGCGGCCTTCGTCTTGGCCCGGGCCAGGGCCGGCAACAGCAGTCCTGCCAGGATCGCGATGATGGCGATGACCACCAGGAGCTCTATCAGGGTGAATCCGCGGGAGCGCATGCACACACCGTGCGGTTTCCGGCCCCCCAACGGAAGCCCCAAGCGAGAGATCGACCGATCGATGCTCCCGCCCGGATCACTTCGCGGCGGCGACCGGTTTCAGCCAGTTGGCCGGGTCGGTGTCCTCACGGATCCAATCGACAATCAAGCCGATCTCCCGCTCCGTCAGCCGACCGTCCTTGAGATACGACGGCATGCGGTCGTTGCGCTTGCCGTAGAAGTCCGGATGGGTCGGGTCTGCGATCAGACGCACCATCCATTCCCGCGAACCCCAACCGGTGAGTGTGGCGGCCGTGGCATCCTCATCGGCCTTGCGGAAGGCGTGACAGTCGGTGCAACCGAAGGTGGTGGCCACGTGCTTGCGACCGGCCTCGACGAGTTCCTTGCGGGCCACCGCCGTCGCACGATTCACCGGCAAGTCGGCCTCGGCGACCACGGCCTCGACCATCGCATCGAATGCGCCCGGGTCTTTGGCCTTCAGTCCGGGGAGTTTCTCCCGCACATAACGGGCCATCTTCCCGGCCTTGAACTGGGTCCCCCCGTAGTACGTGTGGTTCGTGATGCGCTGGGGATCCAACAGTCCGCGGAGCCAATCGGCGGAACCGAAGCCTCGAAGGTCCGGGGCGCTGGCGGCTTCCGCCGAGACCAACCCCTGTCCATCATGCCCACCATACCGATGGCAAGAGGCGCAATGCTGCGCGAAGAGCCGAGGACCGACGGTCGCCGGGTCCTGCTTCAACAAGGCCGCGGCCCCATCACGGGGGATGCCGCCGGCGGCCTTGATGAGCGTCACCATCCGGTCGGCATCCGCCTTGGCCTGGATCACCGCGGCCTGGAACCCGGGATTGTCGGCATCGCTGCGGATCGATTTCACGGTGAGGAGACCCGCCCCGGCCAGGACCGCCGCCAGGAAGCCCAGGTTGAACCGATGCCCCAACCGCCAGGCTCCGATGAAGGGCATGCCCGCGAGGATGCCCATGACGATTCCGGGGATCACGATCGCCCCGACGAGTTCACCGTGGTGGCCGAACCACTGGGTGAGGAAGTCCAGTTTCAGGAACTCGAACAGGAAGAGGAAGTACCACTCCGGCCGGGCCGCGTTGAACGGTTGGGTCGGGTCGGCCGGGGCGTGCAATTCGGCACCGTGGTGGCGCACGGTCAAGTACACCACGGTCGCCAACACCGCCAGGCAGGCCACTCCATCCATCAGCACCTGATCCGGCCAGAAACGGGCCTCGGGCTTGCGGTACGGTTGCTTGGCGGTGATGCCGTGCTTGCGGAACAAGGCCACATGGGCGGCGATGGCCGCGATCATCAGTCCCGGCAACACGCCCGCATGCAGGGCGAAGAACCGGGTGAGCGTGTGGTGCCCGTAGTCGGAGCCCCCGACGACCAGTTTCTGCATCGGCGGCCCAAGGACGGGCACGATCCCCACCAGACTCGTGGCCACCTTGGTGGCACCGAAGCCCTTCTGGTCCCAGGGCAACAGGTAACCGGTCAGCCCCAGGCCCAGCGTCAGCATCAAGAGCACCACTCCGAACCAGTAGTTGACCTCCCGCGGCGCTTTGTACGCGCCATCGACGATGACCTGCAGGAGGTGCAGCACCAGCAGCACATGCATGGCCTGTGCGACGAAATGGTGCAGCCCCCGCAGAAACCAACCGCCCGTCATCTCATGCTGGATGTAGTACACGCTCTCCCAGGCCGAGTTCGCGCTGGGACTGTAGGACATCCAGAGCACGATCCCGGTCAGGATCTGCACGAAGAAGCAGAAGGTCAGGGTGCTGCCCCAGACATAACGCCATCGCGCCCCTCCCGGAATCCGCTCGAAGAGGACCTCGTGCAAGAGTCCCTGCATCCCGGTCCGCTGGTCGATCCAATCGATGACTTTCTTCATGTCAGCGCCACCCGGTTGGGGATTCCCGGACGGAAATTCTGGAAACGCAGCCAGACCGCCTGTCCTCGGACCTCGACGGCCAGGGAGTCCATGGCCCGAGGACTCGGGGACCGCGGATCGTTGATCGAGCCATCCACCGCGAAGGTGCTGTCATGGCACGGACAGAAGAAATTCTTCCGATCGCTCTGGTAGTCGATGAAGCATCCTGCGTGGGGACAGACCGAATGCAAGGCGACCACCTGTGCGGGGCCGGTGCGTCGGAGATACACGACGCCCACCGGCACCGCGGCCTCCCGGGTCCACGCGTCGGAACGCCCGCTCACGACAGTCACACGGACAGGGCTCCCGTCGTCGGGCACGCTTGAAAGATCCGCCACCTGGATCCAATCGGCACCACCGCCCGTCTTGGAAAGGGGGTCGAGCCAGGCAATCAGGCCAGAGACCATGGGAACACCCGCACAACAGGCACCGACGGCCCCGGCGGCCGCCTCGGTCAAAAACCTGCGGCGCGGCTTGGCCGTTGAATCATGAATGGAATCCATAGAGGGCTTGCCAGTCCTCCAAGACCGAGGCAAGCGGCGGCGGACCATGCCCCGGGACCGGAATTTTTCCAGCGTGAAGGGAGACAATCTGCGCAAACGGGTTTCATGAATCATTTTGAAACTTGATTTGCCCGTGCACATGCGGTCTTTAGGAACCGTTCTTTGACTGTCCCTTTCCGTGCGGAAAGGGATCTCAGCAAAACATCGTTGGAAGTGCGGGAACGCCGTGAGAATCGGCGACGGTTGCGCCACTGTATCAGGCAACAAACCCCCTGGTCGTAC
>CAYLTF010000019.1:4550-40647 GCA_964386625.1 uncultured Akkermansia sp. | reverse complement strand
GCATTGTTGGGTTTGTTGTTCATAACTTGGGAGTTGATGAGGTTGACGACCCCCGCCTTCGGCATCGGTCGATGGCAGTGGCCCTTGATCCAGGATCCAGGGCTGAAACGGCACGGCGACCGATCAAGATTGGGGAACTGTTGAATTAGGGACCAAGAGCGCATTGGGCCACAAGTGAAAAGGTTTGCTGGCGACCCGGAAAGTTATTCACAGACACGGGTTCCGTCTCCCGTCCACTCCCGGCCCGACCCGATGGTGGCGATTCCGGCGCGTCGACTTCCGATTCGAGGCCGAATTCACCGAGCCCGGACCGTTTCGGTATCGATAATCACGCTTCTGGATCCGGCAGGCCACTCCCAACGACGGGTCTTTCCGCCGGGCCAGCGCACTTCGATCGCGGAGGGGGGCTCCGGGGCCGCCAAAACGGTGTCGGGGGAGTCTTGGGAACGAAAACCGGAACCCGCATGCAGTTCACGGGCGGGACCGGACCGCGACCCCATGACCAACCGCACCACCGCCCCGATGCCATCGGGATTGCCGACCGGGCCGTCGAGGCGAACCCGGACCCCGGGACGACCCGACCGGTTGTGCAAGATGCGGGTCTTGCCTGCCTGTTGGCCCACCGCCAGGTCGGGACGACCGTCTCCATCCAGGTCGGCCACGGCGCTGCCCCGTTGCTCACCCGCGAGGTGGAAACCGGACTCGCGGGGACTCAGAGCGCGGAATCGTCCCCGACCATCCCCGAGGAGGATCAACCCTGTGCCGGCATCCTGGCGGGACGTCTCGTCATCCATCCCGAAGAAATTCTGGGCGAGGAAGAGGTCTTCGTTCCCGTCGCCGTCGAAATCGGCCACGGAGACACCGAATGCGGCGGAGAATTGCGCCTCGGCCGGCAACGCCACGGCCTCGAAACGGCCGCCTCGATTGAGAAAAACCATCGAGTCCATGGTGTCCACAGCAAGGGAGCGCCCCCGGGAAGCCAACGGACCCAACAAGGCCTCGAGACTCAGCGACGCGAACTGCCGGTGCGATTGGGTTCGTTCCGTGAGGGCCGGGATGGCCCGCGACAGGGCCGACCAGGAACGCCAGGGCGTCTGGCGGCCGGCGAACGGATCCCAGGAGGCCACGAGGGTATCGACCCGGCCTGGCTCGTGGAATTCGCCGTAAACCAACTGGACCGGCGCATGGCTCGCACCGGGCTGGTCCGTCCTCCAGTTGCGTCCCCAATTGGAGGCCACCAGGTCCAGTCGGCCGTCCCCATCGAAGTCCGCGGCGGCGACTCCGTTCCAGAGGCCGCGCCAGGCGGCCAGGCCCGATTCGACAGTGGCATCGACCCAGCGGCCGGCGTCATTGCGGAAGAAGCGCAGAGAATCCCAGTCCGCGGCCAGCACCAGGTCCGGATCGCCATCGCCATCGGCATCGGTGAAGACGGCCCCGTTGGCCCGCACGGTGTCGGTGATGGTCCGGGCCTCTCCCCACCCCTCGGGCCGACCTGGCAGGATGACGGTCGCTGAGGTCTCGGGATAACGCCCGGCCCGCGACCGTGACCCGACCAGCAGATCCAGCCATCCGTCCCCATCGACATCGGCCAGGGCCATCGGGCCGGAGTTCGCGCCGGCCCCCGGGGAATTCGTGCCGATGCCCCCCTGACCTGACGGGAGGGTCCAGGCGTGGAACCGGGAAGTCGGAGACGCATCCGGCTTCCCATGGAAGAGCCCGGCCAGGATCCGGGAAGGGGAACCCTTGCGCCGATCGAACAGGACACTCGTCGCGTTCCGAGGCTGGCTCCCGCCGATGGGTCCGGTATCCGGGACGAAACCGGCCGGGCCGTCATTGCGCAAGACCCTGAAGTGGCCGTCTTCGTCGGCGCTGACGAGGAGGTCGGGATCGCCGTCGGCGTCCCAATCGGCCCACGCCACGCCGGGGGCCTCGGTGCTCAGCCGCCGGGGCAGCAGGGGCTGGCGTTCGAACTCCGAGGGATCGGGTTCCCGGGGAATCGGATCGGGATCGGTGACCCGGCTCTCGAAGAGCGGCTGCGGGACCGGTGGGGCCGGCAGGGGGTCGAGGGTCTCCGTCTCCTCGACCTCGACAACCTGGTCGGGCTCCAGGCCCCGGACCACCGACCGGCGACCGTTGCGCCACGTGACCGAGACCTCGAGCGAGCGTCCCTGGCCGGCGGCGAACACCCGCAACGCCTGGTCGCCCGAGAGGTAGCGACCGCCCGAGATCATCTCCTGGGTCTGCCTCACGGGCCCGCCGTCGACCTGGATCCTGGCCCCGATCCCCGCGGTGTTGCCGCGGGCGCCCTTGAGCCGCACCGCCAGCCGGGAGGCCTGGCTGCCATTGCGGAGAAGACGGGCCGGACCATTCAGCACATTGATCACCACATCGAGGTCGCCGTCATTGTCGAGGTCGCCGAAGGCCATGCCCTGGGCGAATCCCCGCTGGTCGAAGCCCCAGTCACGACTGGCGTCCTCGAAGGTCCGGTCCCGGCGGTTGCGATAGGCCACCGACGGGGTGTCGCGTCGCGGCAGCAGGGCCAGGGCCCGCTGGCGGGTCTCCGGGGTCTTCCAGAGTTCCTCCCGGATGATCCGGGCCTGGGCGTCGATATCCTGGACATCATGGAAATTGCCCGTGGTCATGAGCAGGTCTTCCCACCCGTCGAGGTCGACATCGAGGAAGGCCGACGACCAGGTCCAATCGGTCGCCGCCACGCCGGCCATCTGGGCGATCTCGGCCCAGGTGCCGTCGCCCCGGGAAAGCTGGAGGGTGTTGCGGGTGACCTCGGGACGGAATCCCGGGCGCTCGACCGGCCAGCGCACCACGCCATCGAGGGTGTCTGGACGCTGCCGGGCGCGGTCTTCCCGGCGTGGGCTGAGCATCTCGGCGACGAAGAAGTCGTCATGACCATCGCGGTCGATGTCGGCCGCGTCCATCGACATCGACGACAGTGGTTGATTGCGCAGGGCGGTCTCGCCCACGGCCTGGAAGCGCTTGCCCCGGTTGAGCCAGAGCCGGTCGGGCCAATGGACGAAGTCGTTGCAGACGTAGAGGTCGGGTTGGCGGTCGCCGTCGAGGTCGCGGAACATCACGGCGAGCCCCCAGTCGCGCGGCGGGTCGGTCAGCGCCTGGCCGCGTTCATCGAGGAACAACCCGACATTCCAAGGGGCCGCCACCACATTGGTGCCGCCCCGGTTGATGTACAGCGCGTCGGGTTCCCCGCGTTCGAGGACCTCCAGGTTGCCATTGAGGGCAGGCACCCCGAGGTAGCGGTCGCGCGGCTCGATCACCGTCGAACCATCCGGCTGCCGGCGCTGGACGAACCGGCCCCCCTTCGGAGGGTCGTGGAAGGTGTCGCTGCGGTAGTGGGTGACGTACAGGTCCAGGTCGCCGTCGCCCTCGACGTCGGCCAGCGCCAGCGAAGTCGCCCCGGTGTTCCGGAGGAACCCCATGTCGGCCTCGGTGAAGCGGCCCGTGCCGTCGTTGCGGAAGGCGCGGGTGCCGCCGCCGAGACTGTTGACCAGCAGGTCGAGGTCGCCATCGCCATCGAGGTCTGCGAGGTTGCACCCGGTGGAATATTGGTCGGGGCAGGCGACCCCGGCGCGGGCGGTGATGTCTTCGAAGCGCCAGTCGCCGAGGTTGCGGTAGAGGACATTGTCGCCCTCAAGGCGGCAGAAATAGACGTCGACGCGCCCATCGCCATCGATGTCGCCCAGGGCCACGCCCGAACCCAGCTCCAGCAGACGATTCCGGGCGACGGTGGCCTCGGCGAGGTGATTGGTGAAACCGACGCCGGTGAGGGTCGCCGGTTGCGATTCGAAACCCGTGCCCCGGCCGGGTCCGGGACGGACCGCCGCACGGCGATGACCGGGATGGCCTTGCCATCGGAGCGGGACATCGGCGTCGGCGGGCCGATGACCCAGCATCGACGCGGCCAGGATGAGCATGGCTCGGCCACAGGTGCCCAGGCCACGCAGATGGCGGAAGCAATTCACTGAACGGGGAAGTTCAGGAAGGCTTATCACCCGACCCGCCCGCGATCCAGCACGAAAGGAACGGGTCGGGTCGAGCTCAGCGTGCCACCTTGCGGTGGGCGTCGGTGTACAGGCCGATCTTCGAGAAAGGGATCCGGGGAAAGCCAGGCACCCGGACGGTGCGCCGGCGGGGGTCGAGTCCCACGGCGGCTCCGTCGCCGGCCATGGTGTTGTCCGTCACGGCGACCGTCTTCCCGTCCAGTCCGTCGAGCCAGTCGATGGGTTTTCCCCGGCCGATGATGACGTTGTGTTCGATGCGATTGTACTTGGCCTTGGCGGGTTCGTCCTGGAGCACCTCGGCCAGGTGGGGATACCGGGTGGAATAGGGAGGCCGGTCATAGGGCACGGCCTGGAGTCCCTGCATGAGGAAGGGATCCTTGCCGTTGAACCAGAAGGCGGCCCAACCGGTCCCCCGGGCATCGACGTGGATGGCGGGATTGCAGTCGATGAAGAGGTTGCCGCTCACGGTGTTGTCACGGCCGCCCCCGATCATCGCCGCGCGCCCGGAGCGCTCGAAGACGTTCCCGACGATGCGGGTGCCACTGAAACAGTCGTCGAGGTACACGGCCATCACGTCCACGAACCCCTCCCTGGACTGGATCGTCGGACCGATGTCGTGGAAGTGGTTGTGGCGGATCTCGGTGCCCCGCATGGTGAGATCGCGGCCCATGTAGACGGCCCCGGCATCGCCGGTCTGGGTGCAGACCCGGAAGATCTCGTTGAAGGCCACCATGTGGTCGTTGCCGCCCATGAGGATGGCGTTGTGGGGTGCGTCATGCAGGCGGTTGTGCAGCGCGCGGTTGCCAACCCCTTGGATTCCGATGGCCGGCCGGTAGGTGCGGCAGAGGCGGCCGTGGTGGTGGATGTCGCAATTCTCCACCGTGTGGCCGGCGGGTTCCAAGGTCTTGCGGTCGCCACCGGACACCGTCACCCCGCTCTCCCCGAGGTCGAACAAGTCGCAGCTGACGACGCGGTGGTCTTGGCCGCCCTCGATCGTGATGCCCGTCATCCCCAGGCCCCGGAACGTGCACCCGACGACGCTCACCCGGGACCCACCCTCGACCCTCAGGCCATCGCCACGGGACCCCGCGAACGTGAGACGCTCGATGCGAAGGTCGGTCGCCCCGCGGACCTGGAGCAGGGGTGATTCGAGCGTGGAGACCAGGGTTTCCCCGTCGTTCGGCAGCCAGGCCAGCAGCTTTCCGGCCTTGCGGTCGATCCAGTATTCGCCGGGGGCGTCGAGTTCCTCGACGAGGTTCAGGGCGTAGAATCGCTGGCCGGCCTTGTAGCCGTAGACCCCGTGCGGAGGCTCGGTGACCAGGGTGTGGCCCACGGGGTCGATGGAACGGACCCGTTCGTGCGAATCGGCCCAGTCGTAGGTCCAGTAGCCATGGACCCAGGGTTCGTCGGCCGCAGCCCACCGGGCCAACCGGGCCGGCTCGACCGGAAGCGCCTCGAAGCGACCCTCGGCGGCCGACGACAATCGGCTCCACTGGTCGCCGTTGGGCCAGCGGGCCAGGGTCTGCGGCACCCCCGCGACGAAGAGCTCGGGCGGGGCGGGCACCGAGGCGATGCTGAAGCCACGGCGCACGAGCGGTTTCGTCGCATCGGGAACCCCCGCCAGAGAAGTCTCCAAGACCCGCCCGCGCGCCGCTTCGGGCAGTCGCGGATCGGTCGATGGAGTCCAGGCGGTGAGCCGGCGGGCGCCGAGGATCCGGCTCCCGGGTTCTCCGCGGAGGGTCAGGCCTGAATCCCGGGCGTCGAGGACGAGGGTGCCCGTCCTGAAGTGGTCGCCCGCGCGCACGACGACGGTGTGACGGACCCCGGTCCCCGCCGGTCCCGAGCGCAGTCGATCGCGCGCGGCCTCAAGGGTCGCCAGGGGGCGGAAGCGGGATCCGGAGTGGGCGTCGTTTCCGTCGGGACTCACGAAGAGTTCACGGGCATGCCCGGCGGGGCCACCCACCAGGGTCAGCGTGGCGGCCAGGGTGATCAGCAGGGTTTTCATGAGCACGCGCGATGCGGTTGCAGTTCCAGGCGGCGGGACAGATCACGGCGGGTCGGGGACTCCTCCAATCCTGCCTGGAAATCCTCCAAAACGATGGCCCATCGCGGGCGCCCTCGACAAGCCGGCCCTGCACCTCCAGCGTCGGCCTCCAGCCGTCCACCCACTGCAATCGCATCCGCATCCGCTCCCCCATGACTCGCCGACAATTCCTCGAACGAGCCTCCCTGGTCGTCCTGTCCGCGGCCTCGGGATGCGCACCGAAGCGGTGGCCGGGCGGAACCACCGACCGGCTGTTCTTCACCTCGTCCGGGAAAACCTGCGTCATCGACGCGCGCGGTCGCGGCTTCCGGGAGTTGTCCGTGTCGGCGCCCGCACAAGTGACCTGGCAACCGGCTGGGTTCTTGGAAGACGGTCGGGTGCTGTTGCTGAGCATGGAGGCACGCCGCGACGGACCGGGGCGTCCGTTCGATGAGTACTACCACCAGACGCCCACCCACATCTGGGCCTATGACCTCGACAGTCAACGGCTGGAGGAGTTGGCGACACGGGATCGTCTCGCGGCCTTCTACGCACCCCAGTTGGTGCTCCAGGGTGGGCGCATCCTCATGCAGGTCATCCGGACCCGCCCGGGCCAGACCTTCAACATGCGGCTCGACGGTTCCGACGCCCGCGAGTTCACCGGCCCGGATGAGGGATTGCCCTACGGCCACAGCCTCAGCCCCGATGGCCGGCGTGTGGCTTTCCACCTGGCCAGCCGCGAAGGCTACCAGATCTGGACCTGCGACACCCAGGGCCGCGACCGGCTGAAAGTCGCCGCCAGGCCCGGCCATCTGTACTTCGGGCCGGGCTGGTCTCCCGATGGGCGATGGCTGGCCTTCCAGGATTGCCACGCCCCGGGCGACCCCGGGCATGACTGGTCCGATGTCTGCGTGTGCCGGCCCGACGGCACCGGATTGCGCCTGCTCACCGAGGGGCAGGCCATGTGGTTCGGGGCCACCTACGGTTCCGCCTCCCACCGCGGCGGCGGCTCCAACGTGCCCGCCTGGACCCGCGACGGCCGCATCCTGGCCCCGCTGCGACTTCCCGGTTCCCGGGTGCCGTGGGAATACCAGTCGCACCGGCCGGACACCGACCACTTCAACCGCGACTTCAAGCCAGACCAAGCCCGGGGTGGCACCGGGATCGCGGAGATCGATCCCAAGACCGGGGCCACCCGGTTCCTCACCCCTCCGACCGAGGGTGTCTGGGATTTCCGCTGCTCGGAGTCGCCCGACGGTGCTCAGGTCGCCTTCTGCCGCGCCGAAACAGGCGGAACACCGCATTTGCGCATCCTGGATCGGCGGACGGGGGATTCCCGGAAGATCCACGACGGGATCGGGCCGGGAGGCCTGGATCATCCGCGGTGGCTGCCGCGGGAAGCTCGCAGGGCGATGCATGCACCGAGCCCCGGTGGCGGATCCCGTCACCGGGCCGGCTGAACCAGCCGCGACCGTCGGGTGCCCGCCAAAGTGCCATCGGTCGCCCGCGTCACCGACCGCGCAGTCGCAACCGGTCGCCGAACCCGGGCCGGATCCGCCAATGGCATCCCCGGCCAGAACCCAGAGCGTCCATCCGCTGCGTTCCCAACGCAAAACTCGACCCTGGCTTGGGCGACCATGACTGACAGGTCGAGGGTGGACCCTGCAGCGAAGCCTGCCTCTCGAGCAGACTCTGGCCCGGTGGGCTCAGGTGGGCCTTGACGGTGAACCGATTATTTGCAAACTATTTGCAACTTACGGAATCAACACCCATTTCCGCATGAAACCCATTTGGATCATCACAGGATTGACCCTCGCATTTTCCGCGCATTCGCAGGAATTCATCCGCTCTGGACATGCCGATATCGGTATCGGATATGAGGATCAACACTTGGAGCTGCATGTGCATCGGTCGGAACCGTTCGAGCAAGAGTTCGCTCCCGGTGAGGCCGTGTTTGTCGTGGGACCGGCCGCGATGGGCACCTCGCCCGGAGGGACCTTTTCGCCATTCCTCGGACAGGCAGGTACCCCGGTCTGGATCCTGCCAACCACCGAGAACGACCAGTTGCCCTTCCTCGGCTTCGGCACCGAGGAGTTGACCGCAGGGGACTGGTCGGGCGACATCAGCCTGAGCCTCAAAGCCGTCAGCGGGCCGGGGACCTTCTCGGTATGGAAGGTCGGTGGATTCGGCACCCCGGATCTGAAGATGTCGACGGTCGGCGGCATCACGACTGAAGACCGACTCGCGCTCCTTCCCGGAAGCCACGGCCATTTCAACGTGGGGTTCTCAGCCCCGGGCGAGTACCTGGTGACCTTCGAGGCCTCGGGAACCCACGGCATCGACGGCCTTCGCACCAGCGATCCGGCCACCTACCGATTCCAAGTGGTCCCGGAGCCGTCGACCTGGGCCCTGGGCCTGGCCGGTGCCGGTTTTGGAGCCCTGGCACTGCACCGGCGGTGGGCCGGTCGGCGTCGGCCCTGATGCCCGATCCAGCCTGGCCGGTCGGCGGCTTTTTGCGACGGACCCTCCAACAAACCTGCCGGCTCGGGAGGGCCGCCTTCAGGCGCATCGATTCGATGCGAAACGATCTCGCCGACCGGGAGACCCTCGACACTGGCCGGACTCCAGGGCATTCCGTGGACTATTCCGGGTGCCGCAGACGTCTCGTGCCGAAAAACCGCCCAGCGCCACGCTGCGCGCGACGCACGCCATTGACGGACGACCACAGGCCCGGCGGCCCCGGCCCGAGGCGGGTGTCGCCGGCTTTTTCTTGGTTCAAATCTTTTACCCCTAATAAAATGTTGTTGCCTTGGCTGGATCACTGCGGCACCCACAGGGAGATGACGCTGAACCCACCTTCGAGATCGGGAATCCGCGCAGCCGCCCGTCGATCCGGATTCCGGGCTCAGGCGCATTGCGGTCGCACCGGGTTGGGGTTCGCGTCTGGCCTGGCCTGCGCAGGGATGCTGCTGGCTTCGGATCCGGACCGGCGGGAGGCGTTCTCGCTCATCCATCCGGTGCCGGCGGAGAACCTGCGCCCCTTGAGCGCCGACCGACCGGACCAGACCGAAAGCCCGTATTCGGTGGACGCCGGGCATTTCCAGTTCGAGATCGATGCGACCAAGGCGACCTTCGGCACCGTCTCCGCCGATGGTGACCGGTCGGGCCGGGAGCTGGTGGTGGGAGGCGTCAACGCCAAGGTGGGATTGACACGCCGTTCCGACCTGCAGTGGGTCTACGACGGCCAGGTGGTTTCCTGGAAACGATCGGAACGCGGCGGAAAACTTGAACAGCAGACCGGCGCCGGGGACCTCCAGACCCGCCTGAAATTCAACCTGTGGGGGAATGACGGGGGCCGGAGCGCCCTCGCCCTGATGCCCTATGTGAAGTGGCCCATGTCGGCTTCCCATGTGCGCAATGGACATGCCGAAGGTGGGCTGATCGTGCCGGTCGCCTTCGAACTGGCGCCGGGTTGGTCGCTCGGAGGCCAAACCCAGATCGACTGGGTCCACTACGACCCGGCGGGCCATGGCATCGAATGGGGCAACACGGTGACCCTGGGTCATGACCTGACCGATCGGTGGTCGGGATTCATCGAATTGGCCGCCCGCGTCGCCCCGGAATCAGGCCTGGGATGGCAGGGCCAATTCGACCTGGGATTCACCTGGGAGGCGCACAAGAACCTGCAGCTGGATTTCGGGTGCTACTTCGGGATCACCCGGTCGGCCCCGGACTACGTGCCATTCATCGGGCTCACTTGGCGGCACTGAGGACCCGGGCGGCCTGGAAATACCGGGTCAGGCCGTGCACCCCAACCCGACCCGTTTCAACCCAAGGACCTTCATCGGGCGAAACCCTGGCCGGACCGCACGGGCAGTGGCGTCCCGAGTCGTCAGGATCGTTGAACCTCCCGGCAACCACATGAGGACGCGAGGGTGCCGGAAAATTTCCCGGTAAGGTTTCTCGGGCCTGAGCGACTGGAGAAGCGTTATGAAGACTCTCGATTCGCGGCACTGGGCCCTTGTCCTTGGCTTTGTCCTCGCCTACGCCGTCCTCACGATGACCGATGCGGCATCGACCCGGCTGGGCCTCGACTCGGGTCTCGCCCAGGAGGCCAACCCCCATGTCGGGGGAAGCCCCGGCTCCTTCGATCTGGCTCGCTTTCTCTGGATCAACGGCGCCGTGCTCATCCTGTTGACCGGCATGCTGGTCTGGAGTCTTGGATCGCGCCACCGCATCGACCCGCGTTACCTCAACCGCCCCGGGCTCGCGTTCTGGAACTGGGTCTACCTGAACCCGTTTTCCGCCCGGAACGTCCCCAGGGCTGCGTTCCACTACCTCGCCAATCCCGTCTGCGTGCTCGGGATGAAGGTGATCGCAACGGGAAACAACCTGCTGATCGCATGGGGCCTCCCGGACCCGATCACCGCGATGGCGCGGTGGTTCTACTCGTTGGCACCGGGATGGCTGGCGTATTGGATCCTGATCTTCATCGTGTGGCTGGTGATCTGGAGGCCATCGCTTGAATTGGCCGCATGGTTCCTGCGGAGTCGATGGTGCACCGGAGTGAACCCGTCCGGGATCCCGTCGCCCGCCTCGACATGAACGCCGACCCGGACCTGCTGACCCGCCTGCTGGAGTCCCATCGGGGGATGGTGGACCGGATCCTGTCGACCTACGAACGCTCGGAGTCGGCGCGCGAGGACCTCCATCAGGATGTGGCCATGGCCCTCTGGCGCGGGATGCCGACGTTTCGCGGCGGGGCGTCGTTCCGCACCTTCATCGCCCGCATCGCCCACAACATCGGTGCGGGACACGTGCGCCGCGTGATGCGCGGGGGAGACCGCCTGCCACTCGATGAGGAGCACCCTTCCGAGGCCGAGGGGCCGGATCAGATCGCCTCCGAGACCTCGATCCGGGAAGCCCTCTCCCGGGCCGTCGAGCGGCTGCCCCTGTCGCAGCGGCAGGTGGTCTCGCTCCACCTCGAGGACTTCAGCCATGCCGAGATAGCCGAGGCCCTCGGCATCGGCGAAGGGGCGGTGACCGTTCGGCTCCACCGCGCCCGCCAGACCCTCTCGCAATGGATGCATCGCGCATGAACTCTGAACCCACCGACCCGCGCCTTTCCTGGGACCGTCTCCGTGAGGCCTGGCAAAGCACCCCACCCGAGACTTCGCAACGTGCCGAATCGAACCAGAGACTCCGCCGGCTCTGGGCCGCCGAGGCCCGTCGCATGCGGTGGATCGCCCTTGGGGATTGGCTCCTTGCGCTCGCGATGGCGGGGATCCTGTCGAGCGTGGCACTCCGATGGACCGACCCCGCGGGCAGATGCCTGCTCGGGGTGGCAGCACTGGGTTGCCTCGCCCACCCGGCCTGGTCGCTCCGGCGACGTCGGGTGCTCTGGCGGGCCACCGCCGACTCCCCGCAAGCCTATTGGACCCTGCGGGTCGAACGGGCTCGGCAGTCCCTCAGATTCTCTCAGGTGGGCATCTGGTGGTTCGGCTCGGGTCTCCTCCTGGGGGTCAGCATCCGGTGGATCCTCCCGGAGGGTGCCCTGCCCCTCCTCGAGCGGTGGTCGGCCACAAGCCCATGGATGGCATGGGTTGTCCTTGGGTTGGTCCTTTCCGGTTTCCTGGCGCTGCAGGTGTGGCGACATCGACGCCTGGGAGGCGAGTTGGAAACCTGCCGATCGACCCTCGAATCGCTGGGTCTGCAGGGCGATGAGGATTCGCCCGCCGGAAAAATCCATGGAGACGGGGGCCGCTGAAGCGAATGGAGACCGCCGGACTCAGAAATACCGGGGCGAAACCGTGGGACGGGGTGGGCTGAGGTGCGCGTCGAGGGCCTGGCGGAAGCGCTCGATGCCGGCCTTCTCGCGGTCTCCCAGGCCATAGCGGATGTGACCGCCCAGGTAGGCCTGACGGAATTCCCGGGTGAATTCCGGGCGTCGCTCGACCCATTCGGGAATCCTTGCCAGGCCCCGTTCGCGCGCCCCGCGCAGTCCGTCGGCCAGCGCCCGGGTGGCTGCGGTCTCGCGGACGGCCCAGACGGCGTACACGAAGGGCAACCCGGTCCACTCCTTCCAGGCCGCACCCAGGTCCCAGATCCCGTGGGAGTGGGAACCCAGGGCGAAGCGGATGGCCGGGTCGCCGATGAGCAGCACGTTGCGCGGCATCCGGTCCCGCTCGTAGCCGGACAAGGGACTGAATCTGGGGGACAGGCCCCGTGCCGCCAGGAGCACCCGCAGCAGGTTCACACTGGTGCAGGAGGCCGGGTCGAGGTGCACCTCGGTGAGCCGTTCGTCCAGGGGGTCCTGATGGGCGAGGAAAACGCTGAAGACCGGGCCGTCGGAGGCGATGGCCACCCCGTCCACGATGGGATGCCCGGGGGCGAACAGCGCCTCGGTGACGCTGAGCAAGGCCGCGTCGACCCGACCGGACCGCAAGGCCACGGCCAACGAAGAGGGCGGGAGGAATTCGCAGCGCCCCTCGAGGCCGCAGGTCAGGGGAACCGCGTTGAGGTAGGGCACCGATCCGATCCGGGCGGAGTCAGCGATCACACTCCAAGAGAGCGGGTTTCGCGACCGGCGCAAGGGGCGACCGAGGCACGGGGATGAAAACCCCGAGGCAGGCCACGGCCAATGACGCCCCCCTCGGGCTCACTTGAGCCGCCCGACGAACCGGGCCGTCTTCTCCATGGCCACCTGGATCTGGTCGAAGGCCGTGGCGAAGCAGCAACGCACGAACCCCTCGCCGCTCGGGCCGAAGGCCCCGCCGGGAACGCAGGCCACCTTCTCTTCGTTCAACAGCCGGACGGCGAATTCCTTGGACGACAGCCCGGTGCTGGTGATGTCCGGGAAGGCATAGAAGGAACCGCGCGGCAGGTGGCACTTCAGGCCCATGTCGTTCAGGGCCTTCACGATGAAGTTGCGCCGCAACTGGTACTGGTCGCGCATCTCGGCCGTGGCGGCGGCCCCATGGGTCAACGCCTCGATGGCGGCCTCCTGGGCGATGATGCTCGCGCACATGATGGCGTACTGGTGCACCTTCATCATGGCGTCGATGAGCGGGGCCGGACCGCAGGCGTAGCCGATGCGGAAGCCGGTCATCGCATAGGCCTTGGAGAAGCCGTGCAGGAAGATGGTGCGCTCGGCCATGCCCGGCAGCGAGGCGATGGAGACATGCTCCCCCTCGAAGGTCAGCTCGGAGTAGATCTCGTCGGTGAGCACCAGCAGGTCGTGCCGCTGGGCCACCTCGGCGATCTCCAGGAGCTGCTGTCGGGTCATGGTCCCGCCGGTGGGATTGGTCGGGAACGACAGCATCAGCACCTTGGACTTCGGCGTGACCACCGCCTCGATGGCCTGGGCGGTCACCGCGAACCCGTCCTCGGCCTTGCAGGCCACCGGCACCGGGACCGCGTGGGCCAGGACCACGCTGGGCGCGTAGCTGACATAGCACGGCTCGTGGTAGATCACCTCGTCGCCCGGGTTGAGCACCGCGCGCAGGGCCAAATCGAGGGCCTCGCTGACACCCACGGCCACCAGGACCTCGGTCTTGGGGTCGTAGCGGACGCCGAAGTGCTGTTCCACGTAGCCGGAGATGCACTCGCGGAGCTTCAGGAGCCCGAGGTTGGAGGTGTATTGGGTCCGGCCGCGTTCCAGGGCGTAGATCGCCGCCTCCCGGATGTGCCACGGCGTGGCGAAATCCGGTTCACCCACGCCCAGCGAGATCACGCCCGTGGTGTTCTGGACCAGTTCGAAGAAGTCACGGATGCCGGAGCGCGGGATGCCGGCGACGTGGTGGGCGATGAAATTGCGGTGGACGGAGGACATGGACGTCTGTGGGGAGGTACGCGAACTCGGGGACCGTCGGGAAGCGTATTTTCCCGGATCCGCCGCAGGTTCGCCTGGTGGGGCGTTTCAGCAGCGGTTCGGGCGGGGAAGTGCGGCAGCCGTGGCGCAGGCGACTGCCACGGCGAGAGGGACTGGATTACCGGACTTCATGACGCGACCCAATTCCGGACAAAACGACGCGCCTGTCAAGGCGGGCGTACTGCCGGACACCGGGATCTCGCCGGGCATGCGGCGACGGGGCGTCCTCGCCGCGGATCGAGGCCCTTGCATCCGCGCAGCGGGCTGCAAGGGTCGGGACGATGACGGGCGACGCTCGGGAAGATGCCGAGCGAGGACCGGGCCTATCGCGGTTCTCAGACCGGCCCTAAGCTTTGTCGGTCGCACGCGTTATCCGATGAAAGGAGCCTCCCGGGGCCTCCACCGACATTGCCACCGAACCCTTCCATGAATCCCCTCTTCCTCCGCCGCTGGGGCCTGCCCGCCCTGGCCCTGGCCGCCTCGCTGTCCACCTGCGCCGACACCGACATCGGATTCATCGAGACCTTCGCACTGGCTTCCGACCGGGAGGCGATGCTCGGTCAACTGGTGCCGGGCACCGAGGACTACTACTTTTTCCACGCGTTGCACCAGCAGTCGTCGGGACAGACCGAGAAGTTCGCGGCGACGATGGCCCAGTGGGCGCAACGCTTTCCCGACTCCGAACAACGCCGGATGCTTGAGAACCGGGAGGCGCTCCTGGCCTACGGCACGGATCCCCAGCGGACCCTCCGCCATCTGCGCGAACGGCTGGGCCTGCAGCTCGACCACGCCCCGCGGCTCCCCGACCAGAGGCCCGACCTGCCGACAAAGCTCGACACCGCGGCCGTTTCGCGGGAGGCCTTCCTCAGGAGGGTCCTGCAGCACGACGGCCTCGACGGCCTGGCCGACGAGGAATCCGACCGGTTGGTCCGGGAGGGGGTTTCCCTGCGTCCCGCCCAGCGGCGGACGCTCCTGGCCCGTTTGCGGCGGCCGGACGTCCCGGGGCTGGTTCCCCTGATCCTCGCCGACCTCAAGACGCCGGAGAGCCGGGGTTTCGGCGAATTCGCCATCCATCGGGCGCTGTTGCCCGAGCAGCTCGATGCGCTGGAGAAGGAGGTGCCCGCGCTGGCCTCTCAGGCGGCATTCGTCCTGACCCGGATCCGTCGGCTCGCCCCCGGGGCCGATGTCCAGGCCCAGACCGACCCCGTCGAGCGCGAGGCCTGGCTGGAACGGGTCGGTGCCTACGTGCGCGGACTGCCCCCGGCCTTCAACTCCCTCAAGGCCCACGTGCTCTTCGCCCGGCTCCAACAAGACCGCACACGGGGGGTGTACGATCGGTCCCGGTTCCTCGAGTACCTGAAGCTGCCCCGGCCGGTGGGCTACATGAGCCCGAGATACCTCGAGTCGGTCCGGGCGGACCGGCATGCGGTGGACCTGAACGCGACTTTCCCGGAGTCCGGCCTGACCCTGCCGGCGATCGGTTCGGATGAACCCCTGGTGCGGGAGTTCCTGCTGCGTTTCGCCGCGACCGATGCGGCCTGGGAACCCTGGACCGAATGGCTGCGGGACTCCTGGGTGAAGCCGCTGTTCGCAGAAGCCAAGATCACCGGCGGCGCGGGCGAGCCCGAGCGCTGGGCCTCGCTGCTGTCACCGGCCGCCTACCAGGCCCTCAAAGACCGGGTGGACATCGAGTTCCCGGCCACCAACGCGCCCGCCATCCCGACCGACCAGGAGGTCGCCGTGACCGTGACGCTCAAGAACACCCCCCAGGTGATGGTCCGGCTCTTCGAGATCAACACCCTCGGTTGGTTCCTGGCGCAAAAGCGGCCGTTGAACACGGACTTGCCCCTGGATGGCTGGGTCGCCAACGCCGAACAACGCCACGAGGGGGATTCGTCGCCGTTCCTGCGCACGACCCGCCAATTCCGCTTCCCCGAGCTGCGGGGCAAGCGGGGCGCTTGGATCATCGAGGTGATCGGCGGCGGACGGTCGTCGCGCGCCTTGATCCGCCGCGGCGGATACAGCCTGCTCCAATCGCCGGGGCCGGGCGGAGACCTGCTCCGGGTGCTCGACGAGAACGCCCGGGTCGTCACCAATGCGGTGGCTTGGCTGGACGGACGCCGATGGGAGGCCGACCCGCAGGATGGCCGGATCCAGATCCCCTTCACCGCCACACCCGGCCGCAAACCCCTGGTGCTCTCCGACGCCGAGGGCCGGCTGGCCTCCCTGACCGAATTCGAGCACCACGCCGAGACCTATGCCCTCGAGGCCTGGTTCCATCTCGATCCGGAACAGTGCGTGGCCGGTGCCGAGGCGGTGCTGGCGATCCGGTCATCGCTGCGCATCGGCGACCACGCGGCCTCGCCCGAACTGCTGGCGGAACCGCGACTGACACTCACCACGGTCACCCATGACGGCGTCGCCAGCACGACCACGGTCGAACTCGGCGCCACGAACCTCCAGACGGCGCGACTGCTCACGCGGGCCTTCCGCGTCCCCGACCGTCTGGCTCGGGTCACGGCCACCCTGCGCGGGCGGATCGACCCGGTGGCCGGCGGCGAGAAGCGCGAATTGAGCGCGACCCGCACCTGGGAGATCAACGGCCTGGAACGGACCGCCCGAACGCGGGACGCCTTCCTGCGACGGGACGGGCAGAACCATCGGATCGAGGTCCTCGGCCGCAACGGCGAACCCGTGCCCGATCAGGCGCTGCGACTCGTGTTCCACCGGAGGGGGTTCGTGTCCACCGAGGAGGCGTCGCTGAGGACCGACGCGCAGGGGCGCATCGAACTCGGCGGGCTCGAGGACCTCACGAGGATCGAGGTGTCGGCCGGGGAGGACCTCCACCGTTCCTGGTCGCTGGAGACCACCGACCGGACCCGCTCCCGCGAGATCCATGCCCGTGTCGGGGAAACCGTGCGGATCCCATGGTTCCCGCGGAACGCAGCCGACGCCTGGTCCCTGTTGGAGCTGCGCGGGGGCGCGTTCGTCGCCGACCGGAGCACGGCCGTCCGCCCCGTGGGCAACGAGCTGGAGATCACCGGGTTGGCCGCCGGCGACTATTCGCTGCGACTGCGCGACCCCGGTGAATCGCTGACCACCCTGCGCATCACCGACGGGATTCCCGTGGCCGGTTGGCTGGTGGGCAAGACCCGCTCGCTGGAGCTGCGGCCGCGACCGCCGGTGCACCTCGCCTCGGTGGCCCTCACCCCCACGGGCGAGGCCGAGATCCGGCTCCTCCACTGGAACCGATCCACCCGTGTCCATGTGATCGCCGGCCACTTCATGCCCGAGCCTGCGCTGTTCACCAGCCTCGGCGGGTTCACCCGGTGGGGATCCGGACACAAGGTCCCCGACCATCTGCCCAACCTCTACTCGGGCGGGCGGGCCATCGGCGACGAGGCGCGCTACATCCTCGACCGCCGGTATGCCCGGAAGTATGCGGGCAACCGGCTGGCTCGCCCGGGACTGCTCCTCAACCCCTGGGACAAACGTTCGACCGACTCGGTGGCCCTCCCCGTCTCCGACGGCCATGCGCCGCCAGCGGCGATGGGCGACATGGCCGGCCGCGTCGAGATGGCCGAGAGCCTGTCCCGCAAGGAACAGGCCGCGCCTGCGCCGGCGGCAGGCCCCAAACTGGACTTCCTGGCCGGGGGATCGCTGGCCTGGTTCAACCTGGTGCCCGATACCGAGGGCCGGATCCGCCTGCCGGCCACGGCGCTCGGAGACCGTCCGGTGATCCAAGTCCAGGTCGAAGACGAGTCCGAGGCCGCCTGGCAGACCTTGGCGAGGACCGCCCCGCCCATCGTCAGCCAGGATCTGCGTCTGGCCCGTTCGCTGGACGCCGCGGGGGGGGCCACCGAAGTCCGGGAATCCCGGGGACTGGTCCGGGGCCAATCGCTGACGTTCGGCGATTTCCGGAACAGCCGGTGGGAGGCCTATGAGACGCTGGAATCGGTCTTCGCTCTGCTGCGGACCCTGAATCCCGATCCGTCGCTGGCCCGCTTCGACTGGCTGATGCGCTGGCCCTCCCTGAACCCGGAGGAGCAGCGGGCCCGGTATTCTGAGTTCGCCTGCCACGAGGTGAATCTGTTCCTGCAGCGGAAAGACCCCCGCTTTTTCGAGACGGTCATCCGCCCGCACCTGGCCAACAAGCGTTCCCGGACCTTTCTCGACGACTACCTCCTGGGTTCCGATCTGAAGCCCTACCGGGAGCCGCGGGAGCACGGCCGACTCAACGTGGTGGAGAAGGCGCTGCTGGCTTCCAGGCTGGAAGGCGAGGCACCGGTCACGGCCCGACATCTGCAGGAACTCTGGGAACTGCTGCCCACCGACCCGGAGGGAGAGGCCCGACGGTTCGAGACGGCCCTCGGTGGCCGGGCGCTGGAGGCCGCCGGAGGCATCGGCGGAGCAGCCATGCCTCGGCAGGCCCAGGCCTCCCTCGAAGTCGAGCAAACCGGGGCAATGCCCATGGCCACGGCCGCCTTGGCCTTCGATGGCCCCCAGGCGGCTGAGATGAGGCGGTACGCCCTCCAGCCCGGTGGCGGGCCCGCGGGAGGGGCCGATGCGATCGCGAAATCGAGGACCTCGGCCGCGGGCCGGTCCAAAGGTGCCCGGCTTTCCGAAGGGCGCCCGGCCCTCGCCGCCGACAAGAAGGCACGGAGTTCCCAGGCCGAGGGGCCCGCCCTCGATCCGCAGGCCGCCCGGGACCTGCGGAGCCGGGCGGCCGCCACCGGATACTACAGGTCGCCGGGACCGGCCCAGGAATGGGCCGAGAACCACTACCACCGGCTGCCACTGGAAGCCCAGGGCCCCGACTTGATCCCCGTCTCGGGCTACTGGCGCGACTTCGCGGCACGAAACCCGGCCGATCCATTCCTGTCGCCCCGCGTCCTCGAAGCCCACCACCACCCCACCGAGATCCTGCTGGCCCTGGCCGTCCTGGACCTGCCCTTCCAGGCCACGAATGCGGTCACGATCCGAGGCGAGGGGCCGGCGCGCACCCTGGCGGCCAACGGACCCCTGCTGGTGTTCTTCCGCGAAGTGAGGCCCGCCGATGCGAATCCCCGGAACCCCGCCGGGCCCGAGCTGCTCCTGAGCGAGCGGTTCTTCCGCCAGGACGACCGCTTCATCCAGGAGGGGCAGGAACGTCGGGACAAGTTCGTGGAAGACGAATTCCTCGCCGGCGTGGTCTACGGCGCGCAGGTGGTGATCGGCAATCCGGGGTCGTCTCCGGTCAAGGCCGACCTCCTGACCCAGATCCCACAGGGATCCCTGCCCGTCCTCGGCAGCCGCACCACCCACAGCCAGGCGCTCCGTCTCGAGCCGTACTCGACGCTGAAGCTGGAATACCACTTCTACTTCCCGACCCATGCGGCGCAACCCACGAACCACTCCCATGCCCCGGCCCACCTGACCCGGGACGGAAGGACCCTCGCCACCGCCCAGGGCCAGCCCTTCCGGGTCGTCCGCCGGCTGTCGGCGCGCGACACGGCTTCCTGGGAATACGTCTCGCAGCAGGGCTCCGAGGCCGAGGTGATGACCTTCCTGGCGACCCACAACCTCGCCCGCCTGGATCTGGAGGCGGTGGCCTGGCGGGTGCGGCAGAGCCGCGAGTTCTTCGGCCGCCTGACCGGGTTCCTGTCACAGCATCATGCCTGGAGCGAGCCGATCGCCCGATATGCGGTGCTCCACAACGACACGGGCGTCCTGCGCGAATGGCTGCGGCACCGGCCGGAGTTCCTGTCCCAATGCGGTCCCTGGCTGGACTCGCCGCTGCTGCGCATCGACCCCGTCGAGGAACGCACCTATGAGCACCTGGAATACTCGCCGCTGATCAACCCCAGGGCCCACCCGGTCGGTTCCCGGCGTCGGATCGCCAACACCGTGTTCCGCGATCAGTACCTGCGCTTCCTGCGGGTGATGGCGTTCAAACCGCGACTCGCCCCGGATGACGAGCTGGCGGCGGCCTACTACCTGTTCCTTCAGGACAGGATCGAGGAAGGCCTGGCCCGCCTCGGACGGGTCCGTCCTGCGGAGGTCCGGACCCGGATCCAGTATGATTACCTCCGGGCCTGGGCCCACTTGCTCGAGGAGAAACCGGCCGAGGCGCGCAAGGTCGCCCGCCCCTACGAATCCTACCCGGTGCCCCGGTGGCGCAATCTCTTCGCCGAACTGACCCGCCACCTGGACGAGGCCGAGGGCAAGTCGGTCGCCGGAAAAGGGACCCCCGGAGGCCCCGGGGCCGCGGACGACAAGGCGGCCCCGACGGGCGATCCCTCGTCCGCCCCACGCGAGGCCTCCTTCGACCTCCAGGTGGAGAACCGGACCGTTTCCATCACCTGGAAAGGACTGTCGTCGGTCACGGTGAACTACCACCGGATGGATCCGGAATTCCTGTTCAGCCGAAGTCCCTTCGCCGACCGCGACGGAGACCAGCCGAGCATCCTCCAACCGACGCTGTCCACCGTGGTCCCGCTGCCCCCGGGCAAGAGCGCGCTGGACCTGCCCATCCCGGCCGCGCTGGCCAAGGATCATGTGATGGTCGAGGTGACGGGGGGCGGACGACGCAAGGCCCGCATGCACCATGCCCACACCTTCCGTCTGCAATTGGCCGAGAACGAAGGCCTGCTGGAGGTGCGCGACCCGGCCGTGAACCGGCCGATCTCGAAAGCCTACGTGAAGGTCTACGGCCGCCTCGAAAACGGGGAGATCCGTTTCGTGAAGGACGGCTATACGGATCTGCGCGGCCGCTTCGACTGCATCGGGACCAACGAATCCCAGGCCGCCGCGCCGGGGCCGCGATCGGGCTCCCTCCAGACCGGCGGACGGGAAGGCGGCGGCGACTCCACCGGCCTGGACCACGCCCCGCTGGCCCCCGACGAGGGACCCCGGATCCGGCGATTGGCCGTGCTGGTGGTCAGCGAGGCCCATGGTGCGGCCGTGCGCGAGGTCGACGCCCCCGCGCGGTGATCACCACGGGCGAGGCCCGGGACGGATCCGCGGCGATGGTTTGGCCGCGGGCCCGCGCCCGGGCTGGCCGATGGATCCGGACACCGGGGCTTCCCGCATGGCCAGTCCCATGAACCGGGATTGCGAACGCCTCGCCCCCGGGCTTCGGGCCTGGGGGGAGCGCCGGTGGCTCCCGTCGGCCTGCAGCCACCGGGCCTTGGCCGTGTCCTCCAGGGATTCCTCAAGGATCTCCCGCAGGATTCGGTCGCGCAGGCGGCCGTCCAGCACCGGGAAGGCCACCTCGATGCGCTTGAAGAAATTCCGGGGCATCCAGTCGGCGCTGCTCACGTAGACCGAGGGATTGCCGGCATTCTGGAAGCTCCAGATGCGGCTGTGTTCCAGGAACCGGTCGACGATGCTGCGCACCCGGATGCGCTCGCTCAGACCGGGGACACCGGGGCGCAGGCAGCAGATGCCCCGCACGATGAGGTCGATCTCGACCCCCGCCCGCGAGGCCTCGTAGAGGGATCGGATGGTGGCCTCGTCGACCAGCGCATTCATCTTGGCCACGATGCGCGCCGGGAGCCCCGCCCTGGCATGGTCGGCCTCGCGGCGGATGAGCGACTGCACACGGTCGTGCAACTCGAAGGGAGCGAGCACCAGCTGCCGGGTCGGCCGGTGCTGGCAGACACCGGTGAGCAGGTTGAAGAGCGTGGTGGCGTCTTCCCCGATGTCGGGGCGGCAGGTCAACAGGCTCAGATCGGTGTAGAGGCGGGCGGTCGAGGGATTGTAGTTGCCCGTGCCGAGATGGACATAACGGCGGATGCCGTCGTCATCGCGACGGACCACCAGGCACACCTTGGCATGGACCTTGTAGCCCACCACACCGTAGACCACATGCACCCCGGCCTCCTCCAGGCGTCGCGACCAGGCGATGTTGTTGGCCTCGTCGAAGCGGGCCTTGAGCTCGACGACCACGGTGACCTGCTTGCCGTTCTTCACCGCATCCATGAGGGCGCCCACGATCCGCCGGTCGCCCCCGGTGCGGTAGAGAGTCTGCTTGATGGCCAGCACCCGCGGGTCGGCCGCCGCCTGCTGCAGGAAGTGCAGCACCCCGTCGAAGCTCTCGTAGGGATGGTGCAGCAGGATGTCTCCGCGACGCAGGCTCTCGAAGACGTCCGAACCCTCGCGCAGCGCCTCGACGACCGGAGCCACGAAGGGGGGATCGCGCAGCTCCGGGGAATGATCGCCCTCCAGGATGGCCATGAGCCGTCCCGGGGCGATCGGCCCCTCGATGGCGTAGAGGTCGTCCGCGTCGAGTGCGAGGGTCGCGAGGAGTTCCTGGCGGATCGCCTCGGGGCAGTCGGACGAGACCTCCAGGCGCACCGCCTCGCCCTTGCGACGGTTGTGCAGCTCGGCCTCGACGGCCATCCTGACGTTGGAGACCTCCTCTTCGTCGATGTAGAGCTCGCTGTTGCGGGTGACCCGGAACAACCACCAGTCGTCGATCCGATCGACGCCGAAGAGGCCGGACAGGTTCGCCCCGATGAGGTCGGACAGGAAGACCGAGTCGCGGCGACCGTCGGGGCGCGGCAACCGGACCAGCGGGGGCAGCACCCGGGGCACCTGGACGATCGCCAACCGGCTGGCCCCCGGATCGCGGCCGTCCGAGACACGGATGCGGGTGATCAGGTTCAGGGACTTGTTGAGCAACTGGGGGAACGGGTGGGAGGGATCCACGGCCAAGGGTGTCAGGACCGGGTAGACCTTCTCGCGATAGTAAGCCGCAAGCCACGAACGGTCGGATTCCTCCAGCGTCTCGGGCCGAAGGAACCGGAAACCCTCGGCCTCGAGCGCCGGGGCCAGGTCGCGAAGCCAGCAACGGTCGGCGGCATCGACCAGGGACTTCACCCGCTGCGTCACCACCCTCAGGCACTGGCTGGCGGTGAGTCCATCCGGAGTCCGTTGGGAGGCCTCGGACTCGATCTGCTGCTTCAGACCCGCGACACGGACCTCGAAGAATTCGTCGAGGTTGGCATGGGTGATCCCGAGGAACTTCACCCGCTCGAGCAGGGGGACCGAGGGGTCCAAGGCCTCATCCAGCACCCGCTGGTCGAATTCCAGCCACGAGAGTTCCCGATTGAAGAGATCGGCCGGCTCCCGACGGGCCAAGGACGGGGAATCCGGGGTCGGCGGATCCGGGCGGCGGGAGGCAGGAGGGCGTTGCTGGCGGGCCATGACGCGAACGATCGATCAGCGTAGCCCCGGACCTTCCCTTGTCGACAGTGACAATGGGGTGACAAGAAGCCTCCGGCGGGGGGGCACCGGGCGGAACGCCCTGCCGGAGGGGCATGGGCGTGGGGCGTCGACGAGACTAAAAGCCGCGGGCCTTCTTCTTGTCTTCCCGCATCTTGTCGACCACGGCCGCGGGCAGATAGCAGGCGGCGGCGACGTCGGCAAAGCGGTTCCAGTCGAGGGAGAAGCGATCCATGCCCAGGCCCAGATTGTCGAAATAGAGGCTGCCGTTGAGGGTCCGGATCTTCATGCCCCGGAACAGGTTCTGGCGGGTGACGATGTAGAACAAGGCATGGGCTGCAGCCAGATCTTCGACGGTGGGCATCGACGCCTCGCCCTCGTCGAACTTCCGGCGCAGGAAGAGCTTCTGGTCGGCCAATGTCCGGTTCTGGCTTTCGTCCACGCAACCATCGATCGCGATACGGGTCTCGGCGGGCTTCCCCTCGGTGAAGGAGGGCATGCCCAGCCAGACCTTGTACCGGTTGGGGAACACGTAGTTCCGCTTGTCCAGCTTGTAGTAGATCTCCTGGGCCTCCTCGAGGATGCGGATCCGGGGCACGTTGACCGGGATCACGAAGGAGATCTCGTGGGGGCCCAGGATCTCGACCTGGTATTTGGCACCGAAGGATTCCCGGGCCGGCAACTTCGCCTGGAGATCTCTCAAGAGCCGCTCCTCGGCCCGGATCTGGTCCTTGATGACTGTCAGGGTGGCGTACTCCTCGGCCGTGTTGGCGATGCCGAAAATGGCATCGTAATCGGCCCGGAGGGCCTCCAGTCGGTCCTTGGACTCCTCGTACTGGAGGAGAATCTCGGCTTCGGAACTCATCGGGCGGACGCTCCCTCCTGAAGGATCCCCGAGGCATGACCCTTCGGGTGTTCGACCGTTCGCGCGGTGGCGGCCCGCGCCGTCAGGCGGCCATGACGGTCGCATGGGACCTGGGCTTGAAAGGGGATCCAGACGACCTGGCTCATTCGGCTGTGGCGATCAACACCGGCCCGTTCTCGGGACCCTCTGCGGCAGAACATCATGGTTCGTGGCTTCGATTGGTTTGGGTGGCAATTCCCGACGTTTTGATCTCCGACGGTTTGATCGGGGGCATGGACCCTTGCACCGGCCTCACCGGCGTTCCCGATGCTTCGAACAGACACCCATCATCCCTGAATCAAGTCATCCCTCTATCGGCGTCATGGCGGGGTTTCTTGAGGAGATTTCCGACATCGGGAACACCGATTCGTCTGCGGACATCCCCCGGGATGCCCCCGGGGCATCCGGGATGGGGGACGAAGTGAACCCGGAGGGATCGGCCCCGTGAGCAACGAGGGACCCCGGCGGTTCCGCCGAGAGATCCCGGGTCCGGGCCGGACGGAGCCTGTGAAAAAGCAACGGCGGGCTTTGGGGTGACACACGGATTACACCGCCAAAGCCCGCCGGCCCATCCCCACACGGGGATGAAAGGGGCGACAGTTGGAGCCAATCCCTCTGTCAGGGACAGGGCTGCAACCGGGGAGAACGGACCAATGGATAGAACCTTGGGATCAACCCGGTCAAGCGTCTCTTTCCGTGGAAGATCCTTCGGAATGCAAGCTAGGCAAGGGCCGCCGAACATTCAAATCGCGGCTCGTGAATTTCCGGTGTCGGGACGGCGCAGTCCGGAGTCATGGTCGCTCGGCGGGAGGCGGTCTGGCAGGGCTGTCGGGCCGGGATTCCTTCAAGGCGGAACCGGCCAGTCCTCAGGCTCCTGGCGATGTGGACCCCTCGGAGGCACCCGCCCCGGACGGCCGACGACGGTCCCATCGGGCCTGCATCTCCGAGGGTTTCAAGACCTCCACCAACTGGGAGAGCATCCATTCGTGGCTGTCAGGATCCCGGAGCAGCGCGCACCGATGACCATGGAAATGGGTCTTGGGAGGCTGCAGGACGTTGAAGCCGGCCGCGGCACATCGGGCCACCAGGGCATCCACGTCGGGGACGAAGAGGCAGAGACGGACCCTGGGAGGACGGGAAGCATCCCGGGCGACAGGCTCCACGGGCTCGGTCTCTTCCTCCAGCAGGAGGAGCGGGCCGTCGGGCAAACGGAGTTCCAGGTGAGCGCATCGAGCGGTGGCCGGATCGATGAGGTGGTACAATTCCACGGCCCCGAAGGCCTCGGAGTAGCGCCGTGAGGCCCCGCGGGCGTCGCTCACCCGGAGGACCGGGGCCAGTGGGGGATACTCGGTGGCAAGATCCTGAGGCATGGGGAAAGGTTCTTCTCAGGAAGGGCGCCCGCGAAACCCGGGCATGGCGGTTCCCGGCCGACATCGGTCGCGGAGGTCCCGATGCTCATGGCCCGGGACAACCGCGAGGATGTTCAGTGGTACTCTTGGATGGTCTTGACCGAGTAGCCCTGGCGCTGGAGGGCGGCGATGCCCAACGCGGCCGCCTTGGCCCCGCTGATGGTGGTCATGATGGGGGTGCCGGTGATGACGGCCGTGGTGCGGATCCGCACCTCGTCTTCCCGGGGGGCCGCACCGCTCGGGGTGTTGATGACCAGTTGGATCTCCTTGTTCTTGAGGAGATCGACGATGTTCGGGCGGCCTTGGAGCACCTTGAGAGTCCGCTCCACCTTCAGGCCGGCGGCCTCGAGCCGCGCTGCGGTGCCATCGGTGGCCACCAGCTCGAAGCCGAGGTCCAGATAGCTCTTGGCCACCTCGACCAGGTCCTTCTTGTGGGCGTCGGCGATGGAGATGAACACCTTGCCGCGCAGAGGCAGCGGGGAGTTGGCGGCCATCTGGGCCTTGGCGTACGCCACGCCCAGGTCGCTGTCCAGGCCCATCACTTCGCCCGTGGAGCGCATCTCCGGAGAGAGGACGATGTCCTGGCCGAGGAACTTGTTGAACGGGAACACGGACTCCTTCACGGCCCAGTACTTCGGCCATTCCTCGGCGGTGAACCCCAGTTCCTTGAGGGTCTTGCCGGCCATGACCTTGGCCGCCAGCTTCGCCAGCGGACGCCCGATGGCCTTGCTGACGAAGGGCACGGTGCGGGAGGCCCGGGGGTTGACCTCCAGCACGTAGACGACCTCGTCCTTCACCGCGTACTGGACGTTCATCAAGCCGCAGACCCGCAGTTCGCGGGCCATCGCATGGGTGTATTGGCGGATGGTCTCGATGACCTGGGGTGAAAGGGTGTGGGGCGGAAGCACCATGGCGGCGTCGCCGGAGTGCACGCCGGCGAACTCGATGTGCTCGAGCAGGCCGCCGATGACGATGGTGGCATCCTTGGGATCGGCGAAATGACCGACGTCGGCGATGCAGTCGACATCGACCTCGGTGGCGTCTTCCAGGAACTTGTCCACCAGCACCGGCCGCTCGGGCGAAGCCTCCACCGCGAACTTCATGTAGTGGGTCAGCTCGGCGTCGGAATAGACGATCTGCATGGCCCGGCCGCCGAGCACGAAGCTCGGGCGCACGAGCACCGGATATCCGAGCCGGTGACTGGCCTCGAGCGCCTCCTCGGCGTTGGTGGCCAGGCCGTTGGGGGGCTGGGGGATGTCCAGCTTGCGGAGCATGGCCGCGAAAAGCTTGCGGTCCTCGGCGATCTCGATGCTCTCGGGCGAGGTGCCGATGATGTTCACGCCGTTCTTCTTCAATCCCAGGGCCAGATTGAGCGGGGTCTGGCCGCCGAACTGGGCGATGGCCCCGGAGCAACCCTCACGCTCGTAGATGTGCAGGACATCCTCGAGGGTCAGGGGTTCGAAGAAGAGCTTGTCGCTGGTGTCGTAGTCGGTGGAGACGGTCTCCGGGTTGGAATTGACCATCAGGGTTTCATAACCGTCTTCCTTGAGGGCGAAAGCGGCATGGACGCAGCAGTAGTCGAATTCGATGCCCTGGCCGATGCGGTTGGGACCGCCGCCAAGGATCATGATCTTCTTCTTGGTCGAGGGCTTCACCTCGTCGTCGCCCCGGTCGTAGGTCGAGTAGTAGTAGGGCGTGTAGGCCTCGAACTCGGCCGCGCAGGTATCGACCAGCCGGTAGCTGGGCACCAGTCCCTGCTTCTTGCGCTCGGCGCGCACCTCGTCCTCGGTACGCCCGGTGAGGTGGGCGATCTGGCGGTCGGAGAATCCGAGGGATTTTGCGCGTTGCAGGAGTTCAGGTTTCATCGATGGACGAAAAGCGCGACAAGCAAACCGGAGTCGGCCCCCGGTGTCGAGTCTGCACGGGAACGGGTGACGGGAGCGGTCCGCGTTGTCGGGACAGGGCGCTCCCGGCGACGCCGTCCCCCCGGTGGACTGAGCCTCTCAGGCCTTGGGCTTGAGCTGCGGGAACAGGATGACGTCACGGATGCTCTCCTGACCCAGGAGCATCATGCACAGGCGATCGATGCCGATGCCGATGCCACCGGCCGGGGGCATGCCATGCTCCAGGGACACCAGGAAGTCCTCGTCGAGCTTCTGCTGCTCGCCGCCGGCCTGATGCTCGAGGGCCTCGCGCTGGGCGACGGGGTCGTTCTGCTCGGTGTAGCCCGGGGCGATCTCCTGGCCGTTGATGCAGCATTCGAAGACCTCCACGGTGGTGGGATCGTCGGCGGAGATCTTGGCCAGGGGCACCAGCTGCTTGGGCAGATGAGTGACGAAGGTGGGCTGGATGAGGGTGGGCTCGACGAGCTTCTCGAAGACGGCCCCGGTGACCTCGAAGTCCTCGTAGCCGTCGGCGATGTCACCGGCGAGCTTCAGGTCTTCGATGGCACGACGGCGTCGCTCTTCCGGTGAGACCTGGAACCAATCGGCCCCAGCCTTCTCGCGGACAAGATCCTTGTAGCGGGCCCGCCGCCAGTGGGAGAGGTCGATGGTCTTGTAGACCTCCCCGTCGGCGTTGCGATGCTCGATCTTCAGGGTGCCGACCACGGTGAGGGCCAAATGGCGGATCAGCGACTCGACCGTCTCCATCATGGTGGCGTAATCGCCGTAGGCCTCATAGGCCTCGAGCATGGTGAACTCGGGGTTGTGCCGGCGCGAGAGACCCTCGTTGCGGAAATTGCGACCGATCTCGAAGACCTTGTCCACGCCGCCGACCAGGAGCCGCTTGAGGTACAGCTCGAGGGCGATGCGCATGTAGAATTCGCAGCCGAGGGCGTTGTGGAAGGTCTTGAACGGCTGGGCCGCGGCTCCGCCAGGAATCGCCTGCATCATCGGCGTCTCGACCTCGACATAGTCCCGCTCGTGGAAGAACGCGCGGATTTCCTTGAGGATCCGGGAACGCTTGAGGAAGACGTCCTTGACCGGCTCGTTGGCCATGAGGTCGAGGTAGCGCTGCCGATACCGGATCTCGGTGTCCTCCAATCCATGCCATTTGCCGGGCGGCGGCCGCAGGGCCTTGCCCAGGGGAATGAAGGATTCGACCTTCACGCTGGGTTCGCCCATGCGGGTGATGAACAGGGTTCCCTCGACTCCGATGAAATCGGCCAGATCGAGGAGCTTGAAGACCTCGGAGGCGTCTTCGCCCAGCACCTTGGGCTGGATCCAGAGTTGGATCCGGCCGCTGACATCCCGGAGGTCTAGGAACTGGCTCTTGCCCATGTCCCGGTGGGCGGTGATCCGACCCGCCAGGCGGACCCGGGTACCCTCCGGAAGACCCACCGGCTCGCCCTTGGGCTCGGGAGATTTGTTCCATTCGGCCCAGCGGGCCAACTCGGCTCGGACCGTGCCGCACTGGGCATCGGGCCGGAACGCATTCATGAACGGGTTGACGCCCCGGGCATTGAGGCCGGCCAGATTCTGGCGGCGCTGTTCGATCAGGGAATTGGTGTCTTCCATGGGGAGCGAGGTTCTATGGATGGAGAGGGTTCCGGAAAATCACACGACCGATCCGCGAGGTTTCGCGGAACGACGATTCAAGCCCAATCGCCTCGGCGTTGAGAAGCTCGAAGACAGGCCGCAGCCGAACCGGGCAGCGTCGGCAAAACGTAGGACCGCCGGCGGGTCCGCAGACATGGACCTCAAGCGCGGAAGGCCCACCACTCCCGCTGCGATCGCCGGCGGAGGCCAGGCCTGGATCAGGCCGAGAAGGACTTGCCGCAACCGCAGCTGCTATGGGCGTTGGGGTTGTTGATCTTGAACCCACCGCCGGTGAGGGCGTCGCTGAAGTCGATGACGGATCCGCGCATGTAGTTGGCGGAGAACGGATCGACCACCACACCCACCCCGTGGAACTCGGCCCCCAGGTCATCGGGACGGCGCTCGTCGAAGACCATGCCGTACTGCATGCCGCTGCAGCCACCGGCCTCGACAAAGACGCGCAGGCTCTTGCCCGCGTTCTCGGCATCACTGGCCAGCATGGCGGCGATCTGCTGGGCAGCGCTCTCGGTGATGGTGACAACGGCGTCTTGGGAAACCACGGATTCCATGGGCTCAGGCTAAAAGTGCCCCTCGGGACTGTCAAACCCTCGGAACGGTCGCCTGGACTCTTCGAAAACGCCCCGCCGGACTCGATCGAGGAGGGCCCCCGGGGCCCGGGGGGAAGGGGAAGGCAGAGGGCTTGCCCAGCCCCTTCCACGAGCCGGGTGCGGCCTCTCATTGGATCTGCACCCAATAGAAGTGGGTCCGCCCGATCGGAGGCACCTCGGTGAAAGAGCCCCCCAACAACCCGGAGGCGATCACCGTGGTCGGCCCATCCCACCCCACCGACCGCAGCACCGAATAGGTCTTGCCCGGGCGGACGGGCCAGGAAAGCCGGATCGCCCCGTCGGGCCCGGGCACGGCCTCGACCCGGGTCGGGGTGACGGTGGGGTCGGTCGCCAAGGTCAAGGCGGCCTCGTCGCTCAGCACGGAGTCGGCACCCTGGCTGACCCGCACCGTGTAGAGTCCCAGGTGATCGCGGTAGACCTGGGCGATCCGCAGCTCCTGCCGGGTGGCACCGGGCAACGGCTGGCCGTTCAGGCACCACTGGTAATCCAGGGGGGCCTGTCCCCGGGCGGCGACTCGGAACAGGGCGCCACCGCCCTCCGGGACCTCCAACGACATGGGCTGGGAAGAGATGGCCAGCGAGGCCGGGCTGTCGGGGCGGGGGCCCGAGGGATCGGCTCCCGACGGCACGCCCATCAGGCGCAGGTGATCGATCCGCCAGGTGCCGACGGAGGAGTAGGTGCCGCTGGCACCGACGTAGCCGTCGCCCTCCCAGTCCGAGACCAGGCGAACCCGCAATTCGGGCTGGTTGGACGTGTGGGGCAGGGCCGAAAGATCCACCTGCAAGCCCTGGGTGAAGGTGGACCCGCCACCCAACGTGAAGACCGGACCGGTCCACTGGTTGCGTCCATCGTCGGAATACAGGACCTGGATCCGACGGCTCGCGGTGCTGGTGGCGCGGAGGTCGAACACCAGCACCACGGATTCGAACCCCACCGTGGAGGTGGTGATCTCCAGGCCTGCCGTCTTGGCCGCAGTGCCTTGCTTGGGGAACCCGGTGAGCTGGAGGGCGTGATCGGCATTGGTGGCCGGATCGCTCGAGCCGGTCCCGGAGGCCGCGGAGATCCGGAGCCCCCCCAGGATCGCCAGGGTGGCCGTTCCGGAGGTGGCCCGCAGGAGGTCGTTGGTCTGGTTGAAATCCCACAGGGCGATGGGTTGCGGCACGACGGCCGGCGATGACGCCCGCGACAGGACGGCCATCAGTGCGGTCAGGAGGCCGGCGAAGGCCAGGGTTCGGGTCGCGGACCGGATGCGGGCACGGACAGGGCTGAGGAGTTTCATGGATGGGGGATGGAGCGGGTGTCTTCGGTGTTCGTTTCCGGCGGACCCTTGAGACGGCTCCGCCATCGACCCAGGATTCGCGGGTGGGGCCTCCGGTTTTTCAGACTTCGTCTCCGGATCGGACCTCCCGGCGCCGGCCCCCACGAATTCGGGCAGCAAGGTCGACGGATCCGGGCGGCGTGGGGCTCGACATCGACCGGGTCCGGCCTAGCCTCGCGGCATGAGCGTCGCAGTTGCGGGCCCCGGGGCTTGGGTCATGGCCTTGGGACTGGGGGTGGGTGCCTTGGTCGCGAGCGATTTGCCGCCTCCCGGGTTCATCCCGGAATCGCGCGGTGAGCATGCGTTGACGGGCATCCTGGCCCACGTGCGTCCCGGGGTGACGCTGACCAACGCCACCCTCCTGATCCGCGACGGCCGGATCGCCTCGGTGGGCGTGGGGATCACCGTGCCCGCCTCGGCCCGGACCTGGAACCTTCCGGGCACCCATGTCTATGCGGGATTCTTCGATCCGCACCTGGCCCTGGGAACCACAGCCCAACCGGTGAACACCAGCGGCTCGGAAGCCTCTTCCGGCGGCGGCGGTTCGCTGTCCTCCGGCGCACCGCGCTTTTTCGGAGTGCCCGGCCAGGAGCGGGATCCCGGCTCGCCCGGTCCAGCCCATGGGCTGGCCGACGTGACCCCCGAACGACGGATGGTCGCCGGAGTTTCACCGGACCCGAAGGAATTGGCGGCACTGCGGGAACTGGGTTTCACCGCGGCCAACGTGGTCCCGACCCAGGGCATCCTCCGCGGCCAATCGGTGGCCATCAGCCTGTCGGAGACATCCCCCAATCGGTCGATCCTGAAGCCCGACACCGCCCAGCACGTGGCCTTCGTGCTCGGCGGTGGCGGCGACGCCGCCTACCCGAAGTCGCTGATGGGGGTGATCGCCACGGTGCGTCAGGCGTGGATGGATGCCGCCTGGTACCGGGCGAACACGCAGGAAACCGCAGGCAGAAGCCCGACCGATCCGTCCAGCCCGCGACCCCGACCCGAATTCAACGCATCCCTGGCGGCCCTACAGCCGACCCTCGGACCGCAGGCGGCCCAACCGGTCGTCTTCGAGGCGGGCAGCGTCTTGATGAACGACCGGGCCTTCCGGGTGGCGACCGAGGCCGGGGTGCGCCCGCACCTCGTCGCCAGCGGACAGGAGTGGCGCCGCCCCGACCTGCTCGCCCCGATGGCCCGGGCCGGCGTGCCGTTCATCGTGCCGCTGCATTTCCCGGCGTTGCCGAAATTCCCGGAGGACGCGGCCTGGGACTCCGTTTCGCTCGACCTGCTGAGGGCCTGGGATTGGGCCCCGGAAAACCCGGCCTTGCTGGTGCGGTCGGGGTTGACCATCGCCCTGACCACCCACGGCCTGCCCGATCGCAAATCGTTCCGGACCCACCTCCGCGCCGCCCTAGACCGGGGCCTGCCCGAGACCGAGGCGCTGGCCGCCTTGACCACGACACCGGCCGCTCTCTGCGGCCTGGGCGGATCGCTGGGCACCCTCGAGGCGGGAAAACGTGCGCACCTGACCCTGGTGGAACCCGGGTCCGGGTTCTTCGATCCAGCCTCCCGGGTGGTGGCGGTGTGGATCGACGGCGTGGCCTACGAGACCGATGCCGCGCTCAAGTCTCCCGAACGCAAGGCTACGGACCCGGAAGCCGAGGCCAAGAAGGCCGAGGAACGGAGCCTGGCCGCCCAACGGGTGGCCCGACCCCCGACGGAAGGACGCGGACCTGTCGCGCACCCCGCTTCGGTGATCGTCCGCAATGCCACGCTCTGGACGAGCGGGCCACAAGGCATCCTGCCTCGGGCCGACCTGCTGGTGGCCCACGGGAAGATCCAGGCCGTGGGGCCGTCGCTCGCGGCGGGCCCGGGGGTGCAGGAGATCGACGGCACCGGGCTGCATGTCACCCCGGGCATCCTCGACTGCCATTCGCACTCCATGATCCTGGGGGCGGTCAATGAAGCCACGTTGCCGAGCACGGCGATGGTGCGCATCGGAGACGTGGTCAATTCCGAGAGCGAGAACATCCACCAGCAACTGGCCGGCGGCACCACGCTGGTGAACCTGCTGCACGGCTCGGCCAACCCCATCGGCGGACAAAATTGCGTGATCAAGCTGCGCGAGGGGGCCGGCCCCGAGGAGCTCAAGTTCGAACCCGCCCCGGGTGGCATCAAGTTCGCCCTGGGCGAGAACGTCAAACAGTCCGGATGGGGCGACAAACACGTGACCCGGTTCCCGCAGACCCGGATGGGCGTGGAGACCTTCTATCGGAACCGCTTCACCGCGGCCCGGCAGTACCGCGAGGACTTCCGACGCGGGCGCCACGCCGACGGTTCCCCGGTCCGGCGTGACCTGGAACTCGAGGCCCTGGCGGAAATCCTCGAGGGCACCCGGCTCATCCACTGCCACAGCTACCGGCAGGACGAGATCCTGGCCTTCCTGCGACTGATGGAATCCTTCGGAGTCCGCGTGGCCTCCCTCCAGCACATCCTCGAGGGCTACAAGGTGGCCGACGAGATCGCCCGGCACGGGGCCGGCGCGAGCGCCTTCGCCGACTGGTGGGCCTACAAGTTCGAGGTCATCGATGCGATCCCGTATGCCGGAAGCCTGATGCGCGAGCGCGGAGTCGTGGTGAGCTTCAACTCCGACTCCAGCGACCACGCCCGTCGGCTCAACTTCGAGGCGGCCAAGGCCGTGAAGTACGGGGGCACCCCGGAGGCGGAGGCCCTGAAGTTCGTGACCCTCAATCCGGCTCGGCAACTGGGCATCGATCACCGGGTCGGCTCGCTCGAGCCGGGCAAGGATGCCGACTTCGTGCTGTGGAGCGGCTCGCCGCTCGACTCGTCCAGTCGGTGCCTCGAGACCTGGGTCGACGGGCGCTGCCACTTCCGACTCTCGGCCGAGGGGGCCCGGGTGAAGGCGCTGGAGGACGAACGGGCGGCCCTGCTGGCCAAGGCCCGCAAGACCTCCGGCAGCGCCGGCGATGCGAAGGCCGCCGACAAGGCCCGGAAACAGTTCTTCGTGCGCGCCCTCGAGCAATCCCGCCATTGGGCGGTGAAGGAGTGCCAGGACTGCCAGGTCCGGCAGACGGAGTGATCACCCGGACGGTCCGGCCATGAAGACTCCGACTTCGCGACGATCAGGCCAGGACCGAGGGCGACCTCAGGCCGGTGGGCGGGGACCTTCGCCCGTGGGGTCGGGCCCCTCGCGCCACCCGACGGCGATCGTGATCTCGGGCTGCGATTACCTCGGGCTGTCGGAGGATGCGGTCATCCGCTCGGCGTGGCTGGAAGCCTCGTCCACGGGACCTCTCCAGACCGGAGCCTCACGGGCCACCACCGGCGATCATCCGCTGTACCGCCGCGCCGAGGCCGCCATCGCCCGGTTCCTCAGGGAACCCGCGGCCATGCTCACGGCCACCGGCTACCTGGCCTCGCTGGCGGTCGGCCAAGGGATGGGCGACCACGCCACCCACGTGGTGATCGACGCATCCGCCCATACCTGCGTCCGGGATGGAGCCCGCCTGAGCGGCCTGCCGGTCATCCCCTTCGCCTCCGGCGATGCGGACGCGCTGCGATCGGCCCTGGCACGGCTGCCGAGATCGGCCCGCCCCCTGGTGGCCACCGATGGCGTCCATGGCATCCGGGGCGGCATGGCTCCGCTGACGGCGTATCTGGAGGCCTTGCCCGCCTCCGGATGGCTGTGGGTGGACGACGCCCACGGGATCGGATCGGTGGGAGCCACCGGGCGCGGGACGCCCGAGGCCCTGGGACTGCGCGACCCGCGCCTGATCCGCAGCGTCACCTTCTCCAAGGCACTGGCGGTGGCCGGTGGAGCGGTGATCGGCCCGGAGGCCCTCGTGGAGCGGGTCCGAACGCGCGCCGGGGCCTACCTGGCTTCCTCGGCCCCACCGCTGGCGGTCGCCGCGGCGGTCGCGGCCGCTCTGGACCGGGTGCATCGACTCCCGGGACGCGTCCGCCGATTGCACACCCTGCTGGAACGATTCTCGGCCTCCCTGCCCCGACGTCCGGAGATCCTCAACGATCCGCGCACGCCGGTCACCGCGATCCATCCGCGCGACGCCGATCAGGCACGGGCGCTGACGGAATCGTTGTCGGAGGCCGGGTTTGTGCCGCCGTGGATCCGGTACCCCGGCGGGCCTGGCGGGGGATTCTTCCGCATCGCCCTCCGGGCCACCCACACTGCCGCCACGGTGGACCGGTTGGCACAGGCGGTCCGGGCAGGACTGGACACCTGAGCCGGCCGCAGACGCCCGCCTCGGCAGGCGGGCAAATCACTTCGATGCGGCCTTCGACAGTCCGGAATCTTCGGAAGCCAGGAACTCGGAGCCGCGCCGCAGGCGGAACGGGGCGCTGCGGACGATCTCCAGCACCAGCCTCGAGGCACGATGGTCATCGCCGGCCACGGTGTCGGCGATCTGCTTCACCGCAGGGATGTCGTAGTACTCCACGCCTCGTCCCAGCGCATAGGCCAGCATCTTCTCGGTCAGGTGGCGCAGGAAGAGCTGGCGGCGCTCCAGCAGGACCTTCTTGAGGGCCTCGGGACCGACGATGACGGCGCCGCCGGGCATCTGCCCGCTGGCGTCCACCACCTCGCCCGACACCTCGGTGCGCCAGCGCCCGATCGGATCGAAGTTCTCCAGGGCGAATCCCAGGGGATCGAGTCGGGCATGGCAGGCCGCGCAATTGGGATCCTTCCGGTGCTGCTCGAGGCGTTGGCGGAACGTCAGGCCATCGCGTTTCTCGTCGTTGGCCGGCAACGTGGCGACCAGCGGCGGAGGCGGGGGCGGAGGGGTGCCGAAGACCTCCTCGAGAAGCCACTTGCCCCGCAGCACCGGACTGGTCCGCTGAGGATAGCTCGTCTGGGTCAGCACCGCCGCCATGCCGGTGACGCCGCCACGACGACGGTCGGGCAGGGCGACCTTCGTGAAGCCGGATCCGCTCACCCCGGGCCATCCGTAGTGCCGCGCCAGTTCCGCGTTCACCCAGGTGTAGTCGCTGTCGAGCAGCTCCAGCAGGCTGCGGTCCTCGCGCAGCAACCCGGCGAAGAACTCGGTCGGCTCGGCGACCATGGCTTCCCTCAGTGCCGGGGTGAATTCCGGGAATTTGTGAGGATCAGGGGCGGCCACCGAGCCCAGCGTCCGGATGC
>CAYLTF010000019.1:0-4450 GCA_964386625.1 uncultured Akkermansia sp. | reverse complement strand
AATTCCGGGAATTTGTGAGGATCAGGGGCGGCCACCGAGCCCAGCGTCCGGATGCCGAGCCACTGGCCCACGAACTGTTCGGACAAGGCCCGGGCCTTGGGATCGGCCAGCATCCGGCGGACCTGCGCTTCCAGCACCTCAGGCTTCGAGAGCCGGCCGGCCTCGGCCAACGCGAACAGCGTCGCATCCGGCATCGACGACCACAGGAAGTAGCTCAGGCGACTGGCCAGGGCGTGATCGTCCACCGGGGACGGGGAGCGTCCGGGCGGGTCGGTCTCGAGGCGGAACAGGAAGCGCGGCGACACCAGCACGGCCTTGGCCGCGGCCAGGGTGGCGGTGCGGGAATCGGCCCCGCCGCGCCGGGTGCGTTGATAGAACTCGAGGATCGGAGCCAGCTCCGGGGCGGCCACCGGGCGACGCCAGGCCCGGCGGGCGAACTCCCGGAGATCGCGGGCGGCCGCGGTGGATTCGGAACGATACCAGGTGACCGGATGGCGAAAGAGGACACCAGGGTCGGCTGCGGCCAGCACTTCCTCGGCCGCCAGCAGGTATTTCTCCAGCAGCAGGGGCGGGACAAAGAGCGTGCTGGCGTTGTTGTCGAAGCCCCCTCCGCCACCGCCATCGGCCGGGAACTCGTCGGCCGGGCGCAGATTCACCCCCAGGAGATCGCGGACCGTGTGGTTGTATTCGGTGCGGCTCAGTCGGTGGGCGATCCTGGGACCGGGGTCCAGCGGGATGCTGCCCGGGGCGGGATTGTCGAGCAGGTCCCGAAGACCCTCGGCCAGGATCAGGCGTTCCTCCTGGGTGGGCTGGGTCTTGCGGCTCTCCGGAGGCATGAGTCGTTCCTCGATCTGCCGCACGGCCGTCTCCCAGAGCTTGGGCTCCCGGTAGATCGAGACCACGTTGGTGAACCCGTCGAGACGCACGCCGCCCTTGGCCTTGCGGCCGTTGTGGCAATCCCAGCAGTGCCGCTGCAATTGCGGCAGCAGGTCCCGCTGGAAGTCCGCGGCCCGACCCGCCCAGGCGGCGACGACCAGGACCAGCAATGCGACTCGACGATTCATGCGTGGAATTCCCGACGGGCGCGGGGCCCATCCCATTCAGCGGGAACCGGGGCCCCCGGAGCCGTAAAGTGACCGGTTGCGGACGGGTCGCAACCCCGGCCCGGGAGCATCCGCGATGGGGGATCCCTCGAGGCGGCCGCTCCGGGATTGCCTGCCGGACCGCCGCTGTCACCCTGCTCGACAGTCCCATGATGTCCCGTTGTCTTTCTGTCGCCGCCGGCCTGCTGACGCTCGGCGGCACCCTCACCCTCGCGTTGACGGCCCGCGACAGCGCCCCCTTCCACAGCCCCGAGACGGCCCTCGACCGGTATGTCGCCCAACCCGACGCCTCCTTCGCCTGGAAGGTCGCCGCGACCACCAACGTCGGCCGCTGCCAGGTCACCGTCATCGACCTGACCTCCCAGACCTGGCTCACCACCAACGAGGTGAACCGCACCCTCTGGAAACACTGGGTGACCGTGGCCCGCCCGAAGGACCTCGCCCACAAGACGGCGCTGCTCGTGATCGCCGGAGGCGCCAATCGGGAAGGCGATCGACCGAAGCCCAGCGCCGAGCTGACCCGGATCGCCGAGGCGACCCGTTCGGTGGTGGTGGAGCTGAAGATGATCCCCAACCAGCCGCTGATCTTCCACCGGGACGGCAAGGAACGGGTGGAGGACGACCTCATCGCCTACACCTGGGACCAATACCTCCGCACCGGCGACTCCCGCTGGCCGGCGCGCCTGCCGATGACCAAGTCCGTCGTCCGCGCCATGGACGCGGTCAGCGCCTTCACCGCGACGGAGGCCGGCGGCGGACAGGCCGTCGAGACCTATGTCGTGGCCGGCGGCTCCAAGCGGGGCTGGACCACCTGGACCACGGCGGCCGTGGACAAGCGCGTGGTGGCCCTGTGCCCCATCGTGATCGACCTCCTCAACATCGAGCCGTCGTTCATCCACCACTTCCGGGCCTACGGCGCCTACGCCCCGGCCGTGGGCAACTACGTCGAACAGGGCATCATGCACTGGCAGGGCACCCCGGAGTACCGGGCCCTCATGAAGATCGAGGAGCCCTTCGAGTACCGCGACCGGCTCACCCAGCCCAAGCTCATCATGAACGCCTGCGGCGACCAGTTCTTCCTCCCGGATTCGTCGCAATTCTACTTCGACGAACTGAAGGGCCCGAAGTATCTGCGCTACATCCCCAACACCGACCATTCGCTCAAGGGTTCCGACGCCTACCCGACGCTCATGGCCTGGCACCACGCCACCCTCAACCGCACGCCCCTGCCCCGATTCACCTGGAAGCAGGAGGCACCCGGCCGCATCCGCGTGCAGACCACCGACGCACCGAAGGCCGTGAAGCTCTGGCAGGCGCACAATCCCAAGGCTCGCGACTTCCGACTCGAGACCCTCGGGCCGGCCTGGACCTCCACCGACCTGACCCCCGACGCCCAGGGGAGCTATCTCGGCCAGATCACACCGCCGTCGAGCGGGTGGACCGCGGCCATGGTCGAGCTGACCTACGACCTGGGCGCGGCCGCCCCGCTGAAGCTGACCACGGCCGTGTACGTGACCCCCGACCGCCTGCCGTTCCCGCCCGACAAACCGGAGCTGCGAGTGAAGGGTTTCCTCAGCCGCTGAGGCACGGGGTCTCATCGGGCGGGATCCACCGGGGCGGTTCAGACCCCGAGGGGTGAACAGAACCGAAGGACCGACTCCGACTCGAAGGCCCCGGGGAAACCTGGGGCCTCTTCGTTTCCGGCGACTCCTTGGAGAGGCCGCGATCGTCCGAGCCCGGCCGCGGCTGGAGACTCATTCGTCGCCACCGCCACCACCGCCGCCACCGTTTCCGCGCTTCTCCCAGCGGCGCTGGGCGCGTTCGGGCAGGGAGTTGTCGACCTTCACCTGGTAGGCGTCCGGACCGAAGAGTCCGGCCACGGCGGCCTCGAACTCGCGGGATGGCGCGACCTGATAACGGTCGTTGGGCTCGATCCAGACGGCTTCGCCGCCCGGCATCCGGATGCAGAGGTAGAGCACCACCGAACCGGAATGGGCCTCGACCAGGGCCTTGAGATCGCCCAGCCCAGGGCCGGCCAGCTGGTCGGCGCGAATCCGCAATTGGACGCGCTTGGTGAACTTCCGCGGCGCGGCATCCAGCGGGAGGATCTCCTGCGGGAAGAGCTTGGGCCGTTCCTCGCCGGTGCTCACCTCCGCCGTGACCAGCAGCGCCTGGTTCACCACGAAGAGTTCGGCGTAGCGGTCGTAGGACTCGTTCATCGCCAACGCCGTCACGGTGCCGGTCATGTCCTCGAGGGTGACCATCGCGTAAGGCTTGCCCGTCTTCTTGGAGACGCCCTTCTGGACGGCGGAGACCAACCCGCCGATGCGGGTCATGGAGCGGTTGGGCAGCGACGCCAACGCCTCGATGGTGTGCGTGGTGTGCCGGGACAGGAGCTTCTCGTAGGGGCCCAGCGGATGACCGCTGACATAGAAGCCGACCAGCTCCTTTTCGTCGGCCAGCTTCTGGGCCAGCGGCCAGTCTTCCTGCACCACGGGCTTCTCGGCACGCTGGCGGGCGGCCGGGGCCGCCTCGAAGGTGTCGAAGAAGGAGACCTGCCCGCGTGAGCGGTCGGCCGCGTTCGCGCTGGCCCGGGCCATGGCGCCGTCGATCTGGTGGAAAACGGTGGCCCGGTTGGGCCCGATGGAATCGCAGGCACCAGCCTTGATGAGCGCCTCGAGCGCCTTGCGATTGATGGCCTTGGTGTCCACCCGACCGCAGAGATCCTCGAGGTTCGCGAAAGCCCCCCCGTTGGACCGGGCCGTGAGCAACGCCTCCACGGCCGCCTCACCCACGCCCTTGATGGCCGCCAGGCCGAAGCGGATCACCCGCCGGTCCTCGGCGGCCGCCGCCGGGGCGAAGTGCAGGCCCGAGGCGTTGACATCGGGGCCGAGGGTCTCGATGCCCAGGGTCTTGGCCTCGGCGATGTACTGGCTCAGCTTCGCCGTGTCGCCCTGATCGTTGGTCATCATGGCGCTGAGGAACTCCACCGGGTAGTTCGCCTTCAGCCAGGCCGTCTGGTAGGCCACCACCGCGTAGGCCGCCGCGTGCGACTTGTTGAAGCCGTAGCCCGCGAACTTCTCGAGCAGGTCGAACACCTCGTTGGCCTTCGGGGCCGGGATGCCGTTGGTCTCGGCGCAGCCCTTCACGAAGGTCTCGCGCTGCTGGACCATCTCCTCGAGCTTCTTCTTGCCCATGGCCCGGCGCAGGAGGTCGGCGCCTCCCAGCGTGTAGCCGGCCAGGATCTGCGTCGCCTGCATGACCTGCTCCTGGTAGATCAGGATGCCGTAGGTCTCGCGCGCGATGGGCTCGAGCAGCGGGTGGGGATAGAGGATCTCCTGCTCGCC
>CAYLTF010000018.1:30819-41546 GCA_964386625.1 uncultured Akkermansia sp. | reverse complement strand
AGGGTGCCACGTTCCAGAGCTCGCTGCGGCCTTGGCCCGCGGTCGTGGTTGGGGGCGGGGGGGAGTGGAAACGACGGTTGGTTTCACCACTCGCACCGGGGAGTCTTTTGGGGCACTCTTCGCGGAATGAATTGGTTGGAATGGTTGCAGTCGCCGCAGGCTTGGATCGGTCTGGCGACGCTGTCGTTGTTGGAGATCGTGCTCGGGATCGACAATCTGATCTTCATCTCGATCCTGTCCGGAAAACTGCCGGCAGAGCAGCGTGAGAAGGCCCGGAAAATGGGGCTGTCGCTGGCCCTGATCACTCGGATCCTGCTCCTGTGTTCCCTCAGTTGGGTGATGAGCCTGAGCAATCGGTTGTGGGACATCTCCATCCACGGCCTCCCTCTGCCCAATACCGGCAAGGACCTGGTCTTGGCCGTCGGCGGACTCTTCCTCATCTGGAAGAGCACCAAGGAACTCCACGAAAAGGTGGAGGGTCATGAGGAATCCACCCGCGAGGTGAAGGCTCCGAGCTTCGCCTCGGTGATCATCCAGATCCTGCTGCTCGACATCGTGTTCTCACTCGACTCGGTGATCACGGCCGTCGGCATGTCCAACCAGATCCCGGTCATGATCGCGGCCGTGATCCTCGCCATGCTTGTCATGCTGCTCTTCGTCAACCAGATCGGGGCCTTCGTCGAGAAGTACCCGACGATCAAAGTGCTGGCCTTGGCCTTCCTGATCCTGATCGGGACCATGCTGCTGGCCGAGGGTTTCCAGCAGCACATCAGCAAGGGCTACATCTATTTCGCCATGGCGTTCTCGGTCGCGGTCGAAGTCATCAACATCCGCATCCGTGCCAAATCCCACTGAATCGATGCCCCTCAACATCCCCGATCTCCTCCAGGACGAAGCCCTCCGACGACACGAGTTCCCGGTGGCCGCCCGTCAGGCCTTCCTGGCCCATGCCGGGGTCTGTCCGCTGCCGCGACGGGTGGCCGAGGCCGTCAGCGGCTATGCCGGGGCCTGCACAGGCGGCGACCAGGAAGAAGCCCTCGAGCCGGGTGTGGTCGGCCAGGTGCGGCGCCTGGCGGCCGGGCTGATCGGGGGCACCCACGACGAAGTCTCCCTGGTGGGGCCGACCTCTCTCGCCCTGAGCCAGGTTGCAGCAGGTCTCCAGATCAAGCGCGGCCAGAACGTGCTGATCTACCACGATTGCTACCCGTCCAACGTCTATCCTTGGATGGCCCTGGCGGATCGCGGGGTCGAGGTGCGTCTGATGAACATCCGGGAACTCGGCAAGGTCCGGGTGGTGGATGTCCAGGGTCAGGTCGACGAAGACACGCGCCTGGTGGCCCTGGCCAGCGCCCACTACCTCACAGGGTGGCGCATCAACGTCGACGCGATCGGCCGGATGCTCCGCTCCAAGGGAATCCTCTTCTGCCTGGATGCGATCCAGACCCTGGGGGCCTTTCCGACCTCCGTGGCCCACGTCGACATCCTGGCGGCCGACGCCCACAAGTGGCTGCTGGGGCCGTGCGCCGCAGGCATCCTGTATGTCCGCAAAGAGGTGCGCCCGCAGATCCGCCCGGTGGTGCATGGTTGGCACAACCTCCAATGCCCGGATTTCCTGACCCAAGACGACCTGGTCTTCCACGAGGGAGGGCGGCGCTACGAGGCGGGCACCCACAACTTCCTGGGACTCCACGGCCTGAAGGCGGCGTTGGAACTGGTCCAGGAGGTGGGGCTCGAGGCGATCTCGGCCGAGTTGGCCCGCAAACGGCTCTGGTTGGTCCCGGAATTGGTGGCCAAGGGCTACACGGTGCTCCACGGAGACGCCCACGCCGACAACGCGGGCGGCATCACGAGCTTCCACCGGGAGGGCACCGACATGCGCGCCGTGCATCTGCGCTTGAAGGAGGCCGGGGTCGCCACCTCGCACCGGATCCTCCCCGGAGGCCAGGCGGTCGTCCGACTCGCGCCGCATTTCTACAACACCGACGACGAACTGCGCCGGTGCCTCGAATTGCTCTAGGCCGAGCGGTCCCGCGGGGGGCAAACCGCACCGGGTCTCAAACCACGGTGACCGGATTCTCCAGTCGGCCGATACCGTCGATCTCGATGATCACCCGGTCGCCTGCGGCCAGGGTGAACTCGTTGGGCGGGACGATGCCGGTGCCCGTCAACAGCATGCTGCCGTTGGGGAACTCCTGGCAGCGGTGAAGCCACCCGGCCAGCTCGTCGAAGGAACGCTTGATCTGAGACACCTGGGTCGAGCCCTGGAACACCCGGGTCCCGTCCCGGTGGATCTCCAGACGGATGCCCCAGGAGCGGGCCTCGGCCTCGTCGACCCCGACGCGGATCCAGGGTCCGAGCGCGCAGGAGGCGCGGTAGGTCTTGGCCTGGGGCAGGTAGAGCAGGTTCTCGCCCTCGATGTCGCGGGAACTCATGTCGTTGCCGATGGTGAAGCCCACCCGCTCGCCCCGCCGATTGAAGACGAGCACCAGCTCCGGTTCAGGGACGCTCCAGCGGGCATCCGACCGGATCCCGACCGGGGCACCGGGTCCCATCGCCTTGGGGCCTTGCGACTTGAAGAAGATCTCGGGCCGGGCGGCCTCGTAGACCCGGTCATAGGCCGTCGCGCTGAAGTCCGACTCCTCCATCCGGGCGGCCTTGCTGCGGAGATAAGTGACCCCGGCGGCCCACACCTCCTGCTGCTCGACCGGGGCCGCGAGGCAGATCTCCTGGATCGGGATCCGACGGAGGCTGCCGGAGGCCCAGCGCTTCAGGGTGTCGGTCAGGTGTGGATCGTCGAGAAGCTGGCCCAGTGATTGGACACCCGCTCCGGAAAGGTCGAGAACCTCGGTGTCGTCCAGGTTGAGGCCGATGCGAGGGAATGGGTGCGAGGCGGAGAAGAATCGTCCGAGCTTCATGGGCCGTGAGCCAACACGGTTTCCGGTCCGGACTCAATCCCTGGCCGTGCGCATCGGGCCCGCCCGGCGATCAGGGGGTGGTCCGGGCTCAGATTCCCTCGGCGAAATTCGCCGCCGAATGGACGGCGGCCACCTCCGGGGCGAGGCTGTTCGTCCCGGTGGACAGCACCCGGTATTCCCGGATCTGGAAGCTCACCGTGGACCCCTGCTCGAGACCCTGACGCAGGAATTCGTCTTTCACGATGCGGGTCCGCAGGATCAGTCCGGACGGGGTTTCCAGCTCGAGTCGCAGTTGGACTCCGAGGAAATAGACGTGCCGGATCACGGCCAGGTGGGCGTGTTCCTGGAGATTGCGGGAGATCTGGACGGCGTACGGGCGGAAGCCGATCCGCAGGGTTTCTCCCTCGGGCACGCCGTGGGTGGGGAAACTCAATTCGTTGAGACGGGCGGCACCGCCAGAGACCGTCAATTCCAGCACATTCAGCACACCGATGAAGCGGGCCACGAATTCGTTGATCGGTTGTTCGTAGACTTCGCGCGGGGTGCCGACCTGCTCCAGTCGGCCGCGGCTGAAGATCACGATCCGGTTGCTGACCTCCATCGCCTCTTCCTGATCGTGGGTCACGAAAATGGTGGTCACATGGAGCTCGCGGTGCAGGCGGACCAGCCACTCGCGGAGTTCCTGCCGGATCTTGGCGTCCACCGCCCCGAAGGGTTCGTCGAGCAGGAGCACCGACGGGCGTGGGGCCAGCGCCCGGGCGATGGCCACGCGCTGCCGTTGGCCGCCCGACAACTGGTGGGGCAAGCGGCGTCCGAGGCCGTCGAGGCCGAAGAGCTTGAGCAACTCGTCCACCCGGGCCGCGATCTCCGCAGGCGGGGTCTTCCGGATCTTCAGCCCGAAGGCGATGTTGTCGAACACGCTCATCGTCTTGAAGAGCGCGTAGCTCTGGAACACGAAGCCGATGTTGCGCTGCTGGACGGGCACGTCGTTGACGCGCACGCCGCGGACGAGCAGGTCGCCGGAGGTGGGCACCTCCAGGCCGGCGATCATCCGCAGCACGGTGGTCTTGCCGCCGCCGCTGGGGCCGAGCAGGGCGACGAGTTCACCGTCGGCGACGGTCAACGAGACGTCTTCGACGGCGCTGACGCCTCCGAAGCGCTTGGATACGTGGCGGAGTTCAATGCTCATGCAGGGAAGGGGAATCGGATTGGCCCGAGGCGTGTTCGGCCGCCTGTCGGCGCTCCAGCCAGGTCTTCAGACCCAGGGTGATGAGGGCCAGGATCGCCAGGAGACTGGCGGCACTGAATGCGGCCACCGCCTGGTATTCCTGGTGCAGCTTCTCGATGCGCAAGGGCAGGGTCTCGGTGACCCCCGAGATGTGGCCGCTCACCACCGACACGGCACCGAATTCGCCCATGGCCCGTGCATTGCAGAGGATGACGCCATACAGCAGCCCCCACTTGACCGAGGGAAGCGTGACGTGCCGGAAGGTCTGCCAGCCCGTGGCTCCCAGGGTGAGCGCGGCCTGTTCGGCATCGCTGCCCTGGGCCTCCATCAGCGGGATGAGTTCACGGGCCACGAACGGGAAGGTGACGAAGAGGGTCGCCAGCACGATCCCGGGCACCGCGAAAATGACCTGGATGTCTTTGGTATCGAGCCAGGGACCCAGGAATCCCTGGGCTCCGAACATGACCACGTAGATCAGTCCTGAAACCACCGGGGAAACGGAGAACGGAAGGTCGATGAGGGTGATCAGGAGCGCCTTGCCCCGGAACTGGAACTTGGCCACGGCCCAGGCGGCCACGACACCGAAGACCAGGTTCAACGGCACGCAGATGGCGGAGACCAGCAGCGTCAGGCGCACCGCCGAGAGGGTGTCCGGTTGACGGAGTGCCTGCAGGTAGGCCGACCCGCCCTTCGCGAGCGCCTGCGCGAACACATTGGCCAGCGGCAGAAGGAGAAAGATCCCCACGAATCCGATCGCAGTCCCGATGAGGGCCCTGCGGATGATCGCCGGCTCTTCGATGCCGCGACGGGACTTGGTGTCGGTGGCCGACTTCGGGCCTCTGGGAATGCCTCCGGCCATGGTCAACGTTGGAAGCGGCTCGCCCACCGCTCGAGCAGATTGATGGTGATGAGGATGGAGAACGAGGCGCTCAGCATGACCACCGCCACGGCCATCGCGTGGGTGTGCTCGAACTGATCCAGCCAGCCCATGATGACCTGCGGGGTGATCTCGGAGACATAGGGCTTGTTGGTGGAGATGAAGATGACCGAGCCGTATTCGCCGACGGCCCGGGCGAAGGCCAGGGCGAAGCCGGTCATCAAGGCCGGCAACAGCGTGGGGAACACCACGCGGCGAAAGGTGCACCAACGCCCGGCACCGAGGGTCGCGGCCGCCTCCTCGAGTTCGACTTCGAACTCCTCAAGGACCGGCTGGAGTGTGCGCACGACAAAGGGAAGACTCACGAAGGTCAGCGCCAAGACGATGCCGCCGGTCGTGTAGGCCAATCGGATGCCCATCGGGACCAGGTATTGCCCGAGCCACCCCGTCTGGGAGAACAGGTTGGCCAAGGTGAGCCCGGCCACGGCGGTGGGGAGTGCGAATGGGAAGTCCACCAGGGCATCGATGAATTTCCGGCCCGGGAAACGGTAGCGGGTCAGCACCCAGGCCAACAGTGTTCCCAGGATCGCGTTGATGGTGGCGGCCAGGAAGGAGGCTCCGAAAGTCAGGCGGTAGGCGGCCAGGGCTCGATCGCTGAAGGCGACCTTTGCGAAATCGGCCCAGGTGAGGGAACTGACCCGGATCATCAATCCCCCGAGCGGGATCAGCACGACGAGGCTGAGGTAGGCCAAAGTGTAGCCCATCGTCAGCCCGAAACCCGGCAGCACGTTGTTCCGTTGTTGTCCCATGTCCCCGTGAGGCCGAAAGGCTATCCACCGGTGTGGATCATTGTAAACGCATAAAGACAACTGGGTTTGTAGGGATTTGTATCCCCGAGCCGCATCCATCCCCGAAACGGCGAGGAACATCCGCGGCCTGACGCTCGCAATCGCCTGCTCTGGCAGCGGACGCTGTCTCCGAATGCCCGGAGGCATGGCCCGACTGTGGACACCTGTCGGAACCCACGGGAGGCGCGGCCTTGAAACGACCGATCGCCCGCCCCCGGGTGACGACTTGGCGATTGATGCGCGGGGCGGCTTTGGCCATTTTCTCGCCGATGTCGATTCCGAGCGAATTCAGCAACGTCACCGCCGTCGCCAAGGCCAACGTCTATTTCGAGGGCAAGGTGGTGTCCCACACGATCCGGTTTGCCGATGGCACCAAGAAGACCCTGGGCCTGATCTACCCGGGCAAGTTCCACTTCGGCACCGACCTGGCGGAGCGGATGGAGATCGTCGCCGGCCAGTGTGTCATCCGGCTGGATGGAACCCAGGAGACCCGCACCGTCGCGGCCGGCTCCTACTTCGACGTGCCCGCCAAGTCCGGGTTCGACATCGAGGTGTCGAGCGGCATCTGCGAGTACATCTGCTCGTTCCTGCCCTGAACGCCGACACAGTCGGACTCCTCAGGGAGTCCGACGGCCGTGGGACTTGGGGCCTGGCTCAGAACACGTCCATGATCATCGAGACCGTGCGTCCGATGCTGCCCTGATTCTCGCGGACCACGGCCTGGGCGCGACGGCCCAGTTCCCGCCGCTCGGCCGGATCTTCCAGGAGCCGGGCCAGGGCCGCCTCAAGACCTGCCTCATCTGGAACCTGTACCGCAGCCCCGGCTTTCAGGAAGCCCGGAGCGATGTCGGGGAAGTTCTCCATGTGGGGACCGAACACCACCGCCTTGCCCAGAGCGGCCGGCTCGATGGGGTTTTGGCCGCCCTGCGCGGTCAGGCTCTTGCCCACGAACACGATGTCGGCCCGAGTGTAGAAGTGGCGCAGCTCGCCTGTGGTGTTCACCAGCAGGCAATCGAGTTCGCCCGCCGGGTGCCGGTGATTGGGGCGCAGGTCTTTGCGGAAAACGAAACGGATGCCCGCAGCCCGGAGCTCCTCGCCCACCGCGGCTCCCCGCTCGTGGTGCCTCGGGACCAGCACGAGGAAGAGCTTGGGAAAGCGCGCCTTCAGGCGCAGGTAGATCGACGCGAGGATCCGCTCCTCGCCCTCGTGGGTGCTGCCGGCGACGAGGACCGCGGTCTCGGGCCGCACGCCCAGTTGCCCGAGCAGGCTGACGACATCGAGGGGGCGCGGATCGTCGAGCTTGGCCGCGTCGAACTTGAGGCTGCCCACCACCTGTACCGCCTCCCGGCGGCATCCCAGTTGGACCAGGCGCTCGGCGTCGGCCTCGTTCTGGGCACCCACTCCTTCGAATCCCGCGAACAGCTCCCGGAACAGGAATCCAAACCGTCGGTAGCCGCGGAAGGAGCGCTCCGAGAGGCGGGCGTTGACGAGGAAGTAGGGGATGCCGCGGCGCTGGAGGCTCCACAGGAAATTGGGCCAGATCTCGGCCTCGACCAGGATGACCACCTCGGGGTTGATGAGCCCTATGGCTCGCTGGATGTGTTTCCGGCGATCGATGGGGTAGTAGATCTTGGTGATGTGGGCCGGAAGGCGATCGCGCAAGAGAGCCATGCCCGTCGAGGTCGTCGTGGAGACGACGATCTTGTGCAGCGGCAGCAGCGGTTCCATCGCGCGGATGAGCTGCGTGCAGAGGTTCACCTCGCCGACGCTGACCGCATGGAACCAGACCACCTGGCGGTTGGTCAGAGCCTGCTTGAGCTTGGCATCGTAGAGACCGAATCGCTCGCCGAACCCGGCCTGCCACGAGCCGCGGCGGTACATCTTCAGGAAATACCAGGGGGCCGAGAGGGCGAACCCGATATTGAAGAGTATGTTGTATAAGAATCGCATGGATGCGCGCGTCTCTGGACGTCGAACAAGATCAGAGGCTTCAACCCGGATGCTCCGGCAGGGAAAAAGGTTACCGCTTTCTGGTGCGATCAGGACCCACGGATCCGCTGGCCGGGGCGTTCTGGGGTGCGATCCGTTGCACGAAGGCCCCGATCCAGTCGCAGGCCTGCCGCTCGCGGGAACGGGCCACCGCCAGGACCTCGTCGGCCGAGACCTTCTGATGGCGGCCACCCAGGCCCGCGGCCGCGTTGGTGATGCAACTGCAACCGGCCACCCTCAACCCGCATTGCCGGGCCACGATGACCTCGGGCACGGTGCTCATGCCCACGGCATCGGCTCCCCAGCTGCGGAAGGCCCGGATCTCGGCCGGAGTCTCGAAGCTCGGCCCCGACACCGCCAGGTAGACCCCCTCGCGTGGACGCAGTCCCACGGACTTGGCCGCCAATCTCAAGTCCACCCGTAGTTCAGGATCGTAGGCCTCGGTCATGTCCACGAACGACGCCCGGTCCGGGGACATGGGGCCGCGGAGCGGGTTCATGCCGAGGAAGTTGATGTGGTCGCTCAGGATCATGAAGTCGCCCACCCGGAATCTCGGATCGATGCCTCCAGCCGCATTCGTGACCAGCAAGGTCTCCACGCCCAGGGCCGCGACGACGCGTATCCCGAAGGCGATCTCCTCGGGCTCGAAGCCCTCATAGTGGTGGGCACGACCGCTCAGGACGGCCACAGGCACGGAATGCCAGGTGCCGATCCGCAACCGCCCCGCATGGCCCGGCGCGTTCCCGACCGGGAACCCGGGGAGGTCGCGATACGCGAACTCGCTCTCCGCGGTCACGGCCTCGGCCACGGGCCCGAAGCCGCTGCCCAGGATGATCGCCAGCCGGGGTCGCAGCGAGGTCCGACGCAGGATCAACGAGGCCGTGGTCGACGGGGCTGGCAGTTCCCGGGCGCGGTGGCGACGAGGCATGGTGCGGAGAGGGCCTCAGCCAGGGACGATGGCGGTGCGTTGCGCATGCGAGGCGAGCGCCGCCTCGAAAACCTCGTGGCTGCGGACCGCTTCGTCCGGCGTGACGCAGCCGAAGCGGTTGCCGAGGGCGCCGGCCCGTTCCGCTGCGAATGCGGCCCACATCTGGAGGAAGCAGTCGGGAAAGCCCGGTTCGAAGATGCCCCCGGTGATCGTCGGGAACGGGGTCTGGAAACCCAGGTCGGTGCGGCTCCACCATTGCTCCTTGGCGCGGTCGAATTTCCAGAGGGTCTTCGGTTCGGCCGTGGAGTATCGCATCCCGCCGTCGGTCCCGAGGATCTCGATGGACCAGGTGTTGGTCGCCCCCGGGGCGAGGCGCTTCATCTCGAGGCGCATGGGGGTCTCGATGCCTTGGATCGTCGCCTCGGTGTGGAGCATGGCGTTGTCCCACGTGTCGCACGGGGCGGTGCCGCCTTTGCCGTCGGGGCGCTCGTGGTAGATCTTCTGCAATTGGGCGTACACCCGGTGGGGGAACCACCCCAGGCGGAAGGGCACGTGAACCACGTGCATGCCGAGGTCGCCCATCACCCCGATGGCACCGCAGGTGCGCACTTGGCGCTTCCAGTTGACCGGCTTGGTGGGGTCGAGGTCGCTCGCATGCCAGAAGCAGGAGCGGACTTCCAGCGGCTTGCCCATGGCCCCGGACTGGGCCCATTCGATGACCCTCTGGACGCCCGGCAGGAAGGGGAACTCGGAACTGCATCGGACGAAGCGACCGGACTTCGCGGCGGCGTCGCGGATCCGACGCGCGGAGGCCAGGTCGATGCCGAACGGTTTCTCGGCCAGCAGGTCTTTGCCGGCGGCCAGCACGTCGAGGTAGATGGCCTCGTGGAGGTTGTGCGGCACGGCGACGTACACCACATCGACCTCGGGCGAAGCCAGCAGTTGGCGGTGGTCCTGCGTCAGGAGCTTGACCGTCGGGATCTGGCGGAACCAGTCGAGCAGGGAGGGTTGAAGATCGCAGACGGCGACCAATTCCACCTGGACGGGGAAGTTGTTCAGGACGAACCAGCGGGCGAACGCGCTGGCGGCTTCGCGGCCCATGAGGCCGCCGCCGATGATGCCGACACGGAGGGTGGGTTTCATGAAAGGGAGTCGGTGAGGGGCTTCCGGACTCGGCCGGAGCTCGAGGGCTTCGCCGCGGACCTGGTGGCATCGACCGTCGATGACGCCTCCTCCAGCAATCGGTCGCGGAGGTCGGTCAAGCCGTCGGTCGACCCGAGGTTGCGCTGCACCAAGTCGAGCAACTGTTCGCGGGTGAGGCCTTCCGCGGCGAGGATCGCCGGGATCGATCGGCCCGCGGCCGCCGCCTGTCGGATGCGGACGAGCGTCCGCAGAGTCAACGCCGAGTCATTGCGCCCCAGCGCGTCGGATCGGGAGGCGGCCGAGAGTTTCGACGCGGTCTCGGCGAAACCGGTCGGGGATGGATCAGGATTGGCGGGCCGGTCCACGGTGGCCTTCACCCGGTTCCAGGCCTCCACCACGGCCTCGGATCGCCCCCGCATGCCGATGGATCGCCGGAAGCTGTTCTCGACGAACCGCAGGTGCACCAGGTCCTGAGCCGCCGCGTTGACCTCGCGTCCGGTCCTCGCCGGTGCGGCATTGCGGATCACCTCGAGTTCACTGGCGAAGAGCTCCGGGCTCATCCAGAAACTGATCGCGGCCAGGGGGCGGAACGGAAGCGGGATGATCCGCAGGAGCAGATGACGCTCGAACGCGGCCGGACTGCAACCATGGTGGTGGCAGTAGGCTTCCCTGAAATTGGCGTGGACCGGTGGAGGTTGGGCCATGGTTGGCTCGGATCGCGTCGGACCGGCGGAGAATCCGGCCGATCACCGCGGTGTGTCAACGTCGGGAGAACCGCGGGGATCCGCAGCGGCGGGCT
>CAYLTF010000018.1:0-30719 GCA_964386625.1 uncultured Akkermansia sp. | reverse complement strand
CGGGCTTCGGGATCACCCTCGGACCCGGTACAGGGTTTCGCCGGCCTTGGGGACATACAGGATGCCCTCGGACTCCCGGCCCTGGAATTGCGCCGGATCGATGGAGCGCCAGTCCCGGTAGCCCAGGTTGATCTCGCGGCACACCGATTCCGGGATCCCGGTGGCGAGAGTCACGCGCGCCCGGCGGGTCTCGATGCCATTCTCATAGGTGCCTTGACCGAAGACGTGCGTGCTGTGCGCCAGGGTGCCCCAGGGGAAATCCTTGAAGCGGTCCCACTGCTTCAGGAAGTAGTCCCGGCAGTGGTAGCCCACCTGCCGGATGAGCGCCCCATGGACGACGCTCACCTCGTGGAGGTGCGGCGCGTAGATGATGAGTTCGCCTCCCGGAGCGAGCACCGGCTCGAGCTTGTACATGCACTTGGCCCCCACCCAGAGCTCGTCGTACATGGCCGGAGCGCAGCTGAGGATGGTGTGGTACTGCCGGTCTTTCCACTCGATGTGGGTCTGGGCGGAGAGGTCGGAGGCCTGGTCCCAGGCGGCCTCCGGGGTTCCGCTGAAGATCCCGGCCAGTTCGCCCCGGGTCCCGGGTTTCACCACGAGGGCGAAGCACAGTTTCGGGATCGGCACCATGGCCCCGGCCCGGTCCACCACCCGCCGCACCGGTGTCCACTTCTGGCCGATGACTCCCACCGTGGTGATCACCGCGCCCAACCAATGGAAGAAGTTGAGGATCTCCGGACCGCTGACCCCGGGGAACAGATACTTGTTGCCGCCGCTGAAGCCCACCACCTCGTGCGGAAACACCGGCCCCACGATCACGATCTGATCGTAATCGAAGACCCGACGGTTGATGGATACAGGCACATCCATCGCGAAGAGCCCGTCGGAGAGGGTTCGGATCTCGTCGGCCGGAATCACTCCAAGCGTCTTCAGGGCCGCGGGATTGTCCCACTCGTGGTTGAAGAACCCGACCGAGGCGTAGCGCGTCGCGCGTTCCTCCGGAGTGATCTCCAGTCGGGTGCAAATGGCCTCTTCCGGCATCGCAGGGTGGGTCCCGAGGGCGATGAGGATGTCGAGGGCGGCCACCGAACCGGACCACTGGGCGTGGAGCGCCTTGAAGACCGCACCGATCGGGGCCGTGCGGGTGCCGTCGGGGATGATGAGCAGCACGCGCTTCCCGCGGAACTGGTCGGCGGGATGGTGGCTGGCGATCCAGGAGGCGATTTCGGATTCGTTCATCAGGAGGTCCGACCTCCGGCGCATCTGTGGTCCGGAGGTCGGGTTGAGCATGGTCGAGGGACTCCCTCGATGACAAACCGGATATCGAGCCCACCGGGAGCGTCGTGTCGGTCGGTCCGGGTGTTTGAGGAGGGCTAGAGGGCCTTCAGCGCCTCGAGCACCTCGGCGGCATGCACCTCCGGCTTGACCGTGTCCCAGGCCTTGGCGATGCGGCCCTCGCGGTCGATGAGGAACGTCACCCGGTGCATGCCCTGGTACTTCCGGCCCATGAAGACTTTCTCGCCCCAGGCTCCGAAAGCCTTCGCCACGACGGCTTCCGGATCCGACAGCAACGGGAACGGGAGGCTGTATTTGTCGGTGAATTTCACGTGGGACTTCACCGTGTCCGCACTGACCCCGAGGACGACCGCCCCGGTCTTCCGGATCGCGGCGTACTGGTCGCGGAATCCGCAGGCTTCTTTGGTGCAACCCGGGGTGTCGTCCCGGGGGTAGAAATAGATCACCACCGGTTTTCCCAGGAGGTCCTTGGAGTGGATCTCGGAGCCATCGGTGGCGGTGGCGGAGAACGCGGGGGCGGCATCCCCGGGGTGTAGACTCAATGCGACAGACTTGGCCATGAAGGCGAAGCTATCGCGGAAGAGTCGTTCCGCAATGGGCCAAGGCTGTCAGCCGCAAGCCTTCGAGGGTCAATCCAGGGACGACCGTATCGATCTCGGGAAGCCCTCGGGCGATCAGTCGGGCGTAGCCGCCGGTGGCCACCACCGGAAGACGGCGCACCCCCAATTCGCGGCGGAGGTCGATGATCAGTCCCCGGACCAGGCCCCGGTAGCCGAAGACCGCCCCGGACAGCATCGCCTCTTCGGTGTTGCGGCCGACGACCTTCCGGGGATCGCGGATCCGTATCCGGGGCAGCAGCGCCGTCTTCTCGTGGAGATAATCCGTCATGGCCGAGAGTCCCGGCGCGATGATGCCCCCGACATAGTTTCCCCGGCGATCGACCACGTCGAAGGTCACCGCGGTCCCGAAGTCCACGACGAGGGCCGGGGCGCCGTGGTGATGACGCGCGGCCACGGCATTGGCGAGGCGGTCCTGTCCGATGGTCTCCGGTTTCGGGTAGTCGATGCCGACCCCACGAAGCGTCTGGGGGGTCAACTGGAGCGGGGCGACACCCAGGCGCGAGCGGGACCATGCATCGAGTCGGGGATTCACCCTCGGGACCACGCTGCAGAAACAGAGACCGTCGGGAGCGCGCCGGGGCAGCAGGGTCTCGAGGAGCGCGGGCGCGCTGCCATCCGACCAGGCGGAGGTCGGGATGTCCCCCAGGGTGCGGAGGCTTCGAGGTCCCCCGAGGCCGACATGGGTGTGGGTGTTGCCGACGTCCAGCAGCAGCATCATGGCGTGGGACCCTTGGCCATCGAGACGTCTCCGCCGATGATGTGCTCGAGTCGCCCGTGATCGGTGCGCACCAGCAAGGCGCCGTCTTCGTTGAGCGACTCGGCCCTGCCGATGATGACCCGGTCGGCCATCCGGATGGTGACCCGCTGGCCGAGCGTGCTGCATCGGCGCATCCACTCGTCGCTGATCTCGTGGAAATCCCCCCGGCGGAGCCGCCCGTAGGCCGCGTCCAGTTCCGTCAGCACCGTGGCGGCGAGGTCGGCGCGGTCGAAGGTCCGTCCGCCCTCGATGCGCAGCGAGGTGGCGATGGCTCTCAGTTCCTCGGGCATCTCCTCGAGAGTCAGGTTCACGTCGATGCCGATGCCCAGCACCACATGGCGGATGTGGTCGAGTTCTGCGCCCAGTTCCAGGAGAATGCCCGCGACCTTGCGAGTGCCGAAGACGATGTCGTTGGGCCACTTGATGTCGGGCTTCAGTCCGGTGTGGCGCTCGATGCCGCGCGCCACCGCCACGGCACTGAGGACCGTGAGTTGGGTGGCCGCCGCAGGAGGCAGTTGGGGCCGGAGCAGCACCGAGAACCACAGGCCCTTGCCCGAGGGAGAGATCCACTGGCGGCCGAGCCGCCCGCGCCCGCGCGTCTGGGATTCGGCGAAGACCACGATGCCTTCTCGGACCGAGTCTCGGGCCAATTTCTCCACCACATCGTTGGTGGAGGCGGTCTCCTGGAAGACCTGGACGTCGCGCCCGAGCACCCTCCCGGGACCGAGACGGGCCATCAGGTCGTCTGCATGCAGCCGGTCGGGGCAGGCCCGGAGCTGATAGCCGTGATGGGGACTGGCTTCGATGTCGTAGCCGGCCTTGCGGAGTTCCTCGATCCTCGACCACACGGCGGCCCGGGAGATCCCGAGATCCTTGGCGAGGGCCGCGCCCGAGATTCCCGCCTCTCCGGCGGACCTCATCGCCGACAGGATGCGCGCGTCGGGATTCACGCGAGGAAATCCAATCCGATGTCCACGGCCCGGGCCGAGTGGGTGATGGCGCCCACCGAGATGAAATCGACGCCGGTCTCGGCGGCGGCCCGGACGGTCTTCTCGTGGATCCCGCCACTGGCCTCGGTCTGGCAACGTCCGGCGATTCGTTTCAACGCCTCGCGCAGGACATCCGGCGGCATGTTGTCGAGGAGGATCCCGTCGGCACCGGCCTCGGCGGCCCGCTGCGCCTGCTCCGGGGTATCGGCCTCGACCTGGACGAACAGGGCGGGGAACTGTGCCCGCGCGCGCCGGATCGCCGCGGTCACCGGGTCCGGGGCTGCGTCGGCGAGGGCGGCCAGGTGGTTGTCCTTGATGAGGATCCGGTCATGCAGGCCCATCCGGTGGTTGACTCCGCCGCCGCACCGGACCGCGTATTTCTCGAATCGACGCCAGCCCGGGGTGGTCTTGCGGGTATCCAGGATCCGGGTCCGAGTGCCCTCCAAGAGGCGGACATACCGGGCCGTGGCCGTGGCGACACCGGAGAGGCGCTGCACGAAATTCAGGGCCACGCGTTCCGCCGACAGCAGGGCTCGTGAGGGACCTCGCACCTCCAGCAACGGTGTCCCGGGGAGGCAGGGCTGCCCGTCCTCCACGAGGCGTTGGATTCTCGCATTCGGGGCGAGTTCCCGGAAGGCGGTCTCGGCGAAGTCGAGACCGGCGACGGTGAGGGCTTCCCGGGCGTTCATCCGGGCCGTGGATTCGGCCTCGGGGGGGATGCACGCGAGGCTGGTCGCATCGCCGCTGCCGAGGTCCTCCTCGAGGGCCTGAATCACCGCCGTCCGAATCAGTTGAGGATCCAAGTGCTCCACGGAGGAAGGCTGCAAGAGTCCGCCTTGAGGGTGCAATCGGCAAAGCGGTGGCACCTGGGCTGGGCGACGAGCCCAGGGCCGAGGTGGGAGTGCCATGGGCACGGGGCGGAAACGACGGACGTCGTCAAACGAAACGGGCGCCGACGCTGGTTGAGCCTTCGGCACCCATCGAGTGGTGGAACCTGGTCCGTTCTTCTTTTCGGCCTCGGCCCGAACCTCACCGACCTCGCCGTAGGATCCGGGATCGGATCCCTGGGGGGAAATGGGCTCGAACGCCAGCCAGCCCGGGACCGGCCGGGATGGAGCCGGGCATCACTGGAGAGCCTCGAAGACCTTGCCGACCATGTCCTTGTTCGGCGTGAGGGTCTTGGAACCGGGCTTCCACTTCGCCGGGCAGGCCTGCTCGGGGTGCCGTGCGAGGTAGGCGTTGGCCTCCATCTTCCGGAGCAGCTCCGAAGCGTCGCGGCCGACGTTGTAGAAGTTCACCTCGCTGGAGACCAGGGTCCCCTCGGGGTTGATGATGAAGGTGCCCCGCAGTGCCAGGCCGCTGCCGGAGTCGTAGACACCGAAGATGCGAGACACCGCTCCGGTGGGGTCGGCGGCCAGCGGGTACTTCACGTCGGCGAGGAGTTTCTCGGAATTGCGCCAGGCGAGGTGGGCGAACTTCGTGTCGGTGGACACGCCGTAGACATCGCAGCCCAGGTCCTTGAGCTTCGGGTGGACCACCGCGAGGTCCGCCAACTCGGTGGGGCAGACGAAGGTGAAATCGGCCGGGTAGAAGACCAGGACCGTCCAACGGCCGTTCCGCTTGGCCTCCTCGATGGAGAATTTGCCGAACTCGCCGGCGGCGGGATCGTAGGTTTCCATCTCGAAGTGGGGGACATTCTGGCCGACACGCAGGGTGATCTGTTCGCTCATATCAACGGATGTGGATGACAGTGTTGGGTGACAATGGTCGATGGTTGGACGGAGGTCCAGTGCGCCTCGGCCCAGGGCCGGAGCGCGGGGAATCGATAGCATGTTCGCCCCGGCGCGCAATCGATCGAGGGGTGTTTTTTGACGAATCGGGCCGGAGGAGTAGCCTGCCGCATGAACCCGTCGGTCATCCGCCGTCTGCTCCCCTCCTTTCTGCCACTGCTGTTGTGCGCTCCGATCGTCGCCGGAGAGAGTTGGAACCAGTGGCGTGGCCCCCAGCGCGATGGTCGCATCGCCGGTGCAGCCTGGCCTGCGCAGTTGGACCCTTCCCGCCTGGAACGTCGGTGGCGGATCCCGCTCGGCCCCAGTTATTCGGGGCCCGTGGTGGGCGGAGATCGAGTCTTCACCACGGAGACCGTGGACAAGAAGAAGGAGCGGGTGACCGCCCTGCGACGCTCCGATGGTTCCGTGGTTTGGACCCGGGAGTGGGAGGGGGCGATGTCCGTTCCGTTCTTCGCGCGATCCAATGGCGACTGGATCCGTGCCACGCCGGCCCTCGACGGAGACACTCTGTATGTGGCCGGCATGCGCGACGTCCTCGTGGCCCTGAATGCCGCCGATGGGAGTGAACGCTGGCGCCTCGATTTCGTGAAACGGTTCGGGACTGATCTGCCGACATTCGGATTCGTCTCTTCGCCGCTGGTGGATGGCGACAGCGTCTACGTCCAAGCCGGGGGAGGAGTGGCCCGGATCCGCAAGTCCGACGGTCACGTGCTGTGGCATGGTCTCCGGGACGGCGGCGGGATGATGGGCAGCGCCTTCGGTTCACCGGTCATCCTCACCCTGGGTGGCCGACGCCAATTGGTGGTCCAGTCGCGCACCCGCATGATGGGCGCGGCGCTGGAAGACGGGGCTGAATTGTGGTCCCTCCCGATCGAGTCCTTCCGCGGGATGAACATCCTCACACCGACCGCGGCCGGGCCGGATCGTCTGTTCACGGCGACCTACGGTGGCAAGACCCTGGGCATCGATGTCCGTCCCGACAACGGTGCACTCCGCGCGACGCCGGTCTGGGAGTTCAAGGCGCAGGGTTACATGACCTCGCCGATCGTCCACGAAGGACACGCCTACCTCCAGTTGCGGAGTCAGCGGGCGCTCTGCATCGAACTGTCGACCGGACGGGAGCGGTGGACCACGGGCGAGAGTTTCGGGAAATACTGGAGCATGGTGGGGAACGGCGGGGTCATCCTGGCCCTCGACGAACGCGGCGAGTTGATCCTGTTCCGTGCCAACCCGGAGAAGTTCGAAGTCCTCTCGCGCCGAAAGGTTTCAGATGAAGACACGTGGGCCCACCTGGCTGTCGAGGGGGCGAACCTCTACATCCGGGAGCTCCACGCGCTCAGCGGATGGAATTGGTCCGAGTCCGGACCGAAGTGAGCGGACCTCTCAGAAGATGCTTCCGGCGGCGGTGCCGATGACCTGGAGCGGTCCGGTGTCCTCCAGGGTCTCGGTGGCCTTCTCGACCTTCTGAAGCGTGAGCTTCAAGTTCCTGAGGAAAGACGGGTCGTTGATGAGTTGCCCGACGGTGCCGTCGCCCCGGTTGATCTTCTCGGCCACCTGACGAAGGTTGGTGAGCATGTTCGTCGTCTCCCGGAACAGGGAGTCGTCGACGAGGAGGCGGCCGATCGTGCCCTTGCCTCCGTTCATGTCGGACACCATCTGGCGCGCGTTGGACAGGGTGACCTTCAGGTCCTCGGTGGAGGCGATCAGGTTGGTGACGGCCTGAAGCGTCTGGACGTACAGGGTGTCCTCCTTCATCAGCCGGCCCAGGGTGCCCTCACCCTTGTTCATGCCGGTGGTCATGGTGTCGATGTTGCTGAGGATCGACGCGATGCGCGGCTGGTTGTCCTTGATCATGTCGGTCATCGGCCCGAGGAGCTTGGTGAATTCCTCGCCGCTGAAACTCTTGGTCATGTTCTGCATGCCGTCGGCCGCGGTCTCCAACTTCGCCATGATGGCCGCCAGGTCGGGCTGCTCCCGGCTCTCGAGGAGGGCGCCGGTCGAGACCACAGGAGAGGCCTGATTGCCGAAGTCGATGGCCACGAAGTTCTGCCCCATCAGCCCGGTGAACTTGATGGAAGCCTTGCTGTCGGTACGGACCCCGGCGGCCGGCTCCACCGTCATCGCCACCTCGACCTTGCCGTCGGCGATCCGGATCGATTGCACACGTCCGATGTCCACGCCGGCGAGCTTGACCGGATCTCCCGCCTTGAGGTCACCCGCAGTGGCGAACCGGGCCTTGATCGGGATGCCCCCGCCGAAGAACCGGCCACCGCCGACCATCTCGAACAGGACGAAGGCGGCCACGAAGACGAGGGCGAAAAAGAGGCCGAGCCGGGTTTCCAGGGAGTTTTTCATTCAGACCAATCGAGAGACGTTCCGCAGCAGGAATGTCTGCCTCGGAACGCTAGAAAGGCAACCCTGCCGGAGTCAACGCCGCGCGGCGACTCTCTGCGGCCCCGGGGATCGCCCCGACGGCGCCTTGCGTGGTTCCCAATGCAAAACCCCGGGCCACGAGGTGGCGCCGGGGTCGGTCGTGGGTGGGACCGTCTTTGCTCAGGCGAAGGTGTTGTTCCGGTAGGCGCCCATGGCCGGGGCATCCGGGTTCACCTCGGGGCCGAAGTAGCGCAGGCAGACCAGGGGCTCGGTCTCGCTGGTGTTCTCGAAGGTCACGCCCGCCTTCGCACCGTCTTCGGTGCAGAAGTATTCGTCTTCGGTCAACTCGTGGAAACGGATCAGCTTCGGGCTGTTCAGCGGCAGGCCGTTGATCTTGCCGCTGCCCTGGACGCAGATCAGGCCGTAGGCACCGTTGTCCTTGATGGTGGCCTTCATGCCCGGGTCGACCGTGAGTTCCTTGGCGGTGAAGAGTTGTTCGCCGTCGACCTTGCCGTACACGATCCAGCGATCCACGAAGCCCTCCTTGCGGGTGTCGGCCACCGGCACCGGCTCCAGGTAGTGGTTGTCCTTGAAGTTCGGGTCGACGTTCTTCTCCCAGTCGAGTTGGTCGACGATGAAGTCGAGATCCTGGTGGTACTTCTTGGGCATGTCCTTCACCAGCAGGCTCCAGGGCACGTAGCGGCCCTCGACCATGCTCTGGTACATGCCGAACACGTCGCTGCCCCACTGCGGCTCGTAGGTGCAGAGGCTGCCCGGCGCGTGGAGGATGCAGGGATCGATGAGCCAGCCGGTGCCCGGCTTGAGGCGGTAGGCCTTGGACAGGTCAAGGATGCCGTTGTCGCCCTTGTTCCAGTCCTCGAGGCACTTGCGCACCTGGGCCTTGGTCGTGCCCGGCTCGAAGCCCATGAAGGTGTAGGGGAAGTTGTTCCCGACGTTGTTGTGCTGGGGCGGGAAGTAATAGCTCTCGGGCTTGCCCTCTTGGCCGACCAGCTTGGCCTGCTTGGCCGACTGGTGCATGTGGTGGGGGATCGGCCCCATGTTGTCGAAGAACTTCGAGTACACGGGCCAGCGGCCGTACTTCTTCCAGATCGACTTGCCCACGAGGGTGGCGCCGGTGTCTTCAACGGCCTGGCGCAACGTGAAGCGCTCCTTGCCGACCACCACGTAGCTCAGACCTTCATCCGGGACTCGACCTTCATTGGCCGCCTCGGTCGTCGAGGCGAACCAGCGCTCGTCGATGCCGCCGCGGTTCGCACCATAGGCGTAGGTGTCGTCCGGGTGGAGCTTGAGGCGAAGGCCCGGTTGCAGGAAGGAGCGGGGAACCCAGGCCGGGGCGAGGCGCAGCAGGCCACCCGTGCGGGACAGCTCGGCCTCGACCTTGGACTTGGTGTTCTTCCGGACGGTCTTCAGTTGCGTGACGGTGTTCATCGGGATCGTTGCGGGAGTCGTTTCGCCCGGGTTTTCAGCCTTGCTTGCGAACCTTCCGGATCCGATGCATGGCTGGGCCAGGGACCTTGAGAAGGTAACCGGGAACCGCCACCGACGGCCAAGTGAAAACCGACGGCAAACCGGCTCGGCGCCGCTGCGGTGTGCCTGCCGATCGCGGGCATCAGTTGGGCAGCAGGCGGAGGACCGACTGGGGCAATTGGTTGGCCTGGGCGAGCATGGCCGTGGTGGATTGGTTGAGGATGTTCTGTTTCGAGAACTCCGTGCTCTCGGCGGCGACGTCCACGTCCTTGATCGCCGAGGTGGCCGCCGTGAAGGTCTCGATGGTCGCAGCGAGGTAATCGGCCGCCATGTTCAGGCGGGACTGGTTCGCGCCGACCTTCGCCCGGTCCGAGGCGAGTTCCGTGATGGCCGTGCGGATCGCGCCGAGGGCGGTCGTGGCGGCCGAAGTGGTGGAGATGCTTGTGGCGGACTGCGTCACCGCGTTGTAGGTGGTAGAAGTCGCTCCCAGGTTGATGCCGTTCATCACGAAGCTCGTCCCCTCGGAGTCGATGACCGATTCGACGTTGGACGAGGAGAAGAGGGACACCCCGTTGAACTCCTTGTTGGCGATGTCGGTGATGTAGCTCTTCAACTGCACGAACTCGTTGTTGTACAAAGTGCGGTCGGCATCGCTCTTGGTGCCGTCGAGGGAGAGCATCGCCAGTTCGCTCATGCGGTTGAGGGTCTTGGCCACCCGCTTGAGATAGCCGTCCTGGGTGTTGGAGAACGACTGCGCATTGGAGACGTTGTCCTTGGCCGCGTTGGCGCGCTCGAGCTTCGCATCGAAGCGCATGCTGATGGCCAGGCCGGCCGCGTCGTCGAAGGCGTTCACGATGCGGGAGCCGGAGCTGAGCTTGGCCAGGGACTTGGTCAATGCGGCGGAGGTCCTGGTGAGGTCGTTGGCGGAGGACTGGGCCGCCAGATTGGATCCGATGGTCATGGGGTCGGGGTATGAGGGTTCAGAGTGGAATGGAACTCATCGATTCGGTGGATCACTGCGGCAGCAGGCGGAGCACCGACTGAGGCAATTGGTTGGCCTGCGCCAGCATGGCCGTGGTCGATTGGTTGAGGATGTTCTGGCGCGAGAACTCGGTGCTTTCGCGGGCGACATCGACGTCCTTGATGACGGAGCTGGCGGCCGTGAAGTTCTCGATCGTGGCGGCGAGCTGGTCGTTGGCCATGTTGAGCCGCGACTGGAAAGCGCCGACGGTGGCCCGGTCCGACGCCAGCTGGGTGATCGCCGTGCGGATGTTGCCCAGGGCCGTGGCCGCATTGACGGTCGACGAGATGTCGGCGCCGCCGGTGGTGCTGGTGACGTTGCCGTTGGCGTCGAAGGCCGGGGTCCCCACCACGGTCGAGTAGGTCGCGCTGGTGATGTCCACGCCGGTCATGTTGAAGACCGATCCCTCGGAATCGATGACCGACTGGACGTTCGCCGAGGAGAAGAGGGAGACGCCGTTGAACTCCTTCGAGCCGACACCGGCGATGTAGTTCTGCAACTGGTCGAACTCGTTCTGGTACAACGCCCGGTCCTCATTGCTCTTGGTGCCGTCGAGGGAAAGCATCGCCAGCTCGCTCATGCGGTTGAGGGTCTTGGAGATCCGCTTGAGGTAGCCGTCCTGCGTGTTCGTGAACGACATGGCGTTGGCCACGTTGTCCCGCGCGGCGTTGGCCCGCTCGATCTTGGCGTCGAAGCGCAGGCTGATGGCCACGCCGGCGGCGTCATCGTACGCGTTCACGATGCGTGAACCCGAGCTCAGCTTGGCCAGGGACTTGGTCAGCGCTGCGGACGTCTTGGTGAGGTCGTTGGCGGCCGATTGCGCCGCCAAGTTTGAACTGATGATCATACTGTTTTGCTGTGTTGTTGGTTGGTGGCAGGACTAAAGCGGGTGGGAGTGGAGGGCGGCTGGGCCTGGCCCTTGGGCTTGCCCATCCCCGGAAGTTGGGGAAGGGGAACGCGATTGCCGGAATCCCGGTTGGCGGCCTCGCGGTTGGCCTTCTGGATCTCGTCGTACACCTCCTGCCGATGGACAGGGATGTCCGCCGGAGCCTCGATCCCGACTTTGACGGTGTCGCCGTCGGTGCGGATGATCTTCACGATCACCCGTCCGTCGATGACGAGGCTCTCTCCGATTTTTCTCGAAAGTATCAGCATGGGTACCCTCCTTGGTGCGTGCTCCTCAGGACTGGGGGATCGGGTGTTTGATCGCGTAGTGCGACTGGCTCAGGACGACCTGCTTCCCGATCATGGTGTGGCGATTGATCACGATCGGCCCCTTGAGGTTGACGGTGGCCGATCCGTCCGGTTTGAGGGTGACGATGTTCAGGACGAGCGCGTCGTCGGGATTGCGGATCTCGAGGAAGTCCACGTCCTCGTCGTTCAGATCCGGGGCGTAGTCGGGAAGGACGAAGCACGGCGGCACCACCAGGAAGGCCAGGTCTTCGCCGTCGGGGACGGAGAGCCATCGGAACGGTTCCTGGTCGGGCTTGCTGATGAGCGAGTAGGTCTTGATCCGCTCAAAGCCCAAGAGGCCCAGCGGCAACTGGACCTGGAGGGTCTGGGTGATGTCGATTTCGGCGACGCTACTCATGGCGAGGGGTTGAAAGCACCGTCCGTGCCAGGGTTCAAAAACGGCGGAAAACCGCAGTTTCTGCCGGAAATGTCCTGGGAAAGGCCGGTTTGTTCCTGAACCGGCCCGGGTGCCGGCAAAAACAGCCGGCACGTTCGCTGCCCCGTCCGGTATCGATGGTCCGGATCTTGGAGAATCGGAGTGCGGCGGGTGGCCGAGGCTGGATTCCGCAGTGGGAGCCGCGTCAAGGTCGGTCCATGGCAGGGCGTTGGCGTGCAGGGCTCAAACTGGCAGGCACCATGGTCGGAGGCCTCGTGGCCGGGTTGCTTTTGGTCGTGCAACCGTTCGAGGCACCACGGCCTTGGACGGAAGAGCCGGTGAGGGAGTCGGTGCGCAGATCCCTGGAGACGCAGCGCCGCGAGCTCCGCATCAACCAGGGCCCCTTGAGTGCCGGGTGGGCACGCCGTCGATTGACCCCGGCCTTGGGGGCGCAGGCCGATGACGGTGTCACGGGCCGATTCCGGGCACTGCCGCTGGCCGGGTTCGGGGCCCGCCGGGGGAAGCCGGCGGTCGGCGTGCGGCAAGATCTCTGGACCAAGGCTCTGGCCCTGAAGGTCGCCGATCAGCAGGTCGTGTTGATCGCCGCGGATCTGCTCATCGTGCCGCGTGAGGTGGCCGAGGGCGTTGTCAGCAACCTGACGTCGCAGGCGGGGCTCCGTCGCGACCAGATCTACCTCACCGCGACCCACACCCACGGAAGTCTCGGGGGGTGGGGCCAGGGTTTCGTGGCGGAGCAGTTCGGCGGTGCCTTCGTGCCCGAGGTGCGCACCTGGATGGTGAAGCAATTGACCGAAGCCGCCCGGGATGCTTTGGGATCGATGGGGCCCGCCGCCATCGGGTTCGATGCATTTGCTGCGCCCGAGGGGATCCGGAATCGGTTGGTGGGCGACACCGGGACGGTGGATCCCGAGTTCGCCTACCTGCGCGTCCGACGCGACGACGGCCGGGAGGCACTGTGGGGATCCTACGGGGCCCATGCCACGGTGATGGGCTCCGGCGAGATGCGGTTCCATGGCGATTACCCCGGGGTCTGGCAGGAGGTGATCGAAGCCGAGACCGGAGGACTCGCCTTGTTCGCCGCAGGCGCGGTCGGCAGCCACGGGCCCCGTGCCCCGCAACCCGGTTGGGAAGGAGCCCGGGCGCTCGGCACGACGCTGGCACGCCGGGTCCTGGAGCGGCGGCAGCAGTGCGCATTGCAGAGTGAAGTGGTCCTGGGCTCGGCTGCGGTCGCATTCGCATTGCCGCCCCTGAAGGCGCGATTGGGGGACCGGGTCCAACTCCGCCCGTGGGCCGCCGCCCGCGTCCTGCCCGTGGCCGACATCACGACCCTCCAGGGGTTGAGGATCGGCTCCTGGGTCTGGCTTTCGACGCCCTGCGATTTCTCCGGTGAATTGGCCCTGGAACTCAAGCAGCAGGCACGGGCCGCGGGTGCGCGCTGCTCGGTCACCAGCTTCAATGGAGACTACGTGGGCTACGTCATCCCGACGCGGTACCAGTCGATGGACAGCTATGAGTCCCGGACCATGTGTTTCTATGGGCCGTCTCTCACCGACGGGTTCATGGAAGCGATGGGCGGCCTCCTTGACACGTTGCGACCGGGCGGAACGGGCCGTCTCTGAAGATTCGTTGCGTTTGAGGGAATTCCCGCTTGTTCCGCAGGCCGACCCGACCCTAGGTTGCTGGTGCCAGGGCCCATGGAACGTGGACTTGTGAACCCCGCCAGGGCCGGAAGGCAGCAACGGTGCTTGTTCCGCGTCTGCCGTGGGTACCCTGGCATTTCTTTTTCCTCCGCCCCCTTTGGAGAAACGCCGCCGGCTTCCGCAGTTGAACAACCCGGGCCTGATGGCAACTTCCGACCTTGAAAACGGCCCTCCATTGGTTTCGGCGCGACCTGCGGATTTCCGACAACACTTCGCTGTGGCAGGCCTACAGCGAGTCGGAATGCCTGGTGCCGGTCTTCTGCTGGGATGATGCCATCCTCCGGTCTCCGGACGTGGGACCGGCCCGGGTCGCCTTCCTGCTGCGATCCCTCGAGGCGTTGTCGCGGAACCTCGAGAGCCTGGGACACCGGTTGGTGATCCGCCATGGTGCGCCCGAGACCGTGATCCCGTCCCTGGCCCGGGAGGTCGGAGCCTCCGCCGTGTTTGTCAACCGCGACTACGAACCCTACTCGGTGGCCCGCGACAGCCGCGTCCAGGCCGCCTTGGCCGAGCAGGGGATCGGGTTCCGGTCGCACAAGGATGCCGTGATCCATGAAGAGCGCGAGGTCCTCACCCGGACCGGCACGGTCTTCAGCGTCTTCACGCCCTACTCGCGTGCCTGGAAAGCCCGTCCGCTGTCATGGCCCGTGTCGCGGATCGCCGCGCCGAAGCGCCCGGCACCGGCGGTGGCCTCGTTGCCTCTGCCGCAGGGTGGGCACGAACTGGGGCACCCGCTGTCGCAGGATCTCTTTCCCGCGGGCGAGCGTGCCGGGTTGGAGGCCCTGGACCGGTTTCTCCAGGCGCGGGTCTTCGCCTACGACCACGGGCGGAATGTCCTCTCGCTGGAGCCCGGCACCTCCCAGTTGTCACCGCACCTGCGCTTCGGCACCGTGGGCATCCGGACGGTGCTCGAGCGGCTCCAAGCCGCCCGAGCCAAGGCCAGGACCGCGGCGGAGCAGAAGTCTTGCGATACATGGCTCAGCGAATTGATCTGGCGTGAGTTCTACATCCAGATCCTGGCCAATCACCCGCGGGTCGCCGCCGGATCGTTCCGGCCGGAATACGACCAGATCCAATGGGAGGGGACCGACGCCCAGTTCGAGGCCTGGTGTGCGGGGCAAACCGGCTATCCGATCGTCGATGCGGCCATGCGTTGCCTGAATGCCACCGGCTGGATGCACAATCGCCTCCGGATGATCGTGGCCATGTTCCTGACCAAGGACCTCATGGTGTCCTGGCAGCGTGGCGAGCGTTATTTCATGCGCACCCTGGTCGACGGCGACCTGGCGGCCAACAATGGCGGATGGCAGTGGAGCGCCGGATGCGGCACCGACGCCGCGCCTTATTTCCGGATCTTCAACCCCGTCACCCAGGGGCAGAAGTGCGATCCGGACGGCACCTTCGTGCGCCGCTGGGTCCCGGAGCTGAAGGACGCCCCATCGGACTGTGTCCAGGAGCCCTGGGTGCGTCCGCTGTTCCTGTCCAAGAGCCGCTACGCCCCACCCATCGTCCAGCACGACATCCAGCGTGGTCGATGCCTGGCCATGTTCAAGGCGGTCAAGGGGGCACCTCCCGAGGGAACTCCTGAATCAGCCGCCGACGCATCTGCCGAATGAACCTGACCAGAACCTGCGAGGATGCCCGAAGCACTCCGATGAACCCGGAATCCCAGTCCCTCCCGCCGGCCGGCGGACTCCTGGCCGCAGAGCGCCTCCGCCTCGAATACGATGCGCTGACACGCCAATTGGAGCGCATGCGAGCCATGCAGTATGCCTACAACCGCAAGTTCTTCGCGCTCCTGCTGGTGTCCACGCTGGTGTCCCTTGGACTCCTGCTTTGGGACTACTGGCTGACGGGTTGGGTCGTGTCGTTCGGGTTGGTGACCACCGGGTTCACGGCGTCCTTCTTTCTGCACTTCTGCGATTTCGCCCGTGTCCATGCCCGTGCTTTGGAGACCCGCATCAACGCCCTTCTGGGGTCTCGCGCACTCATCGCCTCGGAACTCGAGGCCGACTACTTCTATCCGCATGCCAGTCCCAAGTTGAGCGGGTTCAGCTTCGACCGCCCCATGTCGTTCTTCTCGGTGTACACCCTTCATTTCTGCGGAGTCTGGGGAGGCTTCGTCGTCTGGAGCGCAATCAAGGTGAACCGCTACTTTTCCGACAGTGTGCTGGTCGGCGGGGCGGTGCTGTGGGTGATCTGGACCTGCATGCACGTCGCCTACCTGCACTGGTGGTTCGGGGACTCCGAAGCCGAGGCCCGGATGGCTCGGCGATTGGCCGAGAACTACGGTCTGAGACAGGAGGATGCGCCTCCGGAGAAGTCGCAATCGCGCTGAGTCCCTGGGTCGGCGTGTTTCCGCTCTGGCCAAAGTTGCCGGTTCTTGTGGAAACTCCCGGCACACCATGAACCGCCGCACCTTTCTCACCGCCGCCACCGTCGCCGGCGCCTCCGCCTTCGTGGCTCCTGTCGCCGCTGCCGCCGTCACGGCCCGCCGGGACGCCTCAGGCAACCGCATCAAGCTGGGCATCGACAACTTCGCGGTCCGCGGGTGGGGCTGGAAGGGGCGCGAACTGGTGGACTACGCGGCCGGGTTGAAACTGGACACGCTCTTCATCACCGACCTGCCGTCGCTCGGTTCGCTGGAAGTCTCGAAGGCGACCGAACTGCGCAAATATGCAGCCGGCAAGGGTGTGGAGATCCTGCTCGGTTCTTGGAGCATCTGCCCCACCTCGAAGTCCTTCAAAAAGGACTGGGGCACCGCCGAGGAGCACCTGTCGCTGGGGTTGCGCCTGTCCAAGGCCGTCGGTTCACCGGCCTTTCGCGTCGTGCTGGGTGCGCGCGAAGATCGCCGCACGCCGGGCGGGATCGAGGCCCGTATCGCCGACACCATCAAGGTGTTGAGGGCGTGCCGGAATCAGGCGCTCGACCTGGGCGTGAAGGTGTCGGTTGAGAACCATGCGGGCGACATGACCGCCGACGAGTTGATCACCCTCATCGAGGGCGCCGGACGGGAGTTCGTCGGGGCCAACATGGACTCGGGCAACGCGGCGTGGACGCTGGAAGACCCTCTGGACAGCCTTGAGAAGCTCGGGCCCTACGCCGTCACCACCAGCCTCCGGGATTCTCGCATCTGGCAGACCGACAAGGGCTGCAAGGTCCAGTGGACGGCCATGGGCGACGGCGGTTGCGTGGACCTCGAACGCTACTTCACGCGCTATGCCCAGTTGTGCCCCGGGGTGGCCGTGAACATCGAGACCATCGGCGGGTTCGCCGTGGAATTCCCGTACTACGAGGATTCTTTCTGGGAGGCGTTCCCCAAGAAGTCGGCGGTCGAGTTCGCGAGGTTCCTGGCCGTGGCTCGTCGTGGCAAGGCGATGGATCAGTACGACGGGGGTGACAAGCAACGCCAGCGCGAGGAACTCGAGAAGAGCATCCGCTACTGCCGCGAGACCCTGGGCTTGGGTCTCAAGGCCTGATCCACGATCCGCCTCGGCGGGGACCTGGCCTCCACGGGTCGCTCTCGGCCTGAGGACCCCATCGAGGCCGACGAAGTCCTTGTCCGGGTTCCGGGCTGGATGGTGCGCAGGCCCGATCCAGGTCGAGGGCCTGATCGGGCTGAATGCGTGGGCTCCAACCGAGTCCGCGGGGTCCGTCGCTCCCGCCCGGACCCGCACTCAGAGTTTTTTCCAAGCCGCCACGAACATGCCGTTGCCGGCCGTGTCTTGCGGCCAGAGGTGCAACTGCGTCACCGGTGGCTCGTCGGGCTGGAACGGGTTCACCACGGCCAGCGTGTCGAAGTCGCTGCGCTCCTGGGTGAACCAGTCGGCGACCCCGGTGGTCTCGGCGTGGCTGAGGGTGCAGACCGCGTAGATCAGCCGGCCTCCCGGCTTGAGGGAGTCGGCCACGTTCTGGATGAGTTGCCGCTGGATCGCCGCCAGTTCCTCGACGTCTTGGACGCTCGTGGTCCAGCGGGAGTGGGGATTGCGGCCCCAGGTGCCCAACCCCGAACACGGGGCATCGAGCAGGATGCCATCGAAGCGGGTCTTGGTGGGCGGGTGCTCGGAACCGTCCCAGTGGACGGCGCGGTAGTTGAAACACTTGGCCCGCCCGGCCCGTTGACGCAACCGGTCCAAACGCCATCCGGCGCGATCGCTGGCCCAGATGAGACTCTTGCCACCCATCAGCGCCGACAAGTGCAGGGTCTTGCCGCCCTCGCCAGCACAGGCGTCCCACCAGACCTCTCCGGGTCTGGGGGCGCAAATGCGACCGACGGCCTGGGAGGCGATGTCCTGGATCTCGAATTGACCGGCTTGGAAGCCCCGGTCGAGGAAGAGGTCTTCGCGCCCCTGGTAGAGGTGCGAGTCGGGAAAAGGACCAGGTCGGACCTCGCGGAGTCGGTGCGACAGCTCCTCGGTGAATTCGGGGCGGCTGCGGAGCCAGAGGCCAGGCTCGCCTTGAAGGGCCCGGGCCAGGGCAGGGGTGATCGGCAGGTGTTCGGCCGCCCACTCGGGCAGCGCGTTGCGCACCAGCTCGTCATCCGAGAAGGCCTGCGGGTCGGCGGCGAAACGGGCGGCCAAGCGGAGGCCATCTTCGATGCGGGATTCGAGCGGGCGATCCTCGGCCAACCAGCGCTGCCATCGGAAAAACGCGAACACGGCACGGCTGACCCAGGTGGCATCGGAGGGCGAGAGCCCTCGCCTCCGGAAGAGGGTCTGGCGCAGCACCATGTCGGCCGGGTTTTCGGGCGAAGAACGGCTGACGATCCGAGCGGCCAATTGCAGCGGCGTCATCTGGGACGGCGGAATGCCCCCGGGTTCGTCCGCCGCCTCTTCGTGAGCCGCGGGAACCCCACGCCCAGCGGGCCGGGACGGACGGTCCGGCCGGCCCGGTGGGAAGCCGCCCTGCGCACCGCCTTCGGTCGATCGGTGCTGTCGGGGCCCGTTGCCGCGGAATCCCCCGGGGCGGGGGCCGTCTTGGCGCGGCCCATCCGGGCGAGGGGCGTTCGGGCCGGGACGAAACGGGCGTCGCTTCTGGAAGAATCCGGGGCCGCGTTGAGGGCGTTCGGAGCCGCGGCGGGGGCCGTTGCCGAAATCGGGCGAATCGGTCGGAGGAGGGTTCATTCTTTCAAACGGCGGGCGTGGACTCGGGCGACATCGCCCATGTAATCGTCGCGCGGTGCCATGTCGGCGGCCGTGCGGATGTGTTCCGCGGCACGGGTCTTGTCGCCGGCCGCCTCGAAATACAGTCCCAGGTACAGTCGGGCGTAGAAGAGGTGCTTCCGCTTGCCCTTGGGTTCGGCCGGAGTCTCCTCGGCGGCCTTCAGCACGTCGGCCGGGGTCGCCGTGCCGGCGAACAGACGATGGACCTCTTTCATCGGGACCCGGGTGTCGCCCTGGATCGGGATCAATCGGGCGCGTGCGGCCTCGAGGTTCTTTTCCCGGGCGAGACAGAGGAAATGCCAGACGGCATTCTCGACATCGTCGGTGTTCACGGTCTGGTGCAGTTCGAACTGTCGACGCCCGTCGGCGTAGCGACCCGCGTAGTACAGGGCGATGCCGCGTTGCCAATTCTGCGGCCCCATCCGCGGATCGAGTTCGTTGGCCCGGTCGAAGTCGATCAGGGCCTTGTCGATGTCGTTGCGCCGGAAGTGGAGCATGCCCCGCTCCTGGACCAGGTAGGGGGATTTCGGGTTCCGCCGGATGGCCTCCCCGAGGTCCGCAATGGCCCCGTCGGCGTCGCCGGTCAATCCGCGGATCTGGGCCCGCAGGTGCCAGGCACGCACGTCTTCGGGTTTCTCCTTCAAGAGGGCGCCCAGGGTGGCGACGGCGTTGGTGGGGTCGCCCTTGCGCATCTGGTCCAGCGCACCCTCGATGCTCGGCCCGTCGGCGGCGACGGCGACCGACGCGACCAGGGTCCAGGACAACATCCAACGGGAGAAGTGCATGCTCAGCCCTGAATAGGAACCCGACCCGGCATTCAGGGCCAGACCATTCTGGTGTGAATGCGTCCCGGGGCGTATCCGCCGATCCGATCCCCGGGGGCATGGGAAAAATCGGTGCGAGGCTGGACTTCGAGGCCGGTTCTTGGATTGTTTGCAGGTCCATCGATTCCGCCATGAGTGCCCCTTCTGATACATCCTCCCTCGCGCCATATCGTGCCGCCAGTGAACACCTGGGGCGGATTCGCTCGGAGATGGCCCGGGTCATCGTGGGCCAACAGGAATTGATCCATCGCCTGCTCGTGGGATTGGTCGCGCGGGGACACATCCTGCTGGAGGGGCTTCCAGGGTTGGCCAAGACAGCCAGCGTCAGCTCCCTCGCCCGGGCCACCGATTGCCAGTTCTCGCGCATCCAGTTCACCCCGGACCTGCTGCCCGGCGACATCACCGGCACCCTGATCTACGATCCGGTCCAGGGCACCTATTCCACCCGCCAGGGCCCGATCTTCGCCAACCTGGTGTTGGCCGACGAAATCAATCGCGCCCCGAGCAAGGTGCAATCGGCGCTGCTTGAGGCGATGCAGGAACGTCAGGTGACCATCGGCGACAAGACCTGGGCGCTGCCGGAGCCGTTCCTGGTCCTCGCCACCCAGAACCCCATCGAGCAGGAAGGGACTTACCCCCTGCCCGAGGCCCAGATGGACCGCTTCATGCTCAAGGTGGTGGTCGGGTACCCTTCGGCCGAGGAGGAGTTGCTCATCCTGGACCGCATGGCCAGCACCCGTCCGCAGCTCAAGATCGACTCGGTGGTCAAGCCCGAGGAAATCTCCAGCTACCAGACCCTGGTCAACACCATCCATGTGGACCCGCTGGTCCGTGACTACATCGTCCGTTTGGTGGTGGCGACCCGCGAGGCCGCCGCAGGGACCGGAGTCGCGCCGGAGCTCAAGCGCCTGGTGCGCATCGGGGCCAGCCCGCGGGCGACGATCAACCTGACGCTCGCGGCTCGGGCCTGCGCCTTGATCGAGGGACGCAACCACGTCACCCCCGACGACGTGAAGCGCATCGCTCCCGATGTGCTGCGTCACCGCATCCTCCTGACCTACGAGGCCGAGGCCGAAGAGGTGACCACCGAGAGCATCGTCCGCACGCTGCTCTCGAAGGTGAAGGTGCCCTGATCCGGTGCGTTCGACTCGAGCGCGATGCTGGCGCGCTTGGATGGGATCGGTCGTCGTCGCCCTCGACAGGCGTCGATCACGCCCGACCCGGACCGTGGCTCATTTTGGCGCGAGGTCTTTGCGAGGGAACAACGGGATGGGTGCTCCCACCTGATGGCCCTGGGCCAGGCCGCCCCAGGCCGAGTGTTTCCAGTCCGACGCCTCGCCGCAGACCTTGAGCTGGGCGAAGATCTTGTCTGCGGTGGCCGGCATCACCGGCTGGACCAGCACAGCCAGGATCCGGCACGACTCGATGAGGTTGTAGAGCACGGCATCCAGGCGCTCGGCTTGGGTGGGGTCCTTCGCCAGGTGGAAGGGTTTGGTCTCCTCCACGAACAAATTGGCCCGGTTGACCAGTTCCCAGGCGGCGATCAGCGCTCCCTGGGGATCGTTGGCCAGGTAGCAGGCCCGGGTCTTCTCGACAGCCGCGGCGGCTTCGGCGGCGAGGGTGTCGGAAGCGGCCGGCACGATGCCCGACCGGTACTTGTTGAGCATGTTGACCGCGCGGTTGAGCAGGTTGCCCAGCCCGTTGGCCAGCTCGGAGTTGTACCGCACGCGGAAACCCTCGTCGGTCCAGTTGCCGTCGGGACCGATGCCCAACTCGCGGACGACATAGTAGCGGAAGGCATCCAGCCCCCATTCGCCGATGATCGCCAGCGGATCGACCACGTTGCCCGTGCTCTTGCTCAGCTTGGCTCCGTCTTTCTGCCACCAACCGTGCACGAGGATGGTCTTGGGCAACGGGGCTCCGAGCGCGTGGAGCATGATCGGCCAGTACACGGCGTGGAACTTCAGGATGTCTTTGCCGATGAGGTGGATGTCGGCGGGCCAGGCCGACAGCGCGGCGGTCGCCGGTGCGGCGGTGCCCAGCGAGGCGAGCGCCGTCGGATCGCCGAGAGAGGCCGGGATGGAGAAGTAATTCACCAGCGCATCGAACCAAACGTAGGTGACGTAGCCGGGATCGAAGGGCAACGGGATGCCCCAGGACAGGCGCGACGACGGCCGGGAGATGCACAGATCCTCGAGCTTCTGGGAGCGCAGGAATCCGAGCACCTCGTTGCGACGGTAGACCGGTTGGACGAACTCGGGGTGCTGCTCCAGGTATTCGATCAGCCAGGCCTGGTGTTCCCCCAGCTTGAAGTACCAGTTCTCCTCGACCAGTTCCTGGACCACGCCCCATTGGGGGTCCCAGGTGCCGTCGGGATTGCGGTCCTTCTCGGTCAGGAAGGTCTCTTCCTTCACCGAGTAGAAGCCCCGGTAGGCCGACTTGTAGAAATGTCCTGAGGCATGGAGACGATTCAGGAGCGCCTCGACGATCTTCCGGTGACGGGCGTCGGTGGTGCGGACGAAGTCGTCGTGACTCAGGCCGAGCGACTGGACGAAGGATCCCCACTGGACGGCCAGGCCATCGCAGTAGGCCTGGGGTGATTGGCCCAGTTCCTGGGCCGCCTGCTGCACTTTCTGGCCATGCTCATCCAGGCCCGTCAGGAAGAAGACCGAGTGCCCGAGGCTCCGGCGTGCCCGTGCGATGACATCGGCCACCACCTTTTCGTAGGCGTGCCCCAGGTGGGGAGCCCCGTTCACATAGTCGATCGCCGTGGTGATGTAGAACCGCTTGTCCATGTCGGGGCCATTCAACCCGAGAACGCCCGAAAATCGAAGAGTTTACTGGCGCCAGGCCGTCCGCTCGCGGAACCACAGGATGTCGGCGTTCCCCGGGGAAGCCTGCCCGAGGTCCGACGAGAGCATCTTCTTGGCGACCATCGGAGGCGTCGTGCGCCGGTCGGTCCAGCGGTGTCCTTCGGCATGCCCGTCGGCGTAGTCGAGCACCCCGGAGCCGTTGTGGAGATTGGAGGGCCAGTTGGAGAGGGCTGTGTCGTCCGGGCCTTCACCGGGAGTCACCAGGAACATGGAGTTGTTGAGGCTGTCGGGGCGCTCATCGACGAACAGGAAGGTCATCGCCGGTGCTGGCGAATTCATGTCGGAGATCCGCCGTGCAGGCCGGAACCCGGTCATCGCCCAGAGGGTGTCGGGCGCGGTGCCGTTGACCCAGGCATTGAGGGAGACGCTGCGGGCCCGGGGCAGGGAGCGTCGGTTGTGCGTGGAGCGCGACGTGTCGGCGGGGCAGTGCCAGAGTTCGGCGGTCTGGAGGTATCTTCCGAGGTGTCCCTGCAGCAGGTAGACCTTGTTGGTGTTGTCGGGGACGTCGCGGTCGAAGCGCAGTGTGCCCAGGGTCCAGGCCTTGGTCGGGTTGTAGTCGGCCGAGGAATTGTTCGGCGGCACGCGATCCTGGTTGTCCTCGGCGTAGAGCATCAGGGCCAAGCTGGTCTGCTTGTGCTGGCTGAGGCACTGCACTGTCTGGGCCTTGCGCTTCGCCCCTGCCAGCGCCGGCAACAGCATCCCGGCGAGAATGGCGATGATGGCAATGACCACCAGCAACTCGATGAGCGTGAAACCAGGGCGGCACGGAGGCCTGGGCGGGTGAATCCTCACGGGGTATGCCCTCACCCTCTCCCATGACCTTGCACCTCGGCAAGCCCGAGGGAAGGGGCACCGGCGATCAGTGCGACCGGCCTTGCCGCCATTTGTCGAGGCCCACGGCCATGACGATCACCGCGCCGATGATGATCTCCTGGATGTACGAATCCCAGCCGAGTTGGTTGGTGCCGTTGCGGAGCACGGCCATGAGCAATGCTCCCATGAGCGATCCGCCGATGCCCCCGATGCCGCCATTGAGGCTGGCGCCGCCGATGACGACGGCGGCGATGATGTCGAGTTCGAGACCGACGGCCACCGTGGGGTCGCCTTGGGCGAGTCGCGATTGCTGCATGAGGCCGGCCAGGCCGAAGAATGCGCCCGCCAGGGTATAGAGCCAGAGTTTCACCCGCTGCACGCGCACGCCGCACAACCGCGCCGCCGGTTCACTGGAACCGATGGCATACACGTGCCGCCCGAAGACGCTGCGACGCATGATGAAGCTCGCCACCACCGCCAGGCCGAGGGTGATCCACACGCCCGGCGGGAGCGGCAGGAAACCCTGGGGGTTGGTCCGTTCCATCAGCGCATTGAGGCCGCTGCCCTCCGGGTTGTAGACGGCCTGCTTGCCGCTGATCCATTTGGCCCCGCCGCGCACCACGCCCATCATGCCGAGCGTGATGATGAATGGGGACAGGCGCAGTCCGGCGATGAGCCCGCCATTGGCCAGGCCGATCAACGCCCCGGTGCCGACGACCGCCCCGGCAGCGACCCAGGAGTTGTTGCCGCCGGTCAGCAGCTTGGCCCCGACCACCGAGCTGAAAGCGACGGCCGCGCCGACGCTGAGGTCGATGCCGCCGCTGACGATGATCATGGTCATGCCGATCGCGCCCAGGGCCACGATGACCGTCTGGGTGAGCACGATGGCCGCATTGCGTCCGGTGAAGAGGGTGGGGCGGGCTTCCTCGCTCAAGGCCAACAGCCCGAGGACGAAGACCAACCCGAGCAGCGGACCGGCGGTCTGCAGGAGTCGACGCCAGGAAGGGGGGTGAGATGCAGCAGGGGTGGCCATCGGATGACTTGGAAACGCGCTCAAGCCTGCCTGTTCCCGGATCGGTCGCCAACCCGGAAACGCCCGACTGCGTTTCCCCGCGGTCACCCGGAGCCATTCGGGTCGCCTGTACAATCCCCGGCACCGGGCTTCATGGCGATCGGTGGTGTTTTCCAGCGGGTCGCAGCCGTCTGATCCCGCTTGCCGATGGGCGGGGTTGCGGAACACCTTCCCAGCATGAACTCCCCGTCACGTCGCCGTTTTCTCAGGGACTCCCTCGTTTTCGCCGGAGGGGCCGTCCTGGCCGGATGCAACGCCCCCTATGTCAGTCGTCGCCGGGTGATCGGGGCCAATGAACGCCTCCGCATCGCGGCGGTCGGCGTGGGAGGCAAGGGTTGGACCGACGTCACCCAGGCCGGGGCCACCGAGACGGTGGTCGGGCTGTGCGATGTGGACGCCGGTCGCCTGGCCCAGGCGGGCAAGACCTTCACCTCGGCGCGCAGGTTCGCCGACTGGCGCGAGATGTTCGACCAGTTGGGCAACCAGATCGATGCGGTCACCGTCTCGACCCCGGACCACACACACTTTCCACCCTCGATGCGCGCGGTCCAGCAGGGCTGGCATGTCTATTGCCAGAAGCCGCTGACCCACACGATCTGGGAGGCCCGCGAATTGACCCGGGCCGCCCGCGTCGCGGGGGTCGCCACGCAAATGGGCAACCAGGGCATGTCGCGCGCGGCGGTTCGCCGGGATGCCGAGTGGGTGAAGGGCGGGGTGCTGGGCTCGGTGAAGGAAATCCACTGCTGGACCGACCGTCCGGGTCCGTGGTGGCCCCAGGGACTCCGTCGCCCGGCCGACCGCCCGGCGGTGCCCCAGGAGTTGTCGTGGGATCTGTGGCTCGGAACCGCCCCGGAGCGGCCCTACCATCCGGCCTGGAGTCACTTCAAATGGCGCGGGTGGTGGGATTTTGGCACCGGTGCCGTTGGCGACATGGGCTGCCATCTGCTCAACGTGCCGGCCTTGTCGATGGACCTCTCGAATCCGAGCGCCGTGGAGGCCACGGCCGAGGGGGCCAACGAGGAAACGGGACCGGTGCGCTCGCACGTGGTCTGGGACATCCCCGCCCGGCGCGGGCAGGCGGCGCTGAGGTTCCACTGGTATGACGGTGGTGCGCTGCCGCCGTCCCATTTGTTCCCGGGCCAGGACTACGGGGGCAACGGCGTGCTCATGGTGGGTTCCGAGGACACGTTGTTGACCAGTTACGAGAGCTTGCCTGGGGGCGGGAAGCTCCGCTCGGGGCGCACCGCCGCCGACCTCAAGAGCATCCCGGAGAAATTCGAGAAGTACGCCGATTCCGAGGGGGCCCACTACCAGGAATGGATCCGGGCTTGCAAAGGTGGGCCCAAGGCACAGTCGGCCTTCGACATCGCGGGGCCGGTCACCGAGACGCTGCTCCTGGGCAACCTGGCGATCCGGGCGGGCCAGCGGCTGGAGTGGGATTCCAAGGCGCTGAAGATTCTCAATCTGCCGTCGGCCAACCAGTGGGTGAAGACCACCTACCGTCCTGGCTTCGTCGGTTGACTCTCGGTGGCTTTCGCGACCGAGGCCTTGGCCGGCGGTGTCGGCGATGATGGATCGCCGGGCCACCGCCGGGCCAAGCCGCGGGTCCCGTGGCGTTCCCGCAGACGGCCTGAACTCAGAGGGTCACCACGCGGACATTCGAGATCGAGCGGTCGGCGGCCAACTGATCGAGGCAGGCCTTCGGCGGACGGCTGTCGAGCACCAGCGCCGTCAGGGCCAGTCCGCCCTCGGTCTCGCGACCCAGGCTCATGCTGGCGATGTTGACGTTGTGGTCGGCGAGAATGCTGCCGAGCTTGCCCACCATCCCGGGGCGGTCCTGGTTGTTGAGCAGCAGGATGGTGCCCGAGGTCGGGATCTCCACCGGCGTGCTCGAAACCCGGACGATGCGGGGGTTCTGCGGCGATCCGAAGAACGTGCCGCCGGCGCTGCCCACCTTGGTGTTGCCCTGGAAGAGTTGGACATGCAGCCACTCGTTGAAGGTGACCGGCTCGTCGGACTTCTTCTCCTCGACGGTCAACCCGAGGTTCGAGGCGATCGAGCGGACGTTGATGTTGTTGATGTCCTTGGGACCGGTGCCGGTGCCGCTCAAGAAGCCCTTGAGGATGGCGCGCGTCACGGGGTCGGTGGCGGGCAGCTCCTGGGCCTTGCCACCGAAGGTGACGTACAGGCGATCGACTCCCGGCGGGGCCAACTGGCTGAGCAGGCGGCCGAGTTTCTCACCCAGGCCGACATAGGGCTGCACCTGCTCGAAGGCCTTGGCGTCGACACCCGGCAGGTTCACCGCATTGCGGACCTCACCCGTGAGCAGGAAGGCGCTGATGATCTCGGCGACCTCGAGGCCGCACTTCTCCTGGGCCTCTTCGGTGCTCGCACCCAGGTGGGGCGTCAGCACGACATTGGGCAGGGTGCGGAACTTGTGGTCGGCCGCCAGCGGCTCGGAGGCGAACACGTCGAGCGCGGCCCCGGCCACCTTGCCGGATTCGAGCCCGGCGACCAGGTCGGGTTCATTGACGATCTCGCCGCGGGCGCAGTTCACGATCCGCACGCCCGGCTTCATCTTGGCGATGGACTCGGAGTTGATCATGCCCCGGGTGTCGGGGGTGACCGGCATGTGGACGGTGATGAAATCGGAGGAGCGGTAGATGGCGTCGGTGTCGGCGACCAGTTCCACTCCCAACTGACGGGCCCGGGACTCGGTGAGGAAGGGGTCGTAGGCCAACACCCGCATGCCGAAGGCGATGGCGCGCTTGGCGACCTCGGAGCCGATGCGGCCCATGCCCAGCACGCCCAGGGTCTTGCCCTGGATCTCGGTGCCCTGGAAGGCCTTCCGGTCCCACTTGCCCGCCGCCATGGTGGCGTGGGCCGCCGGGATCTTGCGGGCGAGTGCCCCCAGCATGAAGAAGGTCAACTCGGCTGTGGTGACCGTGTTGCCCGCCGGGGTGTTCATCACCACCACGCCCCGCTGGGTCGCTGCGGCCACATCGACATTGTCCACGCCCACGCCGGCGCGGCCCACCACGCGGAGTTTCGGGGCTGCCTCCAGGACCGTCTTGGTGATCTTGGTCTCGGAGCGCACCACGATGGCCTCCACGTCGCCCAGCAACGGCAGAAGCTCCGCCTCGGAGAGCCGCTTGGACAGGACGGTCACCTTGAATTCGGGGCGCGCCTGGAAGAAGGCGATGCCGCGCGGGGAAATGGGGTCGCAGACGAGAACGTGCATAAAGCGCTGGGACGGTATGAACCATGCCGGCCGAGGTCAACGCGCGGTTCGGTGTCCTGGGAGACGCTTGGGAGCCCGACCCTGACCGGTCGGCGCTGCCCACCCTTGCTCCGGAGGGGGCGCTGGCGTCCAATCGACCGCATGATCATCGGGAACGAGGTTGGGCCTGGATCGTCGGCCGGGGCACCCGCCCTCGTCGACCGGATCCGCGCGGAGGTCGCAGCCTCGGGTGGGGCGGTGTCGTTCGCGCGCTTCATGGAGATGGCGCTGTATGAACCCGGCCTCGGGTACTACGAGCGGACGTCTCGGGTGGTGGGCCGTGGCGGTGATTTTGCGACCAGTGTGTCGGTGGGTGGGCTTTTTGGGGAATTGCTGGCCCACTGGATCCGTCAGGAAGTGTGCCGGTTGCCGGGCCTCGCCTCGGGCACGGTGGAGATCGTCGAGGCCGGAGCCCACGATGGTCGGTGGGCCGAAGACATCCTCACCGCCCTGGCATCGGGTGACGACGAAGGAGGCGCCCGTTTCCGATACCGGATCGTCGAGCCTAGCGCCACGCGCCAGGCGTGGCAGCGAGAGCGCCTGGCTCGCTTTGGTGACCGCGTTGCCTGGACCGATCGGCTGCCGTCCGAGGTCCGGGGGGTGATCGTTTCCAACGAGCTGTTGGACGCCTTCCCGGTGGAGCGGTGGCGCTGGAGCGCCTCCCAGAGACGGTGGGTCGAGCAAGGGGTGGCCATGGTGGACGGACGCTGGGATTGGGTCCCGCTGGCGACTCCGGTTCCCGCCAACTGGGAGTTGCCCGAAGAACTCCAGGCGGTCTTGCCAGACGGGTATGTCCGCGAGCGGAGCCCGGCTGCGGTCGCCTGGTGGGGGCAGGCCTCGGCCGCAGTGCGCGAGGGATGCCTCATCACCTTCGACTACGGATTGGAAGCCGACGAGTTGCTGACCCCGGCCCGTACGTCGGGAACGCTCCGGGCCTATCACCGTCACCGGGTTTCGGACGATCTCCTGGCCTCGCCCGGCGAGGTGGATCTCACGGCCCATGTCGATTTCTCGGCCGTCGCAGCCGAGGGGGCGAGGGCGGGACTGACCCCCTGGTACCGGGAACGGCAATCCCGGTTCCTCATGCGGATTCTCGAGTCGAGCCAGCGCAACCCGGGATGTTTCCCGGAATGGACCTCCCCTCGCGTCCGTGCGTTCCAGACGCTGACCCACCCCGAGCACTTCGGCCGCTCCTTCCGCGTCTTGGCGCAGGGTCGGGGCAGGTCGCCCTGGAGCGTGGCCTGATGGCGCCCGGGGACCCCCTGCGGTGAACTTCCCGTTGCCCCGGTGCCGGCCGTGGGCCAGTTTTGCCCCAGCGCGATGATGGACTTGGCAGGCACAGCTCCCTGGCGACGGCCGGATCTCCGCCCGCTGGGTTGGGCGGCGGTGATCGCACTCACGGTCCATCTGCTGGTGTTCCTGCTGTGGACCGGTGCGGCCGTCTGGGTGCGCAAGGCGCCGGAGCAGGCACCGGACTGGGTGAAAAGCCTGGTGCAGCCGACGGCTCCGATTCCCATGAAGCCGGCCGACCCGGCCCAGGACCCCGCCTGGCAAGAGGTGCCATTGACCTTCATCGAGGTCGATCCGGCCTTGGCTGTGAAGGACCCGCCGAAGGATGCGAAGTTCTATTCCGCGGCCAACGCCGTGTCGGGCCAACCGATCCCGTCGCAAAAGGCGCTCAAGGACCCCGAGATCACCGGCGTGCAGAAGACCATGCCCAAGACCTTCGACACCGCCAAACCCTCGCCCACTCCGCCGCAGGCCCAACCGAAGGTCGAGGAGGTTCCCGCGACGCCGGAGACTGCTGTCCGTCAGGAAAAGAAAGAGGCCCAGGCGGCCCAACCGCTGGGCGGGGTTCGGGATCCCGGCGAGACCCGCCAGGCGAAGGTCGAACCCAAGGCCACCACCGAGCAGGTCCAGGAAGAACGCAAAGCCGAGCAGGCCCAGGATGCGGGGGCCCCGCGGCGCAAGCCCATCAAGCGACTGGCCCAGGCCATGGAGCAGAAGGGCATCGTCCGCGGCGAGAAGATGCTCCAGCAGGGGGGCTCCGGCCGCTTCAGCATCTCCCCGTCGTTCGACGTGAAGAGCACCCCCTTCGGTGAGTACGATTTGCGGATGATCGCCGCGGTCCAGGAGCGATGGTGGGCCCTCTTGGAGGAGCGCCACTACGCCCTCGAGCGCACCGGCAAGGTCGTGCTCAAGTTCCGGTTGCACGCCGACGGATCCATTTCGCAGATGAGCACCGCGGAGTCCACGGTCGGCGAGACCCTGAGCTTCACCTGCGAGGCGGCGGTCATGGGGGCTTCACCCTTCGGTCGCTGGCCGAGCGTGCTCAAGGCCCAGGCGATCGATCCGCGCGAGATCACCTTCACGTTCCACTACTACTGACACTGACACCCCGCTGTCGGGGCGATACCCTCAAGAACCTCATGCGATCATTGTTGGATGGCGGCCCTTTTGTCTGGCTTTTGCTGGGCCTTTCCGTGACGGCGTTGACCTTGGTGCTCGAACGCGCCTGGTCCTTGCGTCGGGAGCGCATCTTGCCCCGGGCGCTCTTGGATGCCCTGGCCGATGGCGACGTGTCCCGATTGCGGGGGGCCTGCCAGGCCCGGCCGTCGCCGTTGGGGCGTCTCATCGTGTCGATCCTCGACCATCTTCCCTGGCCGAAGGCGGAGAATGTGGCCGCCCTGGAGGTCCGCGCCCGCCAGGAGATCGCCGGCCTGGAGCGGGGTCTGGTGGTGCTGGAGATCATCGTCGGTATCGCCCCGCTGCTCGGGTTGGTGGGGACGATCTACGGGATCATCCCGCTGCTGGGCGAGTTCGGCTCCAACCTGCAGGCCGACAACGCCTTCATCGCCAAGGGCATGTCCGTCGCCCTCTACAAGACGGTGTTGGGCTTGCTGGTGGCCATGCCCGCGCTTGCGGCGTGGAGTGTCTTCAGCAAGCGGGTGGAATTGCTCGGGCTGGAGTTGGAAGGCGTTTGTGATGCGCTGATGCGCCGCCACTACCTCCGTGAGGGTGGGGCGGTCGG
>CAYLTF010000017.1:30988-41775 GCA_964386625.1 uncultured Akkermansia sp. | reverse complement strand
TGGGCGATGGCGGAAGAAACCGGGAAAGGGGCGGTTGGCAGCCAGTTGTACGGGTGGGGCCAATACTATCACCGGGAGGGCAAGGATCTGAATGCCCACCTGGACGAGGTGTTCTCCGCACTCCGCGATGCCGGCTACGATTACGCCGAGGGCAATTTGGATTCGGGTCGACCGGAGAAGAATGCCGAGTTCGCGGACAAGCTTCGGGCGAAAGGGTTGCGGCCGGTGAGCCTGTACACCGGGGGCGCCCTTCACAACGACGGTGCCGAGGCCGTGGTGGAGCGCCTGGTGGGTGCTTCGAAAGTGGCGGCGGCGGCGGGGTTCGAGGTGATCGTGTGCAATGTGGACCCGATCGGCCGGGAGAAGACCGAGGCGGAACTGGACCGACAGGGCAAGGCCCTGGCCCGGTTGGGACGGGAGTTGAAAGCCCTGAAGCTGAGGCTCGGGGTGCATCACCACACTCCGGAGTTGGGGCGGCAAGGGCGCGAGTACCATCACAATTTCGCCGTCACCCAGGCCGGTGAGGTGGATTTCTGCATCGACACGCACTGGATGTACCGTGGGGGCATCGCACCGATGGACGCGCTGCGGCAATACGGAGACCGGGTCGTGTCGTGGCATCTGCGCCAGAGCCGCGACAAGGTCTGGTGGGAAGACCTCGATACGGGAGACATCGACTACGCGGAGATCGCCGCGTTTGCCCGCGCCCGGAAGCTGCCACGTCGGTTCTCGGTGGAATTGGCGCTCGAAGGCGGCACGAAGATCACGCGATCGGCGGTCGAGAACCACCGCCGGAGCCGGGAGTTCGTCCGCCGGGTCTTTGGCGCGTAGGATCGTGGGACAGTCTGGGACCGGAGGCCAGGGAACGAACTCCGAGACGGGGCAGGCAGGCGGGGTGCGAGTCCACGGAGTTTCAAGTCAGCGAAACCTCGTGCAACAGATGACCGGGTGCCGAGGTGCTGGGCTTGAGCGAATTGTCACCGCAGACGGTCGATTTATTTGTCGGCCTTGCGCGCGGCTTTCTCGGCCTTGGCGTTCTCTTCGAGCACGCGCGTCAATGCGTCGGAAGGTTTGAGACCGAGCGCGGTCGCCGCGTTCTTGACGGCGTCGGGTCCGAATTCCTTGGCCTTCTTGGCCGTGGCCAGACGCACGGGCCACTGCCGGGCGCCGTCCTGCTTGCGGGCCAGCCAGAAGAATCCCTCGGCACCAGCGGGCCATGGTTCCCCGATCGACATCCACAGGCGTACGGGAGTGTTGGCTCCAAGCTTCGTTCCGAGCGGAGGCAATTGGCCCGCCGTGAGCGGCAACTGAAGCAATTGGCAGCGGAGGATCGAGGGATCCCGAGGTGAGACGCCGGCCGCGACGAAGGCGTCGGATTCACCCAGGAGTGCCGTCAGCGATTGTCCGTTGGCCTCGGTCGGCCAATGGAACCGCACCACGTCGATGATGTTGGTCTCGAAGTCACGACCGTCGCCCGGCAGCGTCACTTGGAGCGGGGATCCGTTGAGGGGAATCGATGGCAGGCCCGAGACCTCGGGTGCCGTGGGGCTGACCGCGGAAAAAGCGCCAGGCTCCCGTTCCAGTCGGGCTCGCATGAGGGCCACGGCGTCGTCGAGGGAGACGACATGGGACACATTGCCGGTCACCGGTGTGGCCGGGTAGCTGCGCAGCGACGGGGAGGCGCCGAAGAATTGGTCGGCGGAGCTGCTCCGCGAAGCGCCGCCGGCCAGGCGGATGGCATGGTTGATGGCCTTGGCCAAGGCTTGGGCCTGGGCCTCATCGTCGATGGCGATCCAGCCCGATGACACCGAACGGGCGGGCATCTCTTCGTTGCCGTCCTGCCATCGTCGCACCCCGTTCACACGGCCGGCATCGGTCATCCAGACGGCGAAGGCGCGACGATCGCCAGCGAACCAAAGACGCACATGGGTGGCGTCGGGGTCGAGGTCGGCCAGGGAGAACTCGGTGGATTCGCTCCGGTCGAGGCTGCCCGGGATGCCGTCGGTGGCGATGGTCCGGAAGCGCAGACGTCGGCCCAGCACCTGGGCGAGCTTCACCCGGATGCGCCCGCCGCCCGCGATGTTCCGGAACTGCCCGTGTTCTTCGACCGTGCGACGGATGAAGTCGATGGTTTCATCGAAGTTCGGCTCGGCCCGCACCGGAACGGTGGACACGCTGGCCAGCACGGCCGCGAGGAGGACTGCGGACAGGCGCGTCGACGATAACCGAGTCCGCCCGAACCAAGAACCCCCGAACCAAAAGCCCGGTTCCCACCGGCACGCCCCGGCCGTCGCATGGGTGGAGCGGGATTGCGCGTCGGGCATGGCGGGGGCTGGGCGGACGGTGGTCGGAAGGACTCCCTCGTCAGCGCTTGAAGGCCAGCGGTGCCGGTTGTGGAGCCGCCGCAGCCGCTCCGGGCATCTCGTGGGCGCAGGGCTGGTTGATCGGAGCCTCGGGCGCGCGGTTGTTCGGGTGGACGATTTGGTTCTGGAGCATCCACGCCTCGACCTCTTCGCCGGAGACGTCGGCCAAGACCTTGCCGTCGATCTCGACGGTGGGCTGCTTGGTCTGGCCCGTCTTCTGGACCATTTCATCGAAGAATTCCGGACGGTTGATGATGTCGCGCTCCTCGAAGGCGAGGTCGTACTTCTTGAAGACGGCGCGGACCCCGGCGCTCCATCCGCACCAGGGTTTCAGGTAGGCAATGATCGTAGGCTTCGACATAGAAAAGGCTCAGGGAAACTGGCAGTTCATCGGGCGAGCGCAACCCGGGAAACGCAGTTGGGTCGTTTCCCGGGACACTGCCTGCCATCTTCGAGGATGGGCGAATCAGGCCCCCTTGGCCGGATCGTATCCCAACCAGGGCCCCAGCCAACGCTCCATCTCGGCCTCGGGCACACCCTTGCGGCGGGCCAGATCGGCGACCTGGTCTCGGCCCAAGCGACCGACGGCGAAGTATTTGGACTGGGGGTGGGCGAAATACAGGCCGCTGACGCTGCTGCCGGGCCACATGGCACAGCTCTCGGTGAGCCGGATGCCCGTGCGGGCCTCGACGTCCAAGAGCGACCACAGGGTCCGCTTCTCGGTGTGGTCCGGGCTCGCCGGGTAACCGCCGGCCGGGCGGATGCCCCGATAGCGTTCCTCGATGAGGTCCTCGGCGGTGAGTTGTTCGGACGCACCGTAGCCCCACTCCTTGCGCACGCGCTGGTGAAGGTACTCGGCGAAGGCCTCGGCCAGGCGATCGGCCAGGGCCTCGGCCATGATGGCGTTGTAGTCGTCGTGCGCGGCCTTGTATTCCGCGACCAGCTCGTCGAGCCCGATGCCGGTGGTGACGGCGAAGGCGCCGACGTGGTCCTCGGAGCCCTGGGGGGCCACGAAGTCGGCCAGGGACCACTGCGGGGTCCCGTCTTCCTTGACCATCTGCTGGCGGAGCATGTGGAAGTTGGCCTGCACGCGAGAACGCGAGCCGTCGGAGAAGACCTGCACCGAGTCGCCCTCACGATTGGCCGGGAAGATCCCGTAGACGCCACAGGCCCGGATGCGCTTGCGGGCGATCAGGTCGTCGAGCAGGGCCTGGGCATCGGCGAACAACCGGCGCGCCTCCTCGCCATACTTCTCGTGCTGCAGGATCGCCGGATAGCGCCCGCGCAGTTCCCAGGTGTGGAAGAACGGCGACCAGTCGATGTACGGCCTCAGGGTCTCCAAGGGCACGTCGTCGAGGACGCGGACCCCGGTGAATTCCGGGCGGGGCAGGTCCGAGAAATCGAGCTTGGCACCCTTGGCCCGGGCCTGTTCCAGGCCGAGCAGCGGGGTGTTGCTGGCCTCATGGCTGCTGCGCAGGCGCTCGTATTCGTCCCGGATCTGGGCCACGTAGGCCGGCTTGAGGTCCGGGTTGATCAGGTTGCTCACCACCGGCACCGCACGGCTGGCATCCAGGACGTGGATGACCGGTTGCGAATATCCGGGCGCGAGCTTCACGGCGGTGTGCGCCTTGCTGGTGGTGGCGCCGCCGATGAGCAGCGGCTGCCGCATGCCCAGGCGCTCCATCTCGCGGGCCACATGGGCCATCTCGTCGAGCGATGGCGTGATGAGGCCGCTGAGGCCGATCACATCCACCTGATGGTCTTGCGCGGCCTTGAGGATCTTCTCGCACGACACCATGACGCCGAGATCGATCACCTCGTAGTTGTTGCAGCCCAGGACCACGCCCACGATGTTCTTGCCGATGTCGTGGACGTCGCCCTTGACGGTGGCCATGAGCACCTTGCCCTGGGTCCGGACCTCGCCACCGGCGGCGACGGCGGCCGCCTTCTCGGCCTCCATGAACGGGGTGAGATAGGCGACCGCCTTCTTCATCACGCGGGCCGACTTCACGACCTGCGGCAGGAACATTTTCCCGGCCCCGAACAGGTCGCCGACATGGTTCATGCCGTCCATGAGCGGTCCCTCGATGACCGACAGGGGACGCCCCAGCTTTTGGCGGGCCTCCTCGGTGTCGGCGTCGACATGGGCGTCGATGCCCTTGATGAGCGCATGGGCCAGGCGCTTCTCGACCGGCTCCGAGCGCCAGGCCTCATCGGCCTTGGCCTCGGCGGCCCCGCCGGGACCCGACTTGCGGCGCAGCGCCTCGCCATGGGCCACCAGGCGCTCGGTGGCGTCGGGCCGGCGGTTCAGCAGCACGTCCTCCACCAGGTCGCGGAGCTCCGGCTCGATCTCCTCGTACACCTCGAGCATGCCCGCGTTGACGATGCCCATGTCGAGCCCGGCCCGGATGGCATGGAACAGGAAGGCGCTGTGCATCGCCTCGCGGACGTGGTTGTTGCCGCGGAAGCTGAAGCTGATGTTGGACACGCCGCCGCTGACCTTGGCCAGGGGCAGGTTCGCCTTGATCCAGCGCGTGGCCTCGATGAAGTCCACCGCGTAGTTGTTGTGGACCTCGATGCCGGTCGCCACCGTGAGGATGTTCGGGTCGAAGATGATGTCCTGGGGCGGGAACTGCGCCTTGCGGGTGAGGAGCTCGTAGCTGCGCCGGCAGATCTCGATGCGCCGCTCGAAGGAATCGGCCTGGCCCTGCTCGTCGAAGGCCATGACCACCACGGCCGCCCCGTAGCGGCGGATCAGCTTGGCCTGCTCGAGGAACCGCTCCTCGCCCTCCTTGAGCGAGATGGAGTTCACGATGCCCTTGCCCTGGAGGCAGCGCAGGCCGGTCTCCAGCACCGACCACTTCGAGGAGTCGACCATGATCGGCACCCGCGCGATGTCGGGCTCGGCGGCGATGAGGTTGAGGAACTTCGACATGGCCGCGGCGCCGTCGAGCATTCCCTCGTCCATGTTGATGTCGATGATCTGGGCGCCGGCCTCGACCTGCTGTTTGCAGATCTCGAGGGCCGAGTCGTAGTCGCCGGCGAGGATGAGCTTGGAGAACTTCGGCGAGCCCGTGACGTTGGCTCGCTCCCCGATGTTGATGAAATTGGTCTCGCGGGTCTGGTTGAAGGCCTCCATGCCGCTGAGGCGCAGGAGCGGTTCCAGCGTGGGCACCTGGCGCGGGGCCAGGCCCTTCACGGCCTCGGCGATGGCCCGGATGTGGGGCGGGGTGGTGCCGCAGCAGCCGCCGACCACGTTGAGCCAGCCTTCCTCGGCCCACGGCCGGATCTGGGGCGCGAGGGTCTCCGGGGTCTCCGGGAATCCCGTCGGCGACAGCGGGTCGGGCAGGCCGGCATTGGGGTACACGCAGATGCGGGTGTCGGCGATGCGGTGCAGTTCCTGCACGTAGGCCCGCATCTCCTTGGGCCCGAGGGCGCAGTTGAAGCCGATGGTGATGGGTTCGGCATGCCGCACGGAGTTCCAGAAGGCCTCCACCGTCTGGCCCGTGAGCGTGCGGCCCGACAGGTCGGTGATGGTGCCCGAGATCATCAACGGCAGGCGGACCTGCAGGCGGTCCTGCACCTGCTGGATGGCGAAGAGGGCGGCCTTGGCGTTGAGCGTGTCGAAGATGGTCTCCACCAGCAGCACGTCCACGCCGCCCTCGATCAACGCCTCGACCTGCTCGGTGTAGGCGGTGACCAATTGCTCGAAGTTCACGGAGCGGAACCCGGCATCGTTCACGTCAGGCGAGATCGACGTGGTGACCGGCATCGGTCCGATGGCCCCGGCGACGTAGCGCGGGATGCCCGTGGCTGCCGCCACCGTGTCGGCCGCCCGGCGGGCCAACCGGGCCGAGGCGAGGTTCATCTCGCGGGTGAGTTCGCGCAGGAACGGGTCGACGATCACCTCGTTGAAGAAGGCCTGGTCCTTGCGGCCCTCGGCGTGTCGGAAGAAGAAGTCGTGCTGGCCGATGGTGGTGGCCGAGAAGGTGTTGGTCTCGATCAGGTCGGCGCCCGCCTCGAGGTAGTGCCGGTGGATCTCCTCGATGACCTGCGGCTGGGTGATCTGGAGCAACTCGTTGTTGCCCTTGAGGTCCTTGCCCTTCCAGTCGCGGAACCGGTCGCCCCGGAACTGGGCCTCGCCGAGCTTGTAGCGCTGGATGACCGTGCCCATCGCGCCATCGATGATGGCGATGCGCTGATCCAGCAGGTCCACGAATCCCTGGCCCCGAGTCCACGAACGTGATTGAGCTTCCGACCGATTCGACATGGCCGCAGGTTATCGGAGCCGTCGAGAGGGGCCAATAGATAAATCAACGCATCCTGATTGGTTGATATGAAACTGGATCGGTGGTGACAGCCCCTTGGCCGACATGGCCGGAATCCAAGGCTGGGGGAATCCCGAGGCTCAGAGGCACTTCAAGCCGGAGCTCGTTGTTTTCTGACACCATCGTCGCGCTGCCGTCACCGGATTGTCACAGGGCACGCCCAGATTTTGTCCATGAACCTCGGTTCCCATTCGGAGGGTTGTGATGCGGGTGGTGGCGCCTCGGGTGGCTTCCCGCAAGGCGAACAGCTGAGCCGGGTCTTGGATGCGGTGGGCTCGACTTCGTGGCCCAATCTGGGATTCCAGGTCGGTCCTGGCACCCCGGTGCTGGCCACCCGGATGCTGGCCAGCATCGTGGTGCATGCCTATTCGCGGGGGCTTTTCGCCTCGGAGGACATCGAGGAGGCCTGCGGAACCGAGGACGCCTTCCGCTACCTCTGCTCGGGCGACGCCCCGGAGGCCCGGGTGTTCCGGCGGTTCCGCAGGGTGCACGCCACCGCCTTGATCCAGAGCCTCGCCCACTGGATGACCCGCAGCGGAGGCTTGAGCCCACAGGCCGCTCTCGATCGGGCCCGCCAATGCCTCGAGGCCGCCATCGCCGCCGACAGTCTTGCCTTGGATTTCTGATCCGGCACCTGTCCGCGGAGCTCGGCCGGTCACGGGTGGGCCGGAGCCAGCTCCAAGACCGAGCCGACCAGTGCCGTCACTCCCGTGCGCAGGGTGAGCCCGGGCTCCGGTCGGAAGAACGGTGAATGGAGGGAGGGCAGGGGTTTGCCGGAGCGCAATGCCTCGGCATTGGCCTCGGGGGAGACCACTCCCAGCCAGAACTGGCAGATGGGGATCTTGTCGGCGGTGCGGCCGAATTCGCTGAAATCCTCGCCTCCCATGACCGGTTGCAGCGTCTGGACGCGGGACTCGCCCAGCCAGCGGCGAGCCATGCCCGAAAGTCGCCGGGTCAGTTTCGGTTCGTTGTACAAGGCGGGCGTGAATTCATTGGCGACGACGACCTGGGGGTGGAGCTCGAGTGGCAGTCCGGCACTTTCGGCCAAGCCTTTGCAGATGCGGCGGATCGCCGACAGCGTGTTCTGACGGACCTCCTCGGTGTAACTGCGCAGGGTCAATTGCAGGTGGACCGAATCGGGGATGATGTTGTGCTTGGAGCCGCCATGGATGGAGCCAACGGTCACGACGGCCGGATCGCCGGGACGGGTCTCGCGACTGACCACCGTCTGCAGGGCCAGGACGATCTGAGAGGCGAGGACGATGGGATCCTTGGTGAGGTGCGGGTACGCGCCATGCCCGCCGACTCCGCGGACGGTGATGTCGACCGAATCGACGTTGGCGAAGGTGAACCCCTCCACGAATCCGAGGCTGCCGGTCAACAGCGAGGCGTTGCAGTGCAGGGCGATGCAGGCATCCGGCTTGGGGAACCGCTCGAACAGGCCATCCTTCAGGACTGCCCGCGCACCGCCCCCACGCTCCTCGGCGGGTTGCCCCAGAAAGATCACCGTCCCTTTCCACTCCGAGCGCATTCCGGCCAGCACGCGGGCGCTGCCCACCAGGCTGGCCATGTGGATGTCATGGCCGCAGGCATGCATGGTCGGCACCGATTCTCCCAGGTCGTTGGTCATCCGGTGGGTGCTGGCGAACGGCAGACCGGTCTGCTCCCGGACCGGCAGTCCGTCGAGATCGGACCTCAGGAGGAGGACCGGGCCAGGCCCGTTGGTGAGCACACCCACGACGCCGTGGCCGCCCACGCGGCGCGTCACGATGGCCCCGGCCTGGGCCAGTTCATCGGCGATGCGGGCCCCGGTCTCGGTTTCCTGGAAGGACAGTTCGGGCTTCCGGTGCAGTTCACGGTAGAGTTCTTGCAGTCGAGGCAACTCATGGTCGATCCGGCGGGAGACTTCGTCGCGATCCGCCGCGGCCCGGGTTTCCTGGCGGGAGCCGAGGAGCAGCAGAGCCATCGCGACCCAGAGGGGCCCGCTGGCGGAACGGATGGAGGTCATGGCCGGATTCTGCCCGGAGGGCGGGGCAAGTCATCCGGAATATCCACGGCGACCCGCGCGCGGCCCCTGGATCCGTGGTGTCGGCCGAACCGCGACCCGCCGCCGTTCCTTCCTTGGTGCCCCGATCGTTCCCCGCTAGGGTCGTCCGCTCATGAAGTGCAAGGGGATGGTGTATCTGGTGGGGGCGGGTCCGGGTGATGAAGGGCTCCTGACGCGGCGCGGCGCCGAGGTCCTCGAACGGGCCGATGTCGTGGTCTACGACGCCCTGGTCCAACCCGGGCTCCTGGCGCTGGCACCGGCCCAGGCCGAGCGCATCTATGGGGGCAAACGGGCTGCCGCTCACGCCATTCCGCAGGACCAGCTCAATCGTCTGCTGGTCGAGAAGGCCCAGGCGGGCAAGACGGTGGTCCGGCTCAAGGGTGGCGATCCCTACCTGTTCGGGCGTGGCGGTGAAGAGGCCGTCGAACTTGCGGAGGCGGGCGTGCCGTTCGAGGTGGTGCCCGGCGTCTCGTCGGTGACCGCCGCCTTGAACTATGCGGGCATTCCGCTGACCCACCGCGATCATTGCTCCGGATTCACCGTGGTCACCGGTCATGAAGACCCGACCAAGCCCGAGACCTGCATCGATTACGGGGCCTTGGCCAAGGCCCCGGGCACGCTCGTGATCCTGATGGGAGTCGAGCGCCTCCGGGAGATTTCCGGACTGTTGATCGCGGCGGGCAAAGATCCCCAGACGCCAGCGGCGATGGTCCAATGGGGAACCACGCCCCGCCAACGGTCGGTGGACGCCACTCTGGCGACGCTGGCCGACGCCGCCGAGAAAGCCGGGGTGGCCAGTCCGGCCATCATCGTCGTGGGTGGTGTGGTGCGGGAGCGCGCGACGCTGAACTGGTTCGAGCGTCGGCCGCTGCACGGTCGGAAGGTCGTGGTGACGCGCACCCGCACCCAGGCCTCGGAACTGGGGCGCCGCCTGCGGGACCTGGGTGCCGATGTGCTGGAGATCCCGACGCTCCGCATGGAACAGCCCCAGGCTCTGCAGCCGCTGGTCGAGTGCATTGTCGGCATCACCGAGTACAACTGGCTGGTGTTCACGAGCCCGCACGGGGTCAGCACGTTCTTCGAGACTTTTTTCAAGGCCTATCCCGACATTCGCAGCCTTGGGGGCGTCCGCATCGCCGCCGTGGGCCCGGCGACCGCCGCCAAGCTGGCCGAGTTGCACCTGCAGGTCGATGCCATGCCCGAGCAGTTCGTGGCGGCCAAGATCGCCGATGCCATCGCACGGATCGAGTCGGTCGAGAACCTGCGCTTCCTGGTGATCCGGCCCGAGGAGACGCCCTCGGACCTGGCCCGACTGCTCGAGGACCAGGGCGGCATCGTGGACGAAGTGGCCAGTTACCGCACCCTTCCGGAGACGGCGGACCTCAATGGGGCCGCCGCACGGTTCGTCGAGGAGGGCGCCGACTGGATCACCTTCGCGAGCGGATCGGCCGTCCAGCACTTCCACGAGCGCTTCGACCTCCCGGCGATGCTGCGGAAGTTCGGAACGCTCCGCACGGTCAGCATCGGTCCTGAGACCAGCAAGGCGCTCCAGGGCCTCGGATTGACCCCGACGGCCGAGTCCCGCGTGCATACCATCGACGGCCTGGTCGAGACCCTGATCTCGCAGGCCGGGCGGTGATGCGCGGCAATTGGCCCGTTGCCCGAAGACCCTCGCTTGGACATCCATCAAAACCGCGTGAAATCAGGAAAATGCGGCTTGCACCCGCGGCTTGCGCGTCCGATAACTCGGTCCACTTTTTGACCTATGGCTGACATTGCTAACCGGTATTCCGAAAACGTCGCGGGCAAGTACTTCGTCGACAACCAATGCATCGACTGTGACCTCTGCCGCGAAACCGCGCCGAAGAATTTCACCCGCTGGGACGATGGCGGTTATTCGTACGTGATGAAGCAGCCCACCAGCCCCGAGGAAGAAGCCGCCTGCAAGGAAGCCATGGAAGGCTGCCCGGTCGAGGCGATCGGCAACAACGGTTGAGTCACGATCTCGGTTGGATGATCGAAGGGGGAACCCGACGTTCACCAACCCTG